>CAZDSO010000027.1:0-35335 GCA_964508045.1 uncultured Planctomycetia bacterium | reverse complement strand
CCGGTCGCCACTCATCGGCCCTGGAGGCGGCGAATTCCCCGCACCGCCATTCACCGGAACACGAGCCTTGGGGCCCGGTGCTTGATGGAAGGCGCCGGAGGCGGTATAAAGGTGCCGTGAAGGGGGCATAGCTCAGTTTGGCAGAGCAACGGCTTTTTAAGCCGTGGGTCGCAGGTTCGAGTCCTGCTGCCCTCACCAGAGCCCGGTGTCGAGAGACGCCGGGTTCTTTCGTGAAAGCGCTGGAATCGGGAGCAAGACGGGTGCTAGAGTGGAAAAGTGAAAATCCGATCGAACCATGGCGGATCGCCCATGGAGGATGAAACGACGAAGCCGCCGGAATTCCATCTCGACGGGAAGATCCGCTCCCGTCTCGGTCTGTCGAAACCCCTCGAGGGCCTGCGGCCGGCGGGATCCCCCTCCCTCAACGAGACCGCCCGCCTGCTCGCCTGGAAGATCAACGGGGACCGCGAGCCCCCCCGGGCGGCCGCGCGTCCCGCCCGGCCCGGGGAACTCACGGCCATCGCCCTGCTTCACGCCGTTTTCCACCACGTGATGGAACGCTACCGCCGGGAACAAAGCCCCGGCTCGCTCGAGGATCTTCACGACCATCTCGAGGAAACCGTGGGGCCGGACCGTCTCGAATCCGTGCTGCAGTCGTGGCCGCGGATCTTCCCCCCCGACGGCGTCTTTCGGGGCGATCCGCCGGCGTCCGCCCTCGCCGGCGAGACGGGGAACGTTCCGAACCGGCTTCTCGTCCTGGAGGAAATCCTGCTGCTGTGGGTGGTGAACCGCAATCCGGCCCTCGGCCCCTACCGGGATCTGATCGACGAGACCCCGCTGGAAGAAGGAGGAGCCTACCGGCAGCTGGTCGATCAAGCCAGGGCCTTCTACGAGACGCGCGCCCCGATCGGTCCGGAAGGCGAGCCGTTGATGGAGATGCTGCTCGCGCCGGCGCGGATCGTTCCCCATTCCCTGGCGGGACAGCTGGAGTACATCCGGACGCGGTGGGGCGACCTCCTGGGGGAATGGAGCGAGTGGCTCCTCCGGGGCGTCGACCTCTTGCGCGAGGAAGCCCTGTCCTGGAAGCCGGGGGGCGCGGACGCCGCGGTGTACGACTACGCCGGCCTGGAAGACGAACCGGAGGGGTACTCGGCCGACCTGGACTGGATGCCGGAGGTCGTGCTGGTGGCCAAGCACGTGCTGGTGTGGCTGCACCAGCTGTCGCGGGCGTGGGGGCGCGAGATCCACCGTCTGGACCAGGTTCCCGACGAGGAGCTGGACCGGCTCGCCCGGTGGGGTTTCAACGCTCTCTGGCTGATCGGGTGCTGGGAGCGCAGCCCGGCCTCGCGCACGATCAAACGGATGTGCGGGAATTCCGAAGCCTCCGCTTCCGCCTACGCCGTCTACGCCTACGAGGTGGCCCGGGATCTCGGGGGGGAGGAGGCGTTCTGGAACCTCAAGAGCCGGGCGGGCGCGCGGGGCATCCGCATGGCCACGGACATGGTGCCCAACCACACGGGCATCGACGCCCGCTGGGTGATCGAGCATCCCGAACGGTATCTCGCCCTCGAGCGGTGCCCGTTTCCCGCCTATCGCTTCGACGGCCCCGACCTCTCCGGCGACGAGAACGTGGACATCCGGATCGAATCCCACTACTTCGAGAGGACGGACGCGGCCGTGGTGTTTCGCCGGCAGGACCGCCGGAGCGGGGAGGAGGGCTTCCTCTATCACGGCAACGACGGGACGGGCATGCCCTGGAACGACACGGCCCAGCTCGATCACTTGAAGCCGGAGGTCCGCGAGGCGCTCATCCAGGAGATCCTCGCCGTGGCGCGCCGGTCGCCCATCATCCGTTTCGACGCCGCCATGACGCTGACCAAGAGGCATTACCGGCGTCTGTGGTTCCCCGCTCCGGGCGAGGGGGGCGCCATTCCCACCCGCGGCGAGCACGGGCTGTCACGGGGAGCCTTTCACGAGCGCATGCCCGTCGAGTTCTGGCGGGAGGTCGTGGACCGCGTCCGGATCGAGGCACCCGGCACCCTCCTGCTCGCGGAAGCCTTCTGGCTGATGGAGGGCTACTTCGTGCGCACGCTCGGGATGCACCGGGTCTACAACAGCGCCTTCATGAACATGTTGAAGGAGGAGAAGAACGCGAACTACCGCTCCGTGATGAAGAACACGCTCGCTTTCGACCCGCAGGTGATGCAACGGTTCGTGAACTTCATGAGCAATCCCGACGAGGACACGGCGGTCGCCCAGTTCGGGAAGTGGGACAAGTACTTCGGCGTCTGCCTCCTGATGGCGACGCTGCCGGGGCTTCCCATGTTCGCCCACGGCCAGGTGGAGGGGTTCGAGGAGAAGTACGGCATGGAGTACGCGCGGGCCTACCGGGAGGAGGTCCCGGACGAGGGGCTGATCCTCCACCACGAGCGCGTGATCTTCCCCCTGCTGCGCCGGCGGCGCCTCTTCGCCCGCGCCGAGCATTTCCTCCTCTACGATTTCTTCACCGCCGGCGGGCGCGTCAACGAGGACGTGTTCGCCTACTCCAACCGGCACGGCCGGGATCGGGTCCTCGTGGTCTATCACAACCGCTTCGGGAACACGGCGGGGTGGATCCGGACGTCGACGGCCTTCGCGAGCAAACGGGGCGGCGAAACGGTCCAGGACCAACGGACGCTGGCGGAAGGGCTGGGCCTGTCGGGGGGGGCTGTACGCTTCTGCATCTTCCGGGACCACGTCTCCGGTCTCGAGTACATCCGTTGCCACGACGAGATCCGGCGAAACGGGCTCTACGTGCAGATGGAGCCCTACGGCGCTCACGTCTTCCTCGATTTCCGCGAGGTGGACGCCTCGGACCGGCAACCGTGGGACAGGCTGGCGGCCGAACTCGACGGCCAGGGCGTTCGCGACATGGACGCGCGCCTGAAGGCGTTTCTGCGGCGGCCCCTCATAGACGCCCTCCGGAACCTGGCGTCCCTGCCCCTCCCCTCGTCCGCCCCCTCCACGCCCGAAACCGCGAAGGCGTCTGCGGAGAGCTTCCGCGGCCTTTTCCGACGGCTCCTCGACGCCGCCCGCCGGGCCGAGGGAACCGAGGCGGACGCGACCCGCCTCCGCGCCGATTTCGAGGCCCGGGCCGCGGCCCTTCAGAGGATGCCGGATCTCGTCAGGCGTCTTGCGCGCGGAAAGACGCCGGCGCGGCGGAAAACGGGCGCGGCCCTCGACGCCGCCGGTAAGGGGCCGGCGCCCGGCCGGCGCGCCGTGCTCGTGTGGCTTTTCCTCGAACCGCTCGGCGGGCTGGAAGCCCTCGAGAACCGGCCGGAGGAGATCCTGGAACGGTTCGAGGCGTGGGATCTCGGCGCGGTGCTTACCGAAAGGCTTCGCGAGGCGGGAAGCGCGGAGGCCGACGCCTGGAAAACCATGCGCATCCTGCGGATCCTGGTCCGGGGCCTGTCCGGTATTCTCGACGGCGTTTCCGCCGGCGGATCGGCGGCCGGAATGCTCGCGCCCCTTCTCGAGGACGAGGACGTCCGCGCCCTCAGCGAAGTGGAAGAGAACGGGGAGCGCCCCTGGGTCTTGCCGCTCCTGATGGCGGCCTCCATCGCTCTCGTCGCCCAGGCGGATCCTTCTTCCCCGGTCGGCGAAGAGACCCTCGATCTCCTCGACGCCGTGCGAACGACCCTGGATCCGGGCGGCGACGCGTAGCCTGTCACGGGCGGGAAGAGGGGCGGGGATTTCAGCTTTCAGGATCCGGCGGTGATGCGGGTTCCCACGGTCTTCCCGGAGACGGCCTTCTCGATGTTTCCGGGGACGCGTAAATCGAAGACGATGACGGGGAGCTTCTTTTCCATGCAGAGCGTCACGGCGGTGGGGTCCATCACCTTGAGTTCCCGGTTGAGCACGTCCATGTAAGTGAGATGCTCGTACCGTTTGGCGCCGGGATCCTTCTCGGGGTCGGACGAGAAGACGCCGTCCACGCGGGTCGCCTTGAAGAGCACCGCGGCGCCGATTTCCGCGGCGCGAAGGGCCGCGGCGGTGTCCGTGGTGAAGTGGGGATTGCCGGTTCCGCCGGCGAGGATGACCACGCGCCCCTTCTCGAGGTGGCGGATGGCCCGTCGCCGGACGTAGGGTTCCGAGACCTCGCCGATCTGGATGGCCGAGCACACCCGCGTGGGAACGCCCCGGGCTTCGAGACGGTCCTGGAGGGCGAGTCCGTTGATCACCGTGGCGACCATGCCCATGTAGTCGGCGGTTTCCCGGTTCACGCCGGCCGTGGCCAGCGTTCCGCCCCGGACGAAATTGCCCCCCCCGAGGACGATGGCGACTTCCGCGCCGTTGTCCCGGACGCGCATCACGGATTCCGCGAGCGATTCCACCTCCGCGAGCTCGATCCCCCGGCCCTCGTTCCCTCCCAGGGCCTGGCCGCTGAACTTCAGGAGGATGCGCTTGTATTCGGGCACGCGTCTTGAACCCCTACGCCTTGAAAGGAATGGCCCCTCGTCAAGATCATGCAGATCCGATTGGAAATCATGTCGATCAGGGGCGAAAGACTTGCCTTACGTCTCTCCCACCTCGAGGCGAACGAAGTCCTTGATGTCCAGCGAGCCGCCAGCCTCCTTGCCGACACGCTGAAGCACTTTCTTGACCGCGACCTTCTTCTCCTTGACGAACTCCTGCTCGAGAAGGGTCTTTTCCTTGAAGAATTTGTTCAGTTTTCCCTCGACGATCTTGGGCTGGACCTTTTCGGGCTTGGACTTGACCTCGTCGAGGCCCGCCAGCACGCTGCGTTCCTTCTCCACGATGTCCTCGGGCATGTCCTCCCGCTGCAGGGCCAGGGGGGCCGAGAAGGCCGTCTGCATGCAGAGGTCCTTGAGAAGCTCGAGCACGGCCGGCTTTTCCGCGAGAGCCGGCGAAGACATCCCGAGGAGGATCGCCGTGCCGATCTTGCCGTTGAAGTGGACGTAGACGTCGGTCCTTTCCCCTTCCCCGGCGTCGAGTCGGCGGAAACGCCCCAGGCGGATGTTCTCTTTCAGCGTGTTCTGGACCTCCCGGATGCGGTCCGCCACCGTCCCTGTCCGGCCCTCGGCGACGGAAGCGAGGAACGCCTCCTCGTCCCCGGGGAGGCCGGGAAGACGGACGAGGTCCTCGGCGAGGGATCGGGCGAGGGACGTGAAGTCGTCGTTCTTGGCGACGAAATCGGTCTCGCAGAGCAGTTCGGCCAGGGCCGCCCGCTTGCCGTCGGGATCGGCGAAGCCCGCGACGATCCCCTCGGCGGTGGCGCGGTCCTTGCGTTTCGAGGCGGACTCGTGGCCCCGCTTTCGCAGGATGTCCTGGGCCGTGGAAAGGTCACCCCCGGCTTCGACCAGGGCTTTCTTGCAGTCCATCATGGGACAACCCGTTTGTTCCCGCAGCTGTTTCACCAGGGATGCGCTGATGCTCATCAGGGAAATCTCCGGATCGCGGTTCACTTCGTGGTATCGTCATCGCCGGCGTCGCCTTTCGCCTCGCCCGTCGAGGGGGAGGACGCCGGCGGGTCCTGGGGCTTGGCTCCGGCCGGCGGAGGGGTGGCCTCTTCGCTCGGCTTCTCCGCTTCCGTCCCGGAAGCGGATCCGCTCTTCGCCTCCGAGGCGGAAGGCGTCGAGGGTCGGCCGGTCGTCTCGGCCGGCTTCTTCGAGGCCTCCGGGGCGGGGGCCCCGGGCTTTCGCTCTTTCGCCTGGGCGGGGGGCGGGCCTCCCGGCCTGGCCTGTCCCCGGCGGTTGCCCGGGCCTCCCTTTCCACCCGGCCGGCGGCCGGGGCCCCCTTCGCTCCGTCCGGCGGGCCGACGCGGGACGGGGCGCGCGTCCTGGGATCTGGCCCCCGGCCGTTCGGGAATCGGACCGACATGGGCCTTGAATTTCTCGACGCCTTCGAGGACGGCGTCGCCGATCTGCTCCATGAGGACCGAGATGGAGCGCATGGCGTCGTCATTGGCGGGAATGGGAATGTCCACGTCGTCCGGGTCGCAATCCGTGTCGACGACGGCGATGGTGGGAATGCCCAGGCGCCGGGCTTCCCGCCGGGCGTTTTTCTCCCGGCCGGGATCGATGATGACGAGCACGTTGGGGAGACGTTTCATTTTCCGGATGCCCTCGAGGTTCCTCAGCATCTTGGCCTTGGTCCGGAGGAGAGACGCCTGCATCTTCTTGGAGAAGACCTTGATGCGCCCGGACGTTTCGAGGTCCTCGAGTTCCTCGAGGCGCTTGAGCTGCTTGCGGATGACGGCGAAATTCGTGAGGGTTCCGCCCAGCCAGCGTTCGTTGACGTAGTGCATGCCGGTCCGGCGCGCCTGCTGGAGGACCACCGACCGGGCCTGGCGCTTGGTGCCAACGAAGAGGATCTCCCCGCCTCGGGAGCTGACCTTCGTGAGGTACTTGCAGGCGAGGAAGAGGTTCCTCACCGTCTCTCTCAAGTCGATGATGTGAACGAGATTGCGCTTGGAGTAGATGTAGGGTTTCATCTTGGGGTTCCATCGGCTCGAACGGTGGCCGAAATGGACCCCCGAGGCCATGAGACTCCGGATTGTGATGTCCGCCGGCATGCAGTCGGTTCTCCAACAGGGGCGGCGGGCGCCGGGATTCGGCCCGGCTTCCCGCCCGAGGTCTCGAAAAACGGCACAGATCGGAAATCATGGATGTTCCGCGAGCGGCTGTCAACCCCTAAGTTGCCGGAGGCATTCGCGCTGTAAGCGAGTCCTGAATCTCTCCCACTTTTTATCATCCCGCTTCTGGGAAATACCCCGGGTTGCCCCTCGTATTCTTGATCCTCAGGGGAGAGAGGTTGGATGGGAGAATCCGGGAGCAACAACAGGACCGCCTGAGATCCTTCGTGGCTCCCGTGCAAAGCAAAGCCGGCTGAGGCCGCCCAGCGAACCGTGCTCAGCGAGGGCATGGAAATCCCGAAAAACGGTTACAGCGCGAAAGGCTCTGCCGGAACCTCTGCGGGGGCGGGGTCAAGGCGTGTCTTCCAGGATCATGCCCCTCGATCGGACCCGGTCCATGTGTTCACGCATGGCGAGCTTGACCGCTTCGGCGATCTCGATGGCGGCCCGCCCCTCTTCGCCGGATACGGGGGGGGTGCGCCCGTCCCGGATGCTGGCCACGAAGGCCTCCAGCTCCCCTTTCAGGGGCTCGTGTTCGTTGAAAGGGATTTCCTTGACGTTGACGAGATGGGTCAGGAAGTAGGGGAGGGGATCGGCCTTCGCCTCGTCGGGGATCTCCAGGGGATTCACGCGGCCGTGAAGAACGTCCTCGGTGGGCTGGAAGAGCAGCGCCCTCAATTCGCCGTAATCCAGGGAAAGGTATCCCTCCCGGGAAAACACGCGGATTTTTCTCATCCGCTTCGCCGAGACCCGGCTGGCGGTCACGTTGGCCACGCAGCCGTTGGCGAAGGTGAAACGGGCGTTGGCGATATCCTCCGAGCCCGAGATGAGGGAGACCCCCACCGCATCCACCCGCTCCAGGGGAGACTTGACGAGATGCCGGATGATATCGATGTCGTGGATCATGAGATCGAGGGTGACATCGATGTCGGAAGACCGGAACGAGAAGGGGGAGAGGCGGTGGGCCTCGATGAAGAGCGGGGTCGAGATGGCCTTCTCCGCCGCCTGGAGGGCCGGATTGAATCTCTCGACGTGTCCCGGCTGGAGAAGAGCATCGCCCGCCTTCGCGGAAGCGACCAGGCGGTCCGCTTCCTCCAACGTGCGCCCCATGGGCTTCTCCATCAGGACATGGACGCCACGCTCCAGAAACGCCGTCCCGATGTCCGCGTGCGTTGACGTCGGCGTGGCCACCGATACGGCGTCCACCTTGCCGAGCAGATCCCGGAAATCGGACGACCCCTCGCACCCGAAGGCCTTCGCGGTCCCGGAAGCGGCCTCTCCACCCCTATCCGCCACCGCAATCAGTTTCACGCCCTCCAGCTCGCCGTAGACGCGGGCGTGAATGCGGCCGAGTCTTCCCACCCCCACGACCCCGACTCTCAGCGGCTCTGGCATGACATTCCCTCTTGGCAAGGTTTCCGTCACACGTTCCGGTAGGCTTCCAGGTGCCGGCCGTGCTCTCCCTCGTTGGACCGGCGGAGGAACTCGCAGAGGTACGCGACCTCGTCGACGAGATCGTTTTCCGCCAGGAGGGATTCCAGCGCGACGCCGACGGGCTCGCCCCCTTTCCACAGGCGCCGGTAGGCGTCCCACAGGGCCTGGATCGATGCTGCGGGCGTGTGGAGGCGTTCCAGCTTCACCGCGTTCACCCCCCGGATCTTGGCCGGATTGCCCTCCATGATCATGAAGGGCGGCACGTCCTGGACGATGCGGGTCAGGCCCCCGATGAACGCCATCCGGCCGATGGTCGTGAAATGGTGCACGGCGGCCGCCCCGGCCAGGTTGGCGTGGTCTTCGATCCGGATGTGCCCGGCCAGAAGAACGTTGTTCGCCAGGACGATGTTGTTTCCCAGCCGGCAATCGTGGGCCACGTGGGAACAGGCCATCAACAGGTTCTCGTCCCCGAGAACCGTCTGGCCGCCTCCCTTCCGCGTTCCCCGATGGATGGTCACGAACTCGCGGATCTTGTTTCCGTTCCCGATGACCAGTTCGGTCGTTTCCCCCTCGTACTTGAGATCCTGGGGATCGGCTCCCACGACGCAGTGGGGAAAGAAGACGTTCCCCGTTCCGATCCGCGAGGGGCCGCGGATCACGGCGCCTTCGGAGACTTCGCAAGCGTCTCCCAGGACCACGTCGGGACCGATCACGGCTGTGGGTCCCACGTGAACGTCCGCGCCCAGTTCGGCCTTCGGGTCCACCACCGCCGTGGGATGGATGGCGGTCATCGATCCTCCTCGTCCATGAGCATGAAACGAAACCTCGCTTCGGAGACGCGATCGTCCTCCACGTGCGCGCAGGTCCGCATTTGCGCCGTACGGGCCTTCACCTTCTCGACGTCGGCCGTGATCCGCAGGCGGTCCCCGGGGACCACCGTTTTTCGAAAGCGCACCTTGTCCACGGACAGGATGACCGAGAGCTTCCCCTCGTAGCGCCCCTGCCGGAGCAGGAGCGCTCCCGCCACCTGCGCCATGGACTCCACCTGGAGCACGCCGGGCATGATGGGATTCCCGGGAAAATGGCCCCGGAAGAACTCCTCGTTTCCAGTGACCATCTTCCACCCGATGGCCCGGCGGTTGCCCTCGATGGCCTCGATGCGGTCCACCAGGAGAAAAGGATAGCGGTGCGGGAGGATGCGCTGGATCTCCTCGACGGGAATCCTGTCCTTGTGGCGGAACTCGTCATCCCTGAACGCCTCCAGCATCCGCTGTACGAGGCGCTGGTTCGCCGCGTGGCCCGTACGGGAAGCCACGATATGGGCCACGAGGGGGCGCCCCACGAGCGTGAGATCGCCCAGAAGATCGAGCACCTTGTGGCGGACGAATTCGTCGGGGAACCTCATCTCGTTTTCGAGGATCCCCCCGTCCCGTCGGACCACGAGGGTGTTTGTCTGGTCGGCGCCCCGGCCGAATCCCGCCCGGCGAAGGGCCTCGACCTCCTCTTCCAGGCAGAAGGTGCGCGCGGGAGCGATCGTCTCGCAAAACGCCTTTTCTCCGGCCCGGAAGGTGAAACTCTGCCTCCCGATTCCCGGGTTGTCGTAGTCGAGGGTGTAGGAGATGGTCAAATTCCCGTCGGGATCGGGGAGGGCGGAAATATGACCGGTCTTCGTGCGGACGTGGACGGCATGGCGTACGCGGAGCGGCCGGCGGGGGACGCCGAGATCCTGCCGGCCGGCGCGGCGGAGGCATTCCACGAAGGGGGCGGCGCTTCCGTCGAGCCCCGGCGCCTCTGGAGCGTCGATCTCGATGAGGAGATTGTCGATGCCCATGCCGAGACAGGCGGCGAGGACATGCTCCACCGTCTGTACGGAGGCCTTTCCGCTTCCCAGCGTCGTGTGGCGGGCCTGGGCGCCGGAAAGGGCGGCGGCGTGGACGTCGATGAGGGGAGCGTCCGGCAGATCCACGCGCCGGAAGCGGATGCCCTCGTCGGGCCCGGCGGGGAGGACGCGCAGGAGGACGTCTTTTCCCGTGTGCAGGCCTTTTCCGCGGGTCTCACCGGGTTGTCGGATGGTCGTCTGTTCCATGCTCCAGGGATTTCACCCTTCTGTCCAAGGCCCGGATTTCTCGAAGCAAGCCGGGAAGTTTTCTGAGCGCCGCTTCCCCGCGCAGCCAGCGGGTCCGGTCCTGGGCCGGGAAGCCCGCGACCGTGAAGGCGGCGGGGATGTCATGGGTCACCCCGGCCTTGCCGGCCACGCGGGCCCGGTCGCCGATCTTGACGTGTCGCTCGACGCCCGATTGACCGGCGAGGATGACTTCCCGTCCGACGTTGACGGAGCCCGCCACGCCGGCCTGGGCCACCAGCAGGCAATGCGGCCCGATCTTCACATTGTGGCCCACGTGGACGAGATTGTCGATCTTCGTTCCCGCGCCGATGCACGTCTTGTCGTATCGCGCCCGGTCCACCGTGACGTTGGCGCCGATCTCGACGTCGTCCTCCACGACGACGGTGCCGAGATGGGGGATCTTGCGCCAGGCGCCTTCCTCGTTGCGGTAGCCGAATCCGTCGGCCCCGAGGACGGCCCCGGGATGGAGAACGACACGGCGGCCCACGACGACGCGGTCCAGCACGGCGGCGCCGGGATGGAGAACGCAGTCGTCTCCGATGCGCGCGCGGTAGCCGATGTAGACGCCGGGATAGATCATGACGTTTTTCCCGATGCGCGCGCCGTCCAGGATCGTTACGTGGGGTCCGACGGCGGCGCCTTCGCCGATCCGGGCGTTGTCGGCGATCACGGCGGAGGGATGGACGCCGGGGGGCAGCGTATCGGGGGGGTGCCGGAAGACCTCGGCGATGGCGGCAAAGGAGGCCTCCGGATCCCGGACGTGGATCATCGGAAGGGGAAGGGAATTGACGCCTTCGCGCACGACGACGGCTGAAGCCGAGGAACGGAGAAGAGCGGGAATGAACCGCGTCGTCTCGAGGAAGGTGATATCCCCCTCGGAGGCGTCTTCGAGCCCCGCCGCGCCGCGGATGACGATGTGGGGATCTCCGATCAGTCCCCCTTTCACCATCCGGGCCAGTTCACCCAGGGTGATCTGCACGATCCCTTTCTCCTTGTCGTTCGTGTTCGGCTGTTCGGCGGGGGTCGATTTCTCGTTTCCCGAGGGGGAACGGGGGCGATTCAATCCGAGGCGCCTGCCTCCTCCTCGCTGTCGCCGTCACCGGGATCTTCGTCGCCTTCGCCGCCCGGCGTATCGGTTTTTCCGGCGCCCTCACCTCCCTCCTCTTGGGTTTCTTCTTCGTCCCCTTGGCCTTCTTCCTCGTCGGGCTGGGCGCCGACGAAATCGCGGTTGAGACGGTCGATGATCTCCTGGCTCACGTCGAGGAAGGGATCATAGTAGAGGACGCTCCGGCTATTGATTTTGAGAATCAGCTCGGCCTTGCTCTCGGATTCGATCTCGCCCTTTTCCACCTTGAAGATGACCATGTACCCCTTTTCGCGGGCGAAATCCTCGATCTTCATGGAGATGTCTTCGTAGATCTGCTTGGTGGCCCAGAGAAGCCGTCGCTGGAGATCGATCTTGAGCTCGTCTTCCATGAGATTGATCTCCATCTCCAGCCGTCTTCCTTCCTTGGTCTTCTTGAAGAAAACCAAGGAGCCCTTGGCGAGCATTTTCAGCTCGTCCTTGATCTCGTCGAGTTTCGTCTTCTTCTTCTGGATCTCATCGCTCTTCTTTTCGCGTTCGCGGTCGATCTTCTCCTCGAGCGTCTGTGTGCGTTTGTACTCGTCGATGATCTTCTTGATGTCGGCGAACCCGATCTTCATGCCGGTTTTCGGCTTTTCCTCGGGATCCGGTTCGTCTCCGGGCTCCTGGCTCCACACACGGGGAGTGAAGACCAGGACGAGCGCGGCGATCAGCCACAAGGCCGGGGCAAACGAATTTTTCATGCCTTCCTCCGTATCGGTGGGTCACAACGCGAACGGCGTTTCTTCTCCGACGGGTTCCGATTCCAGGCTCCGGGATTCGAATTTCATGTACTCGTACTGGAACACCAGAGGGACGGTGCCGGTCGGACCGTTCCTCTGCTTGGCGATGATGACTTCGGCGTCGCGGCTCTTCTTCTGCTCGGGATCGTTGGCGTAGTATCCCGGCCGGTGCAGAAAGCAGATGACGTCGGCGTCCTGTTCGATGGCCCCGGATTCCCGGAGGTCCGAGAGCCTGGGGCGGTGGCCCTCGCGGGATTCCACGGACCGGTTGAGCTGGGCGAGGGCGACGACGGGAATCTCGAGCTCGCGGGCCAGCGCCTTCAGCGAACGCGATATGTAGGAGATCTCCTGCTCCCGGTTGTCGCTGCGGCGCTTGCCGGGTGCTTCCATGAGCTGGAGATAGTCCACGACGACGAGACAGATATCCTTGCGGGCCTTGAGCAGGCGCGCCTTGGCCTTGCATTCGAGGACCGACAGCCCCGCCCGGTCGTCGATGGAGATGGGCGCCGTGTGGATGTAGCTGGCCGCGTCGGTGAGCTTGTTCCGGACCCGCGCCGGAAGGATGCCCTTGCGCACCATCTGGGCGTCCACCCGGGCGTGGGCGCACAGGAGGTTCATCGTGATCTGCTCGCTGCTCGTCTCCAGCGAGAAAAGCAGGACGGGCTTGCGCTGCACGACGCCGATGTTCTCCACCAGGTTCAGCGCGAAGGACGTCTTCCCCATGGAAGGCCGGCCCGCCAGGATGATGAACTGGGAGTCCTGGAGGCCGCAGGTCAGGTTGTCGAAGGCGCTGAAGGGCGTGGCGATGCCGGGAATGCCGCCGTCGTGGTCGTGCATCTCCTCGATGCGTTTCATGACCGCGCGCAGCACCTCGTCGATCTGGACCACCTCCCCCGTGTCCCACTGCTGGAAGGCGTCGAAGATCTTGGCTTCCGCCCAATCCCGGAGCTCCTCCACGGCCTGGCCGGATTCGCAGATCGTGTCCGTGACCTCGCTGCACACCGCCACCAGGTTCCGCATGAACGCCCGGTCTCGGACGATCTTGCAGTAGTACTCCACGTGCGCGGGCGTGACGCCCTCTTCGAGCGTGGAGAGGAACGAGGCGCCGCCGCACTTGTCGATGGTGCCGCGCCTCTCCATCTCGTCGTTCAGGAGCACGAGGTCCACCGTCCCCTGCCTCTCGTACAACGCCGCCGCGGCCTCGAAGACCATGCGGTGGGGGGCGCTGTAGAAATGCTCCGGCTTCAGCAGACGCGCCGACACGCTCAGCGCCGAATTGTCCCGGAGGATGGCGCCGAGCACCGAAGCCTCCGCCTCCGTGCTCTGCGGCAGCGTCCGCTCCACGTCGCCTATCATGGCGGCTACACCCCCACGTCGTCTGTCGAAAGCGCATCCCCTTCCGCCGGTTTCTCCTCGCCCCCCGCCTCCCCGGTCTTCCCCTCGCCGCCTTCCGTCACCACCCACACCTTCGTCGTCGCCTCCACCTCCGGATGGAGCCGCAGGCCGACCTCGTAGATCCCCACCTCCTTGATGGGCTCTTCCAGCGCCACCGCCTTCTCCGGAAGCGCCACCCCCTCCCCCGCCAGCACGGAGGCCACGGCGTCCTCGTCGACCGAGCCGTAGAGGTGCCCCTCCTCCGTCGCCTTCGCCTGGATCGTGAACGAACGGCCCTTGAGCTCCGCCGCAAGGCTCAAGGCGCGGTCCTTCTCCGCCTGGGCTTCCAGCACCTGCTTCTTCTTCTCGACCTCGAGACGCCTCAGGTTGTGGGCGTTCACACGGTAGGCGAGACCCCGGGGGAGCAGGTAGTTCCGGGCGAACCCGTTCTCCACCTTCACCACGTCCCCCACGGCACCGAGGTCCGGTACGTTCTTCCTGAGCACGACTTCCATCGCCATCGCTCGCTCCCTCCGATCGGCCCCCTTCCCGCTCCGATAACGGTACGGAAGGGAAAAGGGTTACCCCACATAGGGAAGCAGCGCGAGGAATCTCGCGTACTTCACGGCCTTTTTCACGGCCCGCTGATGCCGCGCGCAGTTTCCCGAGCGCTTGCGGGAGAAGAGCTTGCCTCTCCCCGTGCACAATTTCGAAAGTGTCACCACATCCTTGTAGTCCACTTCCATCTTGCCGCGGCAAAACCGGCAACGCGTCTGTTCTTTGTACTTCTGAGCCATGATGCCTTTCCATCCTACGCTTCGAGAGGGTCAGAACGGGAGATCATCGTCCGGAAATCCCTCGTTCCCCCCTCCGGAATCCCCTCCGGAATCCCCTCCGGACGCCCCTCCGGACGCCCCTCCGGACGCCCCTTTCCGGGGACCGCGAGGGGCTTCTCGCCGCCCGCCACCCCGGTCTTCGGACCGGGGACCGCCGAGAAACTGGAAGTTGTCCGTCACCACGCGAATCTTGCTTCGCTTCTGGCCGTCCTGCGTCTCCCACGTGTCCAGCTCCAGCCTCCCCTCGATGAAGATCGGACTGCCCTTGCCGAGGTACTCGCAGATCACCTCGGCGCGCCGACGCCAGACGATCACGTCCACGAACGTGGTCTCCTCCCTCTTCTCGCCGGCCGATGTCGTGAAATTGCGGTTCACGGCCAGACCGAACTCCGCCACGGCCGTGCCGCTCTGCGTGTACCGCAGCTCCGGATCGCGCGTGAGGCGCCCGATCAGGAATACCTTGTTCAGGTTCGCCATGATCACCTCCAGGATTCGCGGCTGCTCGATCGGTGCGACCGGGCCCCCTTATAGCGCAAGGAGGAGCCCGATGCAACACGGCGAGAAAACCCGGCACAAACCGGGATGCCCGCGTCCCGCTCAAGACGCCCCGCTCTCCTTTTTCGTTTCCTCCGGCTCGGTTTCCTCCGGCTTCGTTTCCTCCGGCTCGGTTTCCTCCGGCTTCGTTTCCGCCGGCTCGGTTTCCGCCGGCTTCGTTTCCGCCGGCTCGGTTTCCGCCGGCTTCGTTTCCGCCGCACCCCCGGCTTCGGGGGACGCCGGTTCGGAGGCGGGCGCGGAAGGCGGCGCTTCCTGCTTCTCGCCCACGGCGGGGGCGGGACCCTCCGCCGGAGACGCCGTCTTTCCTTCCTTTTCGTCCTTTTCCCCGGATTTCTTCGCCGCCGCTGTCTTCTCACGCCGGCCGCCGTCGCCCTTGCCGCTCCGCCGCGATTCCTCTCGGTCCCGCTCGCGGGCGCGCGGCTTGCGGAACAGATCATCGGTGACCTCTCCGCTGTGCGTGAGAATGAGCTCGCGCAGGAGCCACTCGGTCATCTTGATGTCCCGCCTGAGGCGGACGATCGTATCCGGCGGGACACGGAAAAAGCAGAGCACGTACACCCCGCGCTTCTGCTTCTTGATTTCGTAGGCGAGCTTCCGCTCTTCCCACTTCTCCATCCGGATGATCTCGACCCCGTGGTTCTCCAGAAGCTCCGTCAGCTGGAGACGGGCCTTGTCCCAGTGCTTCCCGGCCAGGTTGGCGTCGAGGATGAACATCCCCTCGTACTGCCGGGTCCTGGTCGCCGTCGCCGTTTCTGCCATCGCATTCCCCTTTCCGATCTGACGCCTGGACGAAGGCTCCTACTCGTCCGTTCCGTTGTAGCGATTCATGCAGGCTTCGATGCCTTCACGCACCCACGTTTTCACCGCTTCCGCCGCCCGGTCCGCCGCCGCCCCGAACCGGATCGACTCTGCCTCGTCCAACGAGGCAAGCACCCACGCCTCGGCGTTTCCGCGGGGCCGGTCCACGCCGATCCGAAGCCGCGGAACCTCCTGCGTGCCCATCCTCTCCAAGACCGATTGCAGGCCCTTGTGACCTCCCGCGCTTCCCTTCCGGCGGATCCGAAGACGCCCCGCAGGAAGGTCCATCTCGTCGCAAACCACCAGCACCGACCCGGGCCCCAGCCCGTACCAGCGGGCCAGGGGCGCCACCGCCTCCCCCGAGAGGTTCATGTACGTCTGCGGCTTCACCAGAACCACCGTGACCCCGCCGGGGGTGATCCGGGACTCCAGCGCCTCGAAGCGGCTCCGCTTGAAGGACGCGTCCGCCTCGCCGGCGAGGCGGTCCACCACCCAGAACCCGAGGTTGTGGCGGGTTCGCGCGTATCGGCTTGTCGGGTTGCCCAGCCCCGCCACGAGCTTCATGCCGTCTCCTCTTCTTCCTTCTCCTCCTTGCCCACCAGCTCCGGTTCCTTGACCTCCTCGCCGGGCGCCGCTTCCTCCTCTTCCTCCTCGACGCCCACCACCGACACGACGTTCGCGTCCGGCGGGACGGCGAGACGGACCCCCTCCGGCATCGGGATGTCGCCGGCCGTCACCGACGCACCGAACTCCAGCCCCGAGACGTCGATCTCGAAACGCTCGGGAATCCGGGAGGGGATCGTGGCCACGCTCAGCTGGTGGAGATGCTGCTCGAGCATCCCGCTTTCCCTCTTCCGGTCCTCCGCCCCCTTCAGGATCAGGGGGACGTGGATCTCGATCTCCTCCCCCTTGGTGAGCCGCATGAAGTCCAGGTGGAAGACGTTCTCTCCGAAGACGTCGTACTGGATCTCCTTGAGCATCGCCTCGACCGGCCCCTCCTCCGTGTCGAGAACGACCACGCGGAGCCTCTTCTCCACGATGTCGTCCACGTCCTTCTTGGAGAGGAAAAGAGGATCGTTTGCGCCCTCGCCCCCGTACAGGACCGCGGGAATCCTGCCCCGCGCACGGGCCTTCCGGATCCGGCTCCGGCCCCGTTCCGTCCGCTTCTCGCCCTTGATGTGAACGCTACTCATCCTGCGCCTTTCCGGTCTCCCCCGCGGGGAGGACCCTACTCCACGAAGAACAGCTGACTGACCGATTCGCTGAAATGAATCCGCTTGATCGCTTCCCCCAGAACGGGGGCCACGGAAAGGACCCGGATCTTGTCCAGGGTCTTGCCCGTCAGGGGAATCGTATCCGAGACGTAGAGCTCCTTGATCGGAGCCTTCGAGAGCCGCTCGATGGCCGGCCCGCAGAGAACGGGATGCGTCGCGCTGAAGTAGATGTTCTCCGCCCCGTGCTTCTTGAGGATCTTCGAGGCCTCTACCAGCGTCCCCGCCGTGGCCACCATGTCGTCCACGATCAGGACGTTCCGGCCGTTCACGTCCCCGATCACGTGGAACACCTCGGCCTCGTAGCCGCTGATGCGACGCTTGTCCACGATGGCGAGCTCCGCCTGGAGGTGCTTGGCGTAGGCCCGGGCCATCTTCACCCCCCCCACGTCCGGCGCCACCACCGAGAGGTTCTCGAAATTCATCTTCTTGATTTCCTTCACGAAGATGGGCGAGGCGTAGAGATGGTCCACCGGAATGTCGAAGAAACCCTGGATCTGCGCGGCGTGGAGATCCATGGTGAGCACGCGGTCCGCACCCGCCACCGTGATCATGTTGGCCACCAGCTTCGCCGTGATCGGAACGCGCCCCTCGTCCTTGCGGTCCTTCCGCGCGTACCCGAAATAGGGGATCACCGGCGTGATGCGCGCCGCCGAAGACCGCTTCAAGCAGTCGATCATGGAGAGCAGCTCGATCAGGTTCTGGTCCACCGGCGGGCATGTCGACTGCACGATGAAGATGTCGCGGCCACGGACGTCCTCCTCGATCTTGATGTTCACCTCGCCGTCCGGAAATTTTCCCACCTGGGCCCGGGCCAGGGGAAGCTCCATGTGACGGCAGATGGCCTTGGCCAGATCCGGATTCGCGTTGCCCGTGAAAATCTTGATGCCCTTCTCGTTGATCATGGTTCCTTTCCCTCCTCTCGGGGAGAGGGAGGCGGTTCGGGCCCCGTCCGTGTACGCCGCGACCGCGCGGGAACGCCGACCACGACGTCGCCCGGGGGCACGTTCGTCCTGCCCGTCACGACCGCCCCCGCTCCCGTCGTCGCCCCCGAACCCACGCGCACCGGCGCCACCAGGACCGTGCCCGCCCCGATCATGGCCCCGTCCTCGATGATCGTGCCGTGTTTCTCCTTCCCGTCGAAATTCGCCGTGACGGCACCCGCCCCCACCGTCGCACCCCGCCCGATCCGGGCGTCCCCCAGGTACGCAAGGTGGCCCGCCGCCGAACCCTCCCCCACCTCGGATCGGTTCGCCTCCACGAAACTCCCCACCCAGGCCCCGTCCCGGACCACCGTGCCCCCCCGAAGGTGGGCGAACGGCCCCACCGTGCACCCCCGCCCGACCTTCACCCCCCGGCGCAGCACCGAGAAGGGAAGAAGCGTCGTGTTCTCGCCGACCTCCACCCCCCATTCCACCCAGATGCGGTCGGGCGCGGGCACGGACACGCCGCCGGCCAGGAGGGAGGCCAGGATGCGGCCTTCCATCAGACGCGACGCCTCCGCCAGCTGCTCCGGCGTGTTGATCCCCAGCACCGCCGCCGGATCGGACGCCGCCACCGCCCCCACCGAACCCCTTTCCATGAGCTCCACCACCTCCGTCAGGTAGTACTCCGAGGCGGCGTTCCCGGCGCCGATCCTCGGCAGCGCCTCGAAAAGCGCCTCGGAACGGAAACAGTAGATGCCGCTGTTCACCTCGCGCACCGACCGCTCCGGCTCCCCCGCGTCACGCGCCTCCACGATCCGGGACACGCTTCCGTCCTCGTTGCGGATCACGCGCCCGTACGATCCCGGATCCGGGGGCGTGAACGTGAGCACCGTGGCGTCATGACCTTGCCGCGCGTGCGTCTCCGTGAGCGCGCGAAGGACCTCCGCCGTCAACAGGGGGGTGTCTCCCGGCAGGACCAGAACGTCTCCCGACGCCTCCCCGAGGGCCGCAAGGCCTGCGCGGGCCGCGTCCCCCGTCCCCCGGGGGGAATCCTGGACGGCCGTGAGGGTTTCGAAGTCCCCGGCGGCTTCCTCCACCGCCTCCCGGCCCACCCCGACCACCAGAACGGTCTTCCCGGGCGAAAGACCCTTCACCGCCTCGAGGACGTGGGCGATCATGGCGCGGCCGCAGACGGGATGGACGACCTTCGGAAGAGGGGAATGCATCCGCTCTCCCTTGCCTGCAGCCAGGATGACGGCGGAAAGTGGCACCGCTTTGTCCTTCAACGGAACGTCAGGGCGTTGGGCCGCCCGCCAGCGCGAGAAACGCGCCCCGCGGGTGGACGGTTCGCCGTTCCGACCCGCCCCACCCGGCCCCGCGGCCGGGCGCCCAAGACGACGGGGCGGCAGTGCAAAGCGCCGCCGCCCGAAAAAATTACCCGGCGAGGATTCGAACCTCGAATAAGAGAACCAAAATCTCTTGTGTTGCCAATTACACTACCGGGTAACGCATCCGATCCTGGGGTGGAAAAAGGAGTACGATAGCAGCGGGAGAAAAGGGTGTCAATAGGCATGCAATCGGAAATCCAAGGCCCTGAGCGGGCGGAGCCGGTAGAAAGGCGCTAAAGCGGCGCGGCGAGGACCACCTTGCGCGCGAGGTCCAGGGCGGAGAGCGCCGCGATCCACTTCACGGTCGAGCGGTCCATCCCCCCCAGCATCAGCTTCCGTACCTCCTCCCGCCCGCGGAACCAGCAGGCCACGAAGACCAGCCCCACCGGCTTCGCCGGCGACCCGCCCTCCGGCCCCGCGATGCCCGTGGTCGAGACGCCGAGGTCCGCGCCCGCCGTGCGCGCAACCCCCGCCGCCATGGCCGCGGCCGTCTCCGCGCTGACCGCCCCCGTCTCGGCCAGGACGTCTTCGGGGACGCCGAGGCGTTCGATCTTGGCCCGGTCGGCATAGGCCACCACCCCCTGGAGGAAGATCGACGAGACGCCCGGGATCCCGGTCAGGAGGTGCCCCGCCAGCCCTCCCGTCAGCGACTCGGCGAGAGCCACCGTGACGCCCCGATCCATGAAGAGGCGGGCCGTCGAGGCGACGAGGCCCCGGCCCCCCTCCCCGACGATCCAGCGACCGAGGGACGTCTCGGCCGCGCGGCGCCCCGCCTCCACCCGTTTCCCCGCTTCCGCGCCCCGCGCGCCCAGAACGACCGCCACCTCCCCGTGGGAAGCCAGCGTGGCCACCGAGAGGCCGGGCACCTTGCGGACCTCCTCGAGGCGGCCGTCGACGTCGGACTCGGGGAGGCCGAAGGTGTCCAGCCGGAGCACGGAAGCGTCCTCGCCCGGCCCCGGCAAGGCCGAGGCGAGTCCCCGGAAGTCCTCGCCGGCCGTGGCCCGGAGCTCGCGGGGCGGACCCGGCAGGACGACGACGCGAAGCGACCGGGCGTCGAGAAAGAAACCGGCGGCGGTGCCGGCGGGATTGAGGAGGGGGCGGGCGCCCGCCGGGAGGAGGGCCTGGCGCAGGGCCCTGGCGCCGGGACGCCGTCCCCGGCTCTCGTAGAACGTCCGGGTCCGTTTCTCGAGTTCCTCGTTCGGGAGGAGGGCCGCCTGGGCGAAGTCGGCCACCGCCTCGCGGGTCCGATCGTCGTCGGTGGGGCCCAGGCCGCCCGTGATGACCGCCACGTCGGCCTTTCCGTCGGCGTCCTCGAGGGCGCGGCGGATGTCTTCGCCGTCGTCGGGGACCAGGAGGATCCGGCGTGGCGGAAAGCCGAGGAGACAGAGTCCGCGGGCCAGCCAGGGGGAGTTGTCATCGCCGACGAGGCCGGAGACCAGCTCGGAGCCGGAGGCGATGATGTGGGAGGAGCCGTCCATCGTTGCTGGAAGTCCAAAGTCGAACGTCCCAAGTCTAAAGCCGGACGTTCGAAGTCGAAAGTCGAAAGTCCCGGGTCTCACGTTGTGGAGCGGCAAATGCGCCCGCCCGGCTCCGGACCCGGACGATTTCCGCGAGGCAATCCCCGCGCCTCCGTACTCGTGGCGCACCACACCTGAATTGATCGGTTTGGATTGGAGGGCGAGCCTCCCGGCGAGCCAGGAAACTCGTGGCTCGGGAGGACCCTCGCCCTCCAAAACAGATCCATTGAACCGATAAGTTTGGGACACGACACTGGAAAGGATCATGTTGATCAGAAAAAGATCATGTGAATCAGGCTCGAGAAAGCACCGCAGCACCGGAAAGGTTCTCGCGAAAACAACATTTCAAGGCGTGGGGGTCCAAAGTCCAAGGTGCAATATTCCTTCGCCTTTCGACCTTCGCCCCTCTCTGCGATCTGAAATCAAAAGCCTAGGATCGCGCTTCGAGGCGCTTCTTGTAGGCCAGGCGGGAGAGGAAGATGCCGAGCTCGTAGAGGATCAGGAGCGGGATGGCCATCAGGACCTGGGTGATGACGTCGGGCGGGGTGACGAGGGCGGCGCCGACGAAGATGACGATGATGAAATGCTTGCGCTTCTTCCGGAAGGTGTCCGGCGTGACGAGTCCCAGCCGGGCCAAAAAGAGCATGACGAGAGGGAGCTCGAACACCAGGCCCATGAGGACGGAGAGGAGGAGGAAGAAGCTGACGTAGGAGCCGTATCCCACGGTGGGGAGGACGTCGGGGTGGTAGCCGAAGCCGAGGAGGAAGCGGAGGCCGATGGGCAGGACGACGAAATAGAGGAAGAGGACGCCGGCGGTGAAGCAGACGAAGGTGGCGGGCGCGAAGACGGCCACCCACTTCCGCTCCCAGGGGTAGAGGCCGGCGGAGACGAAGAGCCAGAGTTGCCAGAAGATCAGCGGCGAGGCCAGGAAGAGTCCGAGGAAGAAGGAGATCTTGATGGTGGCGACGAATCTCTCCTGGGGCTTGTCCTGGATGATCTTCGGGCGGACGGTTGCCCGGGGCTCGCCCTCTTCATCCCGGTCCTCCTGGAGGGCCTTCCAGTCCTTTTCGATGGCGTCGAACGCGCGCTCGACGGGGCGGAGGACCACGTTCATGAAGGAATCGTAGAAGCAGAAGACGCCGAGAAACCCCAGCACGACGAAGAGGATGCTGTAGATGACCCGCTTGCGCAGCTCGATCAGGTGGTCCCCCAGCGACATGCGGAATCCGTCGACCTTTTCCCGGGCATCGTCTTCCGGCGGTCCGGCTCCGGGGTCCTTCGTCGTTCCGTTGCCGCCGCTCCCCCCGTTTCCGGAGGGTCCACCGGTGTTTTCCTTCCCTTCCCCGTTGTTTCCGCGGCCGGGCGTCCCCTCGTTTTCCGGGGCGTCGCCGTTTTTCCCCGCGGACGGCGTCGTTTCCCTTTCCGGGGGGGGGGCTTCCGTCTGCGGGTGCCCGGCGTGTCGGGTCTTCGCCGGCGCGTCGAGGGGGAATGCGGGGGGCGCGTCGTCGTGCAGGCGGATGCCGAGCGGAGAGCCGGAGGCCTGGAGCAGGAGGGGGATCTCGTCGAGGCGCAGGCAGGAGGGGATGTCGTCGGCGAAGCCCTGGGTTTCGAGTCGTCGGGCGGCCTTGGAGCGTTTCACGGCGTCCTGCCAGGTTCCGGGGTTGCGGACGTAGAGATCGCGGGCGGCGAGGGCGGCCTCGGAGAGTTCGAGTTCGGGATTTCGCCGGAGGGCCTCGACGACGAAGAGGCCGGCGACGGCGGCGTCCTCGGCGGCGAAGCGGTTTCTCCATCCGGCGCAGGCGACGACGCCGCTGCCGTCGACACGGGAAGCGAAATCGGCGACGGCGGAGAGGTTGAGGGGGGCGAGGGGGAGGATCTGCCCGAACCCCTCGAGGGCTTTCAGGAGGCGGGAGCCGTTGGTGGTGAAGCAGAGGACGTCCTTTCCACGGCAGGCGTCGGGGGTGAAGTCTGCGGGTGAGTTTCCGAGATCGAGTGCGGGGAGCTGGAGGCCGTTTTCTTCGCCGGCGGTGAGGTAGGAGGATCGGGGACGTTTGGAAGCGAAGGCGCGGAGGGAGGCGAGCGAGGCGAAGGGGTAGAGGGTCCGGGCGCCGGAGGCGATCGCGCGCACGGCCGTGGTGGTGAAGCGGAGAACGTCGACGGGGAAGATCAGTTTTCCTCGCAGTTCCCGGCCTTCCACCTGGGCGGGCGAGAAGAGGACATCCAGGTGTCGCATGGGGGTTTATTCGAACTTGCCGACGCCGAGGTGTTCGAAGAGTTCCCGCGGATTGATCTTTGCGACGCGGTAATCCTGGACTTTCTTGTACTCGGGATCGTTCACGTAGTCTTCGCCCAGGACGGCGTAGTAGGTGTCGGCGTGCACCTTGTCGGTGGCGACGTGTCCGGCCTGCTGGACGAGACGCTTGAGCTGGTCCTTGGTGTGCTGGACGTGGTCGCCTCCGAAGTTCCCCACGAAGCAGAAGACGAGCTGCCTTCCCGGTACGAAGAAGCGGTTCCAGATGTAGTCTCCCATGACGATGGGATCGGTCTCCTCGCCGGGCACGAGGATGGAGCACTGGCTGAAATCCTTCTCCACGCGGGTGACGCGGATTTCGCCCTTTTCCTTCCGGCGCCCTCCCTTGAGGACGGAATAGACCTTGAACCGCTGTCCGGCCTGGACGCCGTGGGTGGACCCGAGATCGATGTAGGCGTATCCCTGGTCGATGTCGGCGCGCGTGACCCGGCCGTCCGGCATGGGGGTTTCCTCGA
Organism: uncultured Planctomycetia bacterium; assembly: GCA_964508045.1. GTDB lineage: Bacteria > Planctomycetota > JAKEIC01 > JAKEIC01 > CAZDSO01 > CAZDSO01. The sequence continues at coordinate 11,845 of CAZDSO010000027.1, read as the reverse complement.
TCTGCTCCCGCCTCGACAGGGCGATGACGCGGGCCTGGAGGGACTTGATCTCGGTCTCGAGCTTCCGGCTTTCCACGCGGGCTTCCTGGGCGATCCTCTCGTTGTCGGCCTGGTAGGTCTTGATCCTCTCGCGAAGGTCCGTGACCTGGCGCTCGTACCCCTGGATGGTCAGTTCGAGCCGCTTCTGGTTCCGCTGGTGGTCCTCGATGAGCTTGTCGATCCGATCCTGCTTTTCCCGCACGAGACGGATCTTGGTCTGCTCGAGCTCCTGGATCTTGTTGTTCTTGGTCTCGGTGTTGAGGTCGGCCTCCTCGAGCCGGCGGTCGCGGACCTCGATCTGCCGCGAAAGCTCGTCGATCAGCGCCTTGCAGTTCAGGTTCCGCGGCGGCAGGACGGGGGAGAGCTTCTTGTTGGAGGATTCGAGGTGGCTCTGGACCACCTGCACGTCACGCGCCTCGACCGGATCCTCCTCCTTGTAGAAACCGGTGATGTCCGTCCAGGCCTGGAGCTCCTGGACCTTTTCGCGAAACTGATCGTCTTTCGCCTCCATCTGGGCGTTGAGATCTTCCACGATCTTCATCTGCTCGTTCTTTCCCTGCCCGTTGAAGTAGGCCACGATCGTGGCGCCCAGGAAAAGGATGATGAAGACGATCAGAAAGGGCGTCTGGGAGATCCCGCGTCTGCTGCCGAACATAGGGCCACTCCTTTTGTGAACGCGCTCCTTGCCGGGGAGATTTGGCCCATGTTTTACGGGAAACGCTTTTCTGTCAAGTCTTTTTTGCCCCCGAATTCGCTTGACGGGCCCCGCCCTCCGCCGTATACTTTTCATCTCTTGTTCCGGGTCCGGTGCCACGAGGACGATGAACGCCCGGCGCCGGGCCTCTTCCCAACATTCTCCGGGCGCTCGAAGAACCGCCGACGCGGTGCCTTCGAGGTCCGGTCCGGAGACATTCGCCGGGATTCCACTTTGACCCGCCCGAAGCCGGGCCGGCGGGCAACGAGGTCCTCCGCGAAGCGCGGAGGGCTCGCTTGCCGGACCGCGAACATGGGCGAGACCGACATGGGCCATGCCTGACACCCTGTTCCTTCTCGACGGACACTCGCTGATCTATCAGAGCTTCTACGCGCTCCCGGGCCTCTTGTCCCCCGACGGCCGGCCGACGGGAGCCGTCTTCGGCTTCGTCCGCGTCCTGGACAAGATCCTCAAGGAGCATGCGCCCGGGGGCGTCGCCGTGGTGCTGGACAAGGGCGGGCGCACCTTTCGCCACGAGGCCTATCCCGACTACAAGAAGAACCGCAAACCCATGCCCGACGAGCTGAAGGCCCAGATCCCGCTCATCCTCGACATCCTCGAGGCCCGTGGCATCCGGATTCTCGAACAGGAGGGCGTCGAAGCGGACGACGTGCTGGGAACGATCGCGAAACGCGCCTCCGAGAAGGGCATGGAGGTCGTCATCGTCACGCGGGACAAGGATCTGCACCAGCTCCTCGGGCCCCGCGTCCGCATCTACGACCCCCGGACCGACACGATCCAGGACGCGGACGATTTCCGGCGGACCAAGGGGATCGAACCCGCCCGCTTCCCGGACCTGATCGGCCTGGCGGGAGACACCTCCGACAACATCCCCGGGGTCCCGGGGATCGGGGAGAAGACCGCGCTCTCGCTGCTCGGGGAATTCGGCGATCTCGAGGGGGTCCTGGCGGGGTGGGAGAGGATCAAGGGACCCAAGCGGCGGGAGAAGATCCGCGACTTCGCCGGCCAGGCGCGTCTGTCCCGGGATCTCGCCGACCTGAAGACCGACCTCGACGTGGAGGCGGATCCGCAGGCTTTCCGCCTCCGCGACGGGGAGGACCGCAAGGTCCAGGCGCTGTACCGGATGCTGGGATTCGGGAGCCTCGTGACCGGGGAAAAGGAGGAAGCGGGGGCGCGCGACTACGAGACGGTGGGACCCTCGGATCTCGCGTCGCTGGCGGCGGATCTCCGGAACGCAGGAACGTTCGCCTTCGACCTGGAGACCACGGGTCCCGATCCCATCGGGTCGGATCTGGTGGGGATGAGCTTCGCCGTCGAGCCGGGACGGGCGCGGTACGTGCCCATCCGGTCGTTCGGGGGGGCGACGGCGGTCGACGAGGAGGAGGCGCTTCGCGTGCTGGGGCCGCTTCTGTCGGATCCGGATCTCGGCAAGATCGGGCACAACCTGAAATTCGACGCCACGGTGCTTCTCCGGCGGGGGGTGCCGCTGAAGGGGATCGCCTTCGATACGCTGCTGGCGGCCTACCTTCTGAACCCGGGTCGCCGGTCGCTGTCGCTCGACGCGCAGGCGGCGGAGGTCCTGAGCTTGAAGACGACGCCGATCACCGCGCTCATCGGGGAGGGGAAGGATCAGAAGACCCTGGACCTCGTGGATCCGGAGGCGGTCTGCGCGTACGCCTGCGAGGACGCGGACGTGGCGCTGAGACTGAAGGAGGCGCTGTCGCCGCGGCTCGAGGCCGAGGGTCTTCGAGAGGTGTTCGCGCGCGCGGAGATGCCGCTCGTGGGGATCCTGGCGGCCATGGAGTGCGAGGGGGTCGCGCTGGACGAATCGGCGCTGACGGCGCTGGACCGCGAGATCGAAAAGCGGCTCGAGGCGCTGGAGGCGCGGGTTCACGACGAGGCGGGAGAGGTTTTCAACCTGAATTCCCCGAAGCAGTTGCAGACGATCCTCTACGAGAAGCTGGACCTGCCGGTGGTGAAACGCACGAAGACGGGACCGTCGACCGACGCGGGGGTGCTCGAGGAGCTGGGGCGTCTGCACGTCCTGCCGGCCCTTCTTTCGGAATACCGGGGCTTGAAGAAGCTGCAGACGACGTACGTCCGCGCGCTTCCGAAGGCGGTGCATCCGGCGACGGGCCGCCTCCACGCCTCGTTCAACCAGGCGGTGGCGGCGACGGGGCGTCTTTCGTGCAGCCGTCCCAACCTGCAGAACATCCCGACGCGAACGGAGACGGGACGGCGGATCCGGGAGGCGTTCCACCCGCGCGGGGGGCACCGCTTTTTGACGGCGGATTATTCCCAGGTGGAGCTCCGGATCATGGCCCACCTGTCGGAGGACACGGAGATGGTCGGGGCGTTCGGGGCGGGGGAGGACATCCACGCCGCGGTGGCGTCCGAGATATTTTCCGTCGGGCCGTCGGAGGTGGACAAGGAGATGCGGAGGACGGCGAAGGCGGTGAACTTCGGCATTCTCTACGGGCTCACCGCGTTCGGGCTCTCGAAGGATCTGGGGATTTCCCGCGCGGAAGGGTCCCGTTTCATCGAGAGGTATTTCGAGAAGTACGCGGGGGTCCGGAGGTTCATCGACGAGGTGATCGAGGGGGCGCGGGAGGAGGGCCGGGTGAGGACGATGCTGGGGCGTCTGAGAAACCTCCCGGAGATCCGTTCGGGGAACCGGAACCGCCGCCTGTTCGCGGAGCGGACGGCGGTGAACACGGTGATCCAGGGCTCGGCGGCGGACCTGATCAAGCTGGCGATGGTGGCGGTGAACGGTCGGGTGGAGCGGGAGGGATGGCCGGCGCGGATGCTGATCCAGATCCACGACGAGCTGCTGTACGAGGTGGAGGCGGAGTCGCTGGAGGAAGTGCGCCGCGGCGTGGTGGAGGAGATGGAGGGCGTGATGTCGCTTCACGTCCCCTTGAAGGTGAAGTGGGCGGCCGGGGACAATTGGATGGAGCTGTGATGGGACGCCCGTTCGTCGCCGGGATCGTGGGGGGGGTGGGTGCGGGCAAGTCGGCGGTGGCCGGTTTGTTCCGGGACCGGGGGGCGACGGTCCTGGACGCGGACGCGATGGCGGGGGAGGTGCTCCGGGAGGGGACGGTGAAGGCGGCGCTTGAGGAGGCGTACGGGGAAGGGATCCTGGGAGCGGATGGGGAGGTGGACCGAAAGCGTCTTGCGGACGCGGCCTTCGGTCCGCCGTCGCGGACGGGCCCGCTGAACCGTGTCGTCCATCCGCGGGTGGCGCGGCGGTTGGAAGCGGAGGCGTCTTCGTCGAGGGCGCCGTTGGTGGTGGTGGATGCGGCGCTGCTGATCGAGGGGGGGCTTTCGGGGATGTGCGACGCGGTCATCTTCGTGGACGCGCCGGAAGCGGTCCGGAAGGCGCGGGCGCGGTCGCGGGGGTGGCCGGAGGGAGAGTGGGAACGCCGGGAGGCGAGCCAGGCGCCCGTGGACGGGAAGCGGGCGCGTTCGGACGTGATCGTGGACAACGGAGGGCCGTTGAAGGAGACGAGGCGCCGCGTGAAGGCGCTGTACGAGAGATGGACCGGGGCCGTGGTGCGCGGGGCGAACGGCGACCGAGACAGGTCCATTCGAGGACCATCCAACCAGAAGGAGTCATGACCATGCCGAGAGATCGATCCGGAAACCGCAAGGGCCGGGAGAAGAAGGACACGGCGGAAGAGAAGGAGGAGGACGTGAACGTGGAGGATTCGCACGAGGACTACGAGCAGGTGAAACGCGGGGGCCTGCACATCACCGAGCTCCAGAAGATGACGATCTCGGAATTGCACGAGACGGCCAAGAAGGAGGGGATCGAGGATCTGACGGGGCAGAGGAAGCAGGACCTGATCTTCAAGATCCTGAAGGAGCGGGTGAACCGTTTCCACAACGGGGTCATGTTCGGGGAGGGGGTCCTGGAGGTCCTGCCGGACGGGTTCGGTTTCCTGCGCTCGCCGGACTACAACTACCTTCCGTGCCCGGACGACATCTACGTGTCGCCCTCGCAGATCCGGCGTTTCGGGATGCACACGGGGAACACGATTTCGGGCCAGATTCGCCCGCCGAAGGACAACGAGCGGTACTTCGCCCTTCTCAAGGTGGAGGCGATCAATTTCGAGGATCCGGAGAAGCTGCAGGACAAGATCTTCTTCGACGACCTCACGCCCCTCTACCCGGAACAGCGGCTGATCATGGAGCGCGAGGCGGGAGAGATCTCGATGCGGGTGGCCGACCTCATCGCGCCCATCGGGAAAGGGCAGCGCGGCCTGATCGTGTCGCCGCCGCGGGCGGGCAAGACCGTCCTGCTCCAGAAAATCGCCAATTCGATCACGGCCAACAACCCCGAGGTCTACCTGATCGTGCTGCTGATCGACGAGCGCCCGGAGGAAGTGACGGACATGGAGCGGTCGGTCGAGGGGGAGGTGATCTCCTCGACGTTCGACGAGCCCGCCACGCGCCACATCCAGGTCTCGGAGATGGTCATCGAGAAGGCGAAACGGATGGTGGAGTTCGGCCATGACGTCGTGATCCTGCTGGACTCGATCACGCGGCTCGGCCGGGCCTACAACCGGGAGGCCCCGCACAGCGGCAAGATCCTCACGGGCGGGATCGACGCCAGCGCCCTCCAGAAGCCCAAGCGGTTCTTCGGCGCGGCGCGGAGCATCGAGGAGGGCGGCTCGCTGACGATTCTCGCCACGGCCCTCATCGACACGGGGTCCAAGATGGACGAGGTGATCTACGAGGAGTTCAAGGGCACGGGCAACATGGAGGTCCATCTCGAGCGGCGGCTGGCCGACCGGCGCGTGTGGCCCGCCATCGATATCCAGCGCTCCGGCACCCGCAAGGAGGAACTGATCTGCGACCCGGAGGAGCTCAAACGGATCACGGTGCTCAGGAAGGTCCTCGGCGAGATGAACCCCCTGGAGGCCATGGAACTTCTGGTCCAGAAGCTGAAGAAGTACAATTCCAACGCCGAGTTCCTCATGAGCATCAGCGAGGCGATGAAGCGGTAGGAAGCGATTTCCGGCCGGACAGCGAAGAGCATGGAAACGAAGACGCACATCCGCGAACAGGATCCGTTCCGGTTCCTGAAGCGCTGGCCCTGGGAAAAGATCACGATCTGGGCGGCCTTCCTCTTCCTGATCTACCTCCTGCGCTCCTTCTTCGGCGTCATCTTCCTCACGTTCGTCTTGAGCTACATCGCCTCGAACGTGGTCCTGTGGGCCTCCCGGAAGATGAAGATCGCCGACCGGCCGAACCACCCCTTGAGGTACCTCAACACCCTCGCGGTGTTCCTGGTCTTCCTCTGCATCCTCGGCGGGGCCGGCTGGCTCGTCCTCCCGCGCCTCGTCGAGCAGGGGCGGAGGCTCGCCCAGCAGGCCCAGGAACTCATCCCCCGCAAGGCGGCCCGCCTCATGACGCCCGAGGACCGGGCCGACAAGATCATGAAGGAGGTCCTCGGCGAGGAACGGTACCAGTCGTTCCGGGACTCGCCGCGGTACTACCCGATCCGGGCCCAGCTCGCCGAGGCCATGCGCAAGATCCCCGGACGGCCCGTGGAAACCCTCGAGACCTGCCCCGAGGAGGCCGTGGTCAAGCGCATCGACCGCCGCGAGAAGGAAGACACGGCCCTCGCAGGACCCCGACCCGCCAGGCGCAAGGACCTGCTGGATCACCTCGACAGCCTCCTGCGCGCGGTCATGGGCAGGAAGCGGTTCGAGGAGTTCCGCGATACCCCCACCTACGAGCAGACCTACGGACAGGTCGTCAACAGCCTCCAGACCACCGCCACGGAGAACCTCCCCGCCCTCGCTGACATCCTGACCACGGTGGCGACACGCCTGTTCACCTACGCCATGCATTTCCTCATGGCCATCATCTTCTCCTTCCTCATCGTGATGGGCATCCCCACCTTCGGAAAGAAGATCAGTTCACTGGCCGAAAGCCGCATCGGCGGCTTCTACCAGGAGATCGCCCCCTCCGTGGTCTCGTTCGGCCGAAGCATGGGCATGGCCTTCCAGGGACAGGCCATCATCGCGCTCGTGAACACCGCGCTCACCATGATCGGCCTCGTCCTTCTGGGCATTCCCTACCCCATCGCGCTCGGCGTCATCGTGTTCCTGTGCAGCTTCGTCCCCGTGCTCGGCGTCTTCATCTCCTCGGCCCCCATCGTGCTGGTGTGCCTCCAGGAATGCGGCGTGCTCCTCGCCTTCGAGGCCGTCGCCCTGATCACCCTCATCCACCTCATCGAAGCCTATGTCCTGAACCCACGGATTCTCGGCTCGGTGATGCACATGAACCCCCTGCTCATCCTCGTCATCCTCTTTATCGGCGAGCACTTCTTCGGCGTCTGGGGGCTCCTCATCGGCGTTCCCCTGTGCCACTACCTCTTCAATCACGTGATCCTCAAGAAACCCTTTCCCGAGAGGCGCCGCCGCAAGACCGGTGAAATCGCCATCCTGCCCGATTCCCAGGCGGACGAAGGCGATTCGCCGCACGAGGATGCCGCGAAGGAGGGGGAGAATGCTCCCGCCCCGCCAAAGGGCGAGGCGCCGCCCGCCGATCCAAAACGGCGCGAGCCGTGAGGCGTCGCGGGTCATGGGCCACGGGACCCCTGCGCCTCGAAAGGTTGTTTTCGCGAGTCCTTTTCCGGTGCTGCGGTGCTTTCTCGAGCCTGATTCACATGGTCACTTTCTGATCAACATGTCGATCAGGGTCGAAAAGCCTGCCCAATCCGTCTGTTTGGCCGGGCTGGGGGGGGGGACGGCGTCCCCCCAGAGGTAGAGGATGTGGAAAAATCCGCTCGCGTAGGGAACCAGGGATTTTTACACAGCCTCTCAGTACCCCTTGGCGAAGACGACGCGCTTGGCCGAGGGCTTCCCGCAACGGATGCAGGCGCCCTCCTCCGCCTCCGCCTCGAAGGGGATGCATCGGATCGTGGCCTTCGTCTCCTCCTGCACCGATTCCTCGCAGGCCGGGTCGCCGCACCAGTGGGCCCGGTAGAAGCCCCCGTCCAGCGACGCGTTGCGCTTCTTGAAGTCCTCCCAGTCGTCCACCGTGAAGGTGTTCCCCTCGCGGAAGGACCGCGCCTTCTCGAGCAGATCCGACTGGATCGCGTCCAGGACCTTCAAGGCCTCTCCGGGCGCCGCGGACGCGTCCACGGGCCGCTTCTCCCCCGTGTCCCTTCGCACGAACATCCGCGTGCCCTTGTCGAGGTCCTTCGGGCCGATCTCGACGCGAAGCGGTACCCCCTTGCGCTCCCACTCGAAGTACTTGAAGCCGGGCTTGTGGTCCTCGCGGTCGTCCACCCGGACCGACGCGCGTCCATGCAGGGCGTCCTGGAAGGCGCGGGCCGCCTCGACGGCCGCGCTCTTCTCGGCGTCGGACTTCCAGATGGGGACCACGACGATCTGGACGGGGGCGACGCGGGGCGGCAGGACGAGCCCCGTGTCGTCGGAATGGGCCATGATCAGGGCGCCGATGAGGCGCGTGGACACGCCCCAGGAGGTCTGCCAGACGTGCTTGCGCCGGCCGTCCTGGTCCTGGAAGGCGACGTCGAAGACCTTGGCGAAGTTCTGACCCAGGTTGTGGGAGGTGCCCATCTGCAACGCCTTGCCGTCCTGCATCATGGATTCGACGCACAGGGTCTTCAGGGCGCCGGCGAACTTCTCCGATTCGCTCTTGACGCCCTTGATGACCGGCACGGCCAGGACGTCCTCCGACAGCCGGCGGTAGACCTCGAGCATCCTGAGCGCTTCCTCCTCGGCCTCCGCTTCGGTGGCGTGCGCGGTGTGCCCCTCCTGCCACAGGAATTCCATCGTGCGCAGGAACAGGCGCGTGCGCATCTCCCACCGGACCACGTTCGCCCACTGGTTGATGAGCAGCGGCAGATCCCGCCACGAGGAGATCCACTTCGCGTACATGCTGTACATGATGGTCTCGGAGGTGGGGCGGACGTAGAGCTTCTCTTCGAGCGGCTTGCCGCCGCCCTCGGTGACGACGGCGCACTGGGGGGCGAAGCCCTCCACGTGCTCCGACTCCTTCGTCAGGAAGCTCTCCGGGATGAAGAGGGGGAAGTAGGCGTTGACGTGCCCCGTCTCCTTGATCATGCCGTCGAGGGCGTCACGCAGCTTCTCCCAGACGGCGTAGCCGTGGGGGCGGATCACCATGCAGCCCCGGACGGGCGAGTAGTCCGCCATCTCCGCCCCCTGGATCACGTCCAGGTACCACCGCGAGAAGTCCTCCGACCGTTTCGTGATTCCCTTCTTTCCCTCAGCCATGGCAATTCTCTCTCTTGTCGTGACATCGTATGAACCAGACGTTTCGTGCCCGTCGATCAGGTACGAAATGTCGGGGGGGCACCGAATGCTTGCGGCCTTCGCGGCCCCGGCTACGCGACGACGACGTTGACCAGCCGCCCCTTCACGTAGATCACCTTCTTCACCGCCCGGTCCCCGACGTGTCGCTGGACGTTGTCCACGTCCAGGGCGGCCGCGCGGATGTCCTCCTCGCCGGCGGACGCCGGCACGATCACCTTCCCCCGGAGCTTCCCGTTCACCTGGACCGGGATCTCGACCTCCTCCTCGGCCGCGACGCCCGGGTCGAAGACGGGCCAGGGATGCCGCGCCAGCGACGTCTCGTGTCCGAGCCTCTCCCACATCTCCTCGCAGAGGTGGGGGGCGAAGGGCGACAGCAGCAGGACGAAACGCTCGAAATCCTCCCGCCGGACCCGGTCGGAGGCCCCGAAGCGGTTCGCCAGCGTCATCAGCGACGCCAGCGCCGTGTTGAACTTCATGGCCTCGATCCTCTCGGAGACGTCGCGGATCGTCTGGTGGACGAGACGCTCGCCTTCGGGGTCGAGGGGGGCGTCGGGGTCGACCTTCTCCTGGAGGTTCCAGACGCGGTGCAGAAAACGCTCCTGGCCCACCAGCCCCTGCGTGGACCACGGGATGGCCTGGTCGAACGCGCCCATGAAGAGCTCATAGCAACGGAAGGCGTCCGCGCCGTAGGCTTCCACCATCTCGTCGGGATTCACCACGTTGCCGCGGGCCTTGGACATCTTCTCCCCGCCCTCGCCCAGCACCATGCCGTGCGAGGTCCGCCTCGCGTAGGGCTCGGCGCAGGGTACGACCCCGATGTCGTGGAGGAAGCGGTGCCAGAACCGGGAGTACAGGAGGTGGAGGGTGGTGTGCTCCATCCCCCCGTTGTACCAGTCGACCGGCATCCAGTACGCCAGCGCCTCCTTCGAGGCGAGCGCCTCGTCGTTGTGCGGGTCGCAGTAGCGAAGGAAGTACCAGTTGGACCCCGCCCACTGGGGCATGGTGTCCGTCTCCCGGCGGGCGGGGCCGCCGCAACGCGGGCAGACGGTGTGCACCCAGCCCTCGAGGAGCGCCAGCGGCGATTCCCCCGTCTCCGTGGTCTGGTACTTCTCCACCTCGGGTAGTTCGAGCGGCAACGCCTCCTCGGGCAACGGCACCCAGCCGCCGCAGGCCTCGCAACGGACCACCGGGATGGGTTCGCCCCAGTAGCGCTGGCGGCTGAAGACCCAGTCGCGCAGGCGGTAGTTCACCGTCGCCTTTCCCTGGCCCTTCTCCTCCAGGATCTCCGTGATCCTGGCGATGGCGTCGCGGACGCCCAGCCCGTCGAGCGGACCGGAGTTCACCAGCGTCCCGCGGTCGATGTCCGTGAACGCCTCCTGCTCGATGTCGCCCCCGGCGATCACCTCGACGATGGGCAGGTCGAACTTTCGCGCGAACCGGTAGTCCCGCTCGTCGTGGGCCGGCACCGCCATGATGGCGCCCGTGCCGTACGAGATGAGGACGTAGTCGGAGATCCAGACCGGGATCCGCTCGCCGTTGACGGGATGGACCGCTTCCAGGCCCTTCATCTCCACGCCGGTGACGTCGAGCGTGAGCTCCGTCCGCTCCAGATCGCTCTTGCGGGCGGCCTCCCGGCGGTAGGCCTTCACGTCTTCCGGGTTCTCGATCTCCCCCAGGAACCGCTCCACGAAGGGATGCTCCGGCGCGAGCACCATGTAGGTGGCCCCGAAGAGCGTGTCGGGGCGCGTCGTGAACACGCGCAGGACCTCGTCGCGTCCGGCCAGTGGAAAATCCACCTCCGCCCCGCGGCTCTTGCCGATCCACGCCTCCTGCTGCGTCTTGATCTTGTCGAGAAAGTCGACGGTGTCCAGCCCCTCCAGGAGCGCCTCGGCGTACTTCGTGATGCGGAGCATCCACTGCGACTGGACGCGCCGGACCACCTCGCTTCCGCACCGGTCGCACACCCCCTGCACGACCTCCTCGTTCGCCAGCCCCACCTTGCAGCTCGTACACCAGTTGATGGGCATCTCGTCCTTGTAGGCCAGCCCGTGCTCGAACAGCTTCAGGAAGATCCACTGCGTCCACTTGTAGTAACCCGGGTCCGTCGTGTTGACCTCGCGGGACCAGTCGAAGGAAAACCCGAGCCGCTGCAGTTGCTTGCGAAACCGGTCCACGTTCCGTTTCGTGACGTCGCGCGGATGCTGCCCGGTCTTCAGGGCGTAGTTCTCCGCCGGCAGGCCGAAGGCGTCGAACCCGATGGGGTAGAGGACGTTGTAGCCCTCCATGCGGCGCTTCCGGGCCACCACGTCCAGGGCCGAATAGCTGCGCGGATGCCCCACGTGGAGACCCTCGCCGGACGGGTAGGGAAACTCGATGAGGACGTAGTATTTCGGTTTCCCCGTGTCGTCCTCGGCGTGGAAGACGCCGGACGACAGCCACGCCTCCTGCCACTTCCCCTCGATGCGCGCCGGATCGTATGCCTCGACCATCGGGTCCACCTCGCTGTCGGGGACCGTGCCCCTCTGGGATCGCGGAAAAGAGAGGATTATATCGAGACCCCCGCCAAGCCGCAATGGGGCGAGGGGGATGAGCGTTTCGCGCTGCAAATAAGTCGTGGCACTCCCTTCCTTTTCGTAGCTCCCCTTCATGGAAAGACCCCGGGGTGACCCTCGCATTCCAGGTCCTCACGGGGCGTGCACGGGTTTTTCGGGAAATTTCACACCCGACCCATGGCAGGAGTGCAAGGGGGCTGCAGATTTTCGCATTGTCTGTAAGC
>CAZDSO010000026.1:0-35490 GCA_964508045.1 uncultured Planctomycetia bacterium | reverse complement strand
CGTTCGACCGTCAGAAGGTGCTGGAAGCCACGGAAAGGGATGATGATGAGCTTGAACCGGTTCTCCAGGCTGAAATCGGCCATGTCCCCCTTGCAGAGCATGACCTTGCCCTTGATGTCCGGCGTGCGCGTGGCCAGTTTCTTCCGCGTTTTCACCAGCATGGGTTCCGAGTTGTCGAGACCGGTGATTTCGTAGCCCTGGCCCGCCAGGAGAAAGGTCACCCGGCCCGTGCCGCACCCGAGCTCCAGGATGGGGCCCTGGGACTTCCCGGCCATCTGCAACCAGAACGCCTCGTCCCCCACCGTTTCCTGGTTGTACAGGAGGTCGTAGTACTTGACCGTCGCCTGGTATTCCTTCATGCTTCCCCTCCCACAACCTGTCGGTGTTTCCGATTATGAACGGCCGGGCACGGGAAGCCAAGAGCCTTTCGTGGAAGTTCCCGAATTGATAGGCTTTGTGAATGGAACACAAGCAAGCCCTGATGGACCAGCTCCGGAGACTGAAGGACCAGAGGCGCGCCGTCATTCTGGCCCACAACTACCAGCGCCCCGAGGTCCAGGACGCCGCGGACTTCGTCGGGGATTCCCTCGGCCTCTCCCGCCAGGCCGCCGCGTCCGACGCCCGCGTCGTCCTCTTCTGCGGGGTCCACTTCATGGCGGAGACGGCCTCCATCCTCTGCCCGGACAAGACTGTCCTCATGCCCGCCGCCTCCGCCGGGTGCCCGCTGGCCAACACGCTCGACGCCCGGGAGCTGGCCGAGGAGGTCCCCAAGCTCGATGATCCGACCGTGATCACGTACGTCAACTCCACGGCCGAGGTCAAGGCGGCATCCCACATGTGTTGCACCTCCGCCAACGCCGTCCAGGTCCTTCGCGCCGCGGACCCCGACCGCCCCGTCTTCTTCGGACCCGACCGCAATCTCGGGACCTACGCCGCCCGCGAAGCCGGACGACGCGGCGTTTCGATCTGGCAGGGCAGCTGCCCCACCCACGACCGGATCCGGGCGTCCGACATCGAGGAAGCCCGGCGCGATCATCCGGGGGCGCTGGTGGTGGTCCATCCCGAGTGCACCCTCGACGTCATCGACCGGGCCGACCACGTCGCCAGCACCTCCGGCATGCTCGCCTTCTGCGGGGCGTCCGACGCGAAGGAATTCATCATCGGCACCGAGGTGGGCATGCTCCATCCCCTCCGCAAGGCGAACCCGGACAAGACGTTCCATGCCGCCACCCCGATGGCCGACTGCCCGGACATGAAACTGGCCACGCTGCCCAGAATGCTCCGCGCCCTCGAGGAGATGAGCGGGGAGATCCAGGTGCCCGAGGCGATCCGCACCCGGGCGCTGGGCGCCATCACGAAAATGGTCGAAATCCTTCCATGAAAACGACACCGGTCATCCTGCTTTTCCTCCTGGCCTGCCCCGCTCTGGCCCTGGAGGTTCCCGCCAAGGATTTCCCCGAGAAGAGCTGCGGGACCGCGCAGGGCGACTTCTGGAACCTCTGGTCCACGGGGGCCGCGTCCGCCTGGGTCCGGTTTCCCGCCGCGGGGACCTACCGGATCGAGGTGGAGGCGCGCGGCGAGCCGGCGCGCGGCGTCTGGCCGATCCTGCGCGTCCGGCTGGACCTGGAGCCGGTGGGCGAGGTGGTGGTGGCGAAGAGGAAGGCGGGGACGTTCCCGTTCGAGACGCACATCGAGGCCGGCACGCGGCGGCTGTCCCTCCAGTTCACCAACGACTACTTCGATCCCGGCCGGGAGGAAGACCGGAACCTCCATCTGGGGCGCGTCCGGATCGTGCCGGCGGAAGCGGGCATCGCGCATCCGTCGCTCGCGTCGGCTCCCGACTGGCGGAAGGAAGCGGACGCGGGGATCGAGAAGCACCGCAAGGGCCGGCTGGTGCTCGAAGTGGAGGACGCCTCGGGGGCGCCGGCGCCGGAGGTGCAGGTTCGGGCGTCGCTGGTCCGTCACGCGTTTCCCTTCGGCTGCGCGTTGAGCTCCGGACTGGCGCACGAGGGCTGGTCGGAGAGGGACCGCCGGATGTACACGCGTCTTTTCCCGGATCTCTTCAACCACGCGGTCCACGAGAACGCCCTGAAGTGGCACGTGGTGAACCGCCGGGGGCCGGTGTCCGACTTCGGGGACGCGGACCGGATCCTGTCCTGGTGCGAGGCGCGGTCCATTCCGATGCGGGGTCACTGCCTTTTCTGGGCGAGCCGGCGTTGCATTCCGCGTTTCGCTTCCGCGCTCGACGACGAGGATCTGCGGGGCGCGATCTTCCGCCGCATCGAGGAGGTGCTCGAGCGGTACGGGGGCCGGATCACGGATTTCGACATGAACAACGAGATGATCCACAACGACTGGTTCGCGAAGCGGCTGGGCGAGGGGATTCGCGTGGAGATGTTCCGCAAGGCCCACGAGGTCGCGCCGGACACGCCGATGTACGTGAACGATTTCGCGATCCTGTCGGGCGCCCATCTCGACCGTTACGTCGAGCACATCCGGGGTCTGATGGAAGCGGGCGCGCCCGTGGGAGGGATCGGGTGCCAGGGTCACTTCGGCGCGCCGGGGCCGGATCCGCGGGTCGTGAGGATGGCGCTGGATCGCCTGGCGTCCTTCGGTCTCCCGATCAAGATCACGGAGTTCGACATCGATTCCGCCGACGAGGAGGAGCAGGCCAAGCGTCTGGAGGCGTTTTACCGGGTCTGTTTCGGCCATCCCGCCGTGCAGGGGATCCTGATGTGGGGGTACTGGGCGGGGGCCCACTGGCGGCCGCGGGGGGCCCTGTTCCGGCGGGACTGGAGCCCGAAGCCCGCGGCCGAGGCGTACCTGCACCTGGTGCATCAAACGTGGCGCACGCTGCTGGAGGGATCGACGGACGAGGGGGGGCGTTTCGAGGGGCAGGCGTTCTTCGGGACCTATCGCGTGACGCTCAGGGCTCCCGGCCGCGATGCGGCGGTTCAAGAGATCGTTTTTTCGCGCGAGGATGCGGGAGAGCGCCTTCGGATCGCGCTCCGGTAACAACCTGTTGAGGAAGGACCGATGCGCAGACATCTTCTTGGCTGGGTGCTGGTGGCGGCGGTGTTTTCGGCCGCGGCACGGGCGGGGGAGACGCCGGCCGAACCGGGCAACGTCGAGGCCGAGGTCCAGCGTTTGCTGGACGAGGGCTGCGCGGCATCGGCGGAGGGGAGGTACTTCGAGGCGCTGGACCGGTTCGAGAAGGCGGAGTCGCTGGCGCCCGAGGATTCCCGTCCTCCCACCTACCGGGGGATGATCTACATCGGCATCTGGCGTTACGACGAGGCGCGGGAAGCTCTGATGCGCGGTCTTTCGCTGGACGCGAAGAACGTTCCCGCCCTGACCTGGCTCGGGCGTTGCGAGATCTACGATCTGGAGTACGCGCGATCGTTTGCGTGGCTTCAGAAGGCGCTGGATCTCCAGCCTTCGAACCCGGACGTGCTGGCGGTGCTGGGCCTGTTGTACATCCATCTGGACGAGCTGGACCGCGCGGAGGGGTTCCTCGAGCGATCGCTTTCGCAGAACGAGACGCACGATTTCGCCCACGTCTGCCGGGCGCACCTGAAGATCCTCCGCAAGGACGCGAGGGCCGCGGCGCGTGAATTCGCGCGCGTTCTCAAGCGGAACCGGTGGAGCGCTTCGGCGTACGTAGGACTGGGACAGGCGCTGAGCCACCTGGACCGCCGCCCGGAGGCGCTGATGGTCCTGAACGAGGGCCGGAAGCGCAATCCCCACCTGCCGCCCGTCCACAGCACGCGCGCGTTCGTCTTGTACAAGCTGAAACGGGTGGGCGAGGCGATGGCGAGTTACCGCAAGGCGCTGGCCCTGGACCCGTGGTACGCCGGGGGTCACGGCATCTATCCCTTCTTCCCGGCGAAGGATTCGGAGAACCGGTTTCCCGCCGGCGAGGCGGGGGAGGCCCTCAAGGAGGCGGTGAAGGCGATGCGGGCGGGGGACGCGCGGCGGGCGGCGGAGAAGGCGGCGGCGGCGGTATGGGGGGCGGAGGAGAACGTCTTCGCGTGGCTGCTCCGGGGCGCGGCCGCCTACGCGCTGGAGACGCCCGACACGGCGCTGCGGTGCGCCCGAAAGGCGATCGAGCTGGAAGCGGAGGCGCCGCTTCCCCACGTGCTCTTCATCGCCGGGCGGAGCATGAAGCAGGAGATGAAGAAGCTGGAACTCTCGAAGGAGGACTTCCACGAGCGGTTTTCCTCGCTCGCGGATCCGCCGGTGCCGGGCATCGAGCGGGTGTTCACGAACTTCTCTTCGCTGACGCCCGACGGGCGCAAGGTGGTCCGTCTGGCGGTGGCGCCTCTCGCCCACTATCTTCCGAAGCTGGAAGAGGAGGGGGTGCGGCACTACATCCTGCCGCTCTACCGCCACCTGACGGACGTGCCGGCCATGTCGCCGTGGAAGGGGAAGCCGACGTTCGACGGCCGGATCTACGACGGGGTGCGGGGGGCCGCGGGCAAGGTCGCGGTGACAGGCGTGGAGACGCTCTGGGCCACGACGCGCATGGGGCCGAGCACGATCGCCCACGAATTCGCCCACCAGATCCACCGGTACGCGGTGGGCGGGGAGATCGAGTCGGAGATTTCCCGTCTCTACAAGAAGGCGAAGAAGGAGGGCTGCTGCCTGGACTACTACGCCGCAGAGAACGAGATGGAGTATTTCGCCCAGGGGTACGAGGCCTTCCTCTCGCCGTTCAAGCGGCCGACGAGCTCCGAAACGGCGAAGAACACGCGCGCGGATCTGCAAAGGAAGGACCCCGGCCTCTTCCGGCTCCTGATGCGGCTCACGCGGGGCTGGGAGGCGCCGGAGGGGAAACGGAGGTAGACGCCGAGAGGGGGGGCGCGAGGGGGTTGACATTCCGGAGAGGGGGGCCCTATGCTTTCGGCGGACGCCCCGGCGGGGATCCGTCCGGGAAGGGCCGGCCGGTTGTGGAGCGAACCGCGGCATGAAAGTCGTCTTCTGGGGTACACGGGGATCGATTCCGACGCCGGGGCCGGGCACGCTGAAGTACGGCGGGAACACCCCCTGCGTGGAAGTGCAGGCGGCCGGCACGCGGATCGTGATCGACGCCGGCACGGGAATCCGGAACCTGGGCCGGTCCATCCAGACCTCGGAGGAAGAGGCGCCCGAGGTCCATCTCCTCATCAGCCATTCCCACTGGGACCACATCCAGGGGTTTCCCTTCTTCGCGCCGGTGTTCAACCCGAGGGCCCGGATCCTGGTCTACGGCTGCCAGGGGACGGGAAACCAGGTGGAAAAGGTCCTGAGCATGCAGATGGACGACGACTACTTCCCCCTGAGCTTCCGGGAGCTGGCCGCGGAGATCCGCTTCGTGGAGATCGAGAAGGATTCCTTCACGGTGGGGGAGGCGGAGGTCGATTCGATCTTCCTGAACCATCCCGGCCTGGCGCTCGGGTTCGCCATCCGCGCCGGCGGGAGGAAGATGGTGTACGCCAGCGACACGGAACCGTTCCGGGACCTCCTGACGGCCGAGGAGGGCGACGTCAAGGGCCGCATGAGGCCCTACGTGGAGTCCCTCGACCGGAAGATCATCGATTTCGCCCGGGATGCGGACGTCTTCGTCATCGACGGCATGTTCACCGACGAGGAATACCGCCAGAAACTCGGCTGGGGGCATTCCTCGGTGTCGGACGCCGCGGCCGTGGGCCTGTCCGCCGGCGCGAAGCGCCTCTTCTTGTTCCACCACGATCCCGCCCACGACGACGCCTTCATCGACGACATGGTGGCGGGCGGTCGCGCGATCGTCCGGGAGGCCGGATCGACCATGGAGATCTCGGGGGCCATGGAAGGGGAAAAGATCGAGTTCTGAAGGTGAACCATGGCGAAAGGCAAGCGAGCCGTCGGACTGAACAAGCCCTGCCCGCGCTGCGGCCGGGAGGTCCCCGCCGCCTTCGTGTCCCCCATCCAGGAGGGACTCTGCGGAAAATGCACGGACGAGCTCCAGCGCCAGCGCAAGGACGCCAGGCCCTCCGCCTCGACGAGGCTCGTCCGCAAGGTGCCCGGCGGAGGCCACACGATCATCGGGTTTCTCGCGGGGATCGCCGTCGGCATCCTGGCCTGCCTGGCCCTGGCCGTGTTCGCGGACGCGTTCTGGGGGGACCTCGTGGAAGGCATCCGGGGCATGATGGGCCGCTAGAAGGTCATTGGCCATTCGTCATTCGTCATGGGTCATGGCCAGGGCCAAGTGACCAGTGACCCCGAAGCCCGCGCTTATTTATTCCACGGCCAGCGCACGGACGACCAGGACCGCCTTGTGCTCCGGCGTCGGATCGAAGTTCAACGTGTCCAGCTCGGCGCTCCACTCGAGCTGCGGATCGACCCAGTGCCCCTGCTGGACGACGTACTCCCGCCGCGCGGGTTCGCCGAATTCATGGGCGATGGAGCCGTCCGGTTTGAGGACCTTGAACTCGGTGAGCGCGAACTTCAGTCCCTTCTCGGGCGCGTTGTGACAGAAGAGCTCCCCCTGGAACCCGGCCGATTCCTGCTTCTGTCCCCGGCCCGTCCGAAGGAGCAGCCCCCGCACAAAGGGCGTCCTCGACTCGTCGACGATGCCCTGGGGGTCCAGAAGCCGGATCTCGAAGGGGATTTCCGCGGCCCCCGGCACCACCATCGCCTTCAGCGTGACCGTCCACATCTTGATGCCGATCGAGTTCTTGTCCGCCGTCCACGCGAGCCTCCCCACCTCCTCGCTCTGCATGCCGCCCTCGCCGGTGGCCTCGCCGAGCTCCCGCTTCTTCCGGGCCAGCACGGCCATCAGCTCCAGGACCTTCTTCCACCGGAGCTCGTCGTGGTGCGTCGTGGAGGGACTGCTCAGGATCCTCGCCACCTGGCGGCGAAAATCCATCTCCGCGATGATCTCCTTGCCCGGCAGGACCGCCTTCTGGCCCTGCAGGAGATGGTACTGCGCCTCCTCGAGGATCTTTCTCCCCTCGCCCTCGTAGGGCTCCTCGTACGTGTCGTGGAGGGCGTTCAGAAGCCGGCTGTAGTTGAAGAAGATCATGTCGAACTCGGAATCGCCGATCATGTGCCGGGCGGTCCGGTGCTTCAGGGTCTCCCCCGTGTCGAGCTTCTCGTTCATCCACTGGATCAGCACGAGAAGCCCGTCCATCACCCCGTCCCGCTCGACCTCGAACCGGTTCTTCAGCGCCTCCGCCCTCTCGACGCGCTCGTCGAGACGGGCCGAATCCACCGGGTCGGCTTCCAGGGCCTCGCCGATCTCGTACGCCGCCTCGTTGCTCTTGCGGTCGAGGTAGAGGACCTCGATCTTGAAGAGCTGCCGCAACAACTGGTAGCCCATCTTGTCGCGGGGCAGCGTGTAGCCGCCGTCCGTGGCGTCCCCGTACCGGCTCCCCACCGCTTCCCCGACCTGGCCGATGTCCATCCCCCCCGTCAGAATGTCCGTCACCCCCGCCGCGAACGTGGACGACGCCTCGATGTGCTCGAAGCGGTCGTGGTTCCGGTGCTCGTAGGTGACCGCGACCGTCGCCCCGTCGGGGATGTTCTCGGAACCCTCCACCCGCATGATCCGCGTCGGCTCGAACCGCCCCCCCGTTTCCACCTTGTAGTCGAACGCCGAATGGCACTTCGACCCGTCCTTCAGCGTCACCTCGATCGTCTCCTCGAGCACGCCCGGCTCCGACAGGGGCTCGGGTTCCGCTCCCTCGAGGACCAGCGGCTCGTCCTTCGTCACTTTCGTGCGGCTGTTGTACGCGTAGAGCGAGAACTCCAGGAGCATGGGATAGTAGTAGAGGTCCATCACCCGCGTGCTTCCCATGAACTTGAAGGCGACGAACTCGGCGCCTTTCAGCTCCCCCCACGGGACCATCTCGAAGTACTTCAGCACCTTCTCGTTCGTTTCCAGCGCGTCCCGGAGCGGCTGGCACGCTTCGTCCATCTTCTCCCAGTTGCCCAGGTACTTGGAACTCTCCGACTTGGACGTCTCGATCGCCTTCAGGCTCGGGGACTTCACGATGTAGGGGGGCACGAAGTCCAGCGCCAGGGAGGCCAGGCAGCACACCATGACCACGGGGGCGAGGATCAGGCCGCCGAGGCTCCGGAAGAACCACCCCTTCCCCGTCGTGGTGATCAGCATGGCCAGGGCATAGAACCCCATCCCCAGCAGGAAGAGGTAGTTCTCCTGCTGGAACTTGAGCATGAAGAAAACGCCGGCCCCGAGTCCCAGAACGCCCAGGAGCAGCGCCCCGCCCCGGCCCCACCGGCCGTGGCCCATCAGGAACAGGAAGCTCACCGCGCCCCAGAGGAACAGCCCCGCCTGGAGGTAGTGCACGGACCCCACCAGGATCGAAACCACGAAGTCCCCCGCGAAGTAGAGGGAGAGGAAAAGGGTGAGCAACGCCCCGATCAACACCGGAAGCCGTCGCTGCGTGAGCCGCACCGACTTGGGGGGTTTGGCCTCCTTCGCGGCTACTTCCCGGGTTCCCCGCCGCTTGGTGTCCTTCCCCTTCATCCGGGAGGTCTTCCTTCGCGGCGCCTTGCCCCGGCCGGACGCGCCCTTCTTCGGCGCCTTGCCGCCGGCGGCTTCCTCCGGCGCGGCGGCGGGTACTTCCCCGCCCGCGGTGCCTTCCTCCGCCCCCCCCGGCGCGCTCTCGGGCGCCACGGGGGGCGCCGTCTCCGCCGGCGGCTCTTCCCCGCCCACGCCGTCCCCCGCGGCCTCCGGCGTCTCCGCGGCCGGTTCCGCCTGGGGTTCCGGCGGCTCTGCCGGCGTTTCGACCGGCTCCGCCTGGGGTTCCGGCGGCTCTGCCGGCGCTTCGACCGGCTCCGCCTGGGGTTCCGGCGGCTCTGCCGGCGCTTCGTCCGGCTCCGCCTGGGGTTCCGGCGGCTCTGCCGGCGTTTCGTCCGGCTCCGCCCGGGGTTCCGGCGGCTCTGCCGGCGCTTCGTCCATGGCCGCCCGGGGTTCCATCGGTGCCGGCGGGGCCTCGTCGGATTCCGGGGGCGCTTCGGGCAAGGATGCAGGCGCGGGGGGAGGGGCGACAGGAGGCTCTCCGGTTTCCTTCTCCGCGGATTCTTCCTCTTCCCCTTCCCCTTCCTCTTCTTCCACGACGTATTCGTACTCGGAAGGATCGACTTCCTCCAGCGCACCCCCGCACTGGGGACAGGCTGTGGAACCCTCTTCGACCTCGATTTCGCAACGGAGGCAGATGAGCATGGGGCACTCCTGAATGGGCCGGACGCGCCTTGCGGTTCGGCATGATTCTCGAGGCGCCACGACGGTTCCCACGGCCGCCTCTAAAGCGGATCAACGTATCACATCAGCCCCGGTTCGATCAACTCCCTCCGTGTTCGAGCCCGTACCGCTCGATCTTCTTCCTGAGTCCCAGGCGCGACAGGCCGAGGATCTCCGCGGCCTTGGTCTTGTTCCATTTGGTCTCGCCCAGCGTTTCCCGGATCATCTTCCGCTCCACCTGCTCGACGACCTGCCGCAGCGTCTGCGCCCCCCCGGCGGGGGCGGCCGGGGCTTGCGCCCGGGAGGAAGCGCGGATGTGGGGGGAGAGGACCTCGTCGTCGATGTCCCCCACGGACAGGGCCACCATGCGCCGGATCTCGTTCTCGAGTTCCCGGACGTTTCCGGGCCAGTCGTACGCGACGAAGGCGCTGAGGACCTTTTCCCGGATCTTCTTGGGTCTGCATCCGGCCTCGCGGATGGCGTTGTCCAGGAAGTGTTCGACCAGCGGGATGATGTCCTCCCGGCGGTCCCGCAAGGGGGGGATGCGGATGGTGACGACGTTGAGGCGGTAGAAGAGGTCCTCCCGGAACTGTCCCTGGCGGACCAGCTCGTCCAGATCCTTGTTCGTGGCGGAGAGGATCCTCACGTCGATGCGGGTCTTCTCCTTGCCCCCGACGGGCCGGATCTCGCCTTCCTGGAGGACGCGGAGGATCTTCTTCTGCAT
Source organism: uncultured Planctomycetia bacterium (assembly GCA_964508045.1). GTDB lineage: Bacteria > Planctomycetota > JAKEIC01 > JAKEIC01 > CAZDSO01 > CAZDSO01. Next base: position 25,540 of record CAZDSO010000026.1, on the reverse strand, counting down.
GTCCGCGCTCATGTCCCCGATCTCGTCGAGAAAGAGGGTCCCCCCGGTGGCGACCTCGAAGAGGCCCTTCTTGTTCCGCTGGGCGCCGGTGAACGCCCCCTTGACGTAGCCGAACAGTTCGGATTCGAGGAGCGTCTCGGAGATGGCCGCGCAATTTTCGGAGACGAAGGGGCGGTCCTTCCTGGGGCCGTTGAAATGGATGGAGCGCGCGATGAGCTCCTTCCCCGTGCCGCTTTCCCCCTGGATGACGACGGGGACGATCACGTCGGTGATGCGGTCGAGGATGCGGAAGATCTCCTGCATCTTGGCGGACTTGCCGATGATGTTCCCGTAGTCGTACTTCAGCGAGAGCTGGCCCCGGCTCTCCTCCAGCTCCTCCCGGACGGTGTTGAGTTCCTCCGTCTGCCGGGCCACCCGGTCCTCGAGCTCCCGGTTGAGGCGCGCGATCGTGTCGTGGGACTGCTTGAGTTCCTCGTGGCTGGTCTCGAGCTCCGCGCGCGTGGTGGCGTTGTTCAGGGCCACGGCGGCCTGGGCGCTGAAGACCTCCAGCAACTCGATGTCCCGCTCCCCGAACACGGATTCATGATAGGTGTTGTCGATGTACAGGGCGCCGACGAGCTCGTCGCCGAAGATCAGCGGCGTGCAGAGAACGGACAGCAGGCGCAGGTCCCGAACGCTCTTGGCCCCGCGGAAGCGCTTGTCGGTCTGGGCGTCGGCGGAGATGACGGTCCGCTTGCTCTGGAGGACCTCCGAGGCGATATGGTGGCTGATCTGGAGCTCGGGGTGATCGATCGTCTCGCCCTCGGCGGTGTGGGCGAGGCGGAACTTCATCTCCCCGTCCTCCAGGAGGATGAGGAACCCCCTCTCGGAACAGGTCAGCTCGATCGCCGTGTCCAGGATGATCGTGAGCAGCCTCTCCAGCTGCCCCTCGGCGTTCATCCGCTTGGTGACCTCGAAGATCCGGAAGATCCGCTCGTCGGCGGAAAGGAGGGCGTCCTTGTCGGCGGGTGGGTCCCCGCCGGGGTCCCGTTTCCGACGCATCGCCTTCGTGGGTCCCCGGACCGGCCGGACCTTCTCGGTGGGGGCGGCCGCCACCGGCGGCTCGTGCGGGACCGCGTCCCGGAACACCAGCTCGGTCATGCCGATGGCGATGCGGTCCCCGTCCTCCAGGACCTTCTCGTTCACCTCGTCGCCGTTCAGGAGCGTCCCGTTGAGGCTTTCCAGATCCCGGAGGCGCCACCCCCCTTCCGGGACCGGTTCGATCACGCAGTGCCGGCGGGAGGCCTTGTGATCCTCCAGGGGGATCTGGTTGTCGGCGGACCGGCCGACGAACACCTTCTCGGATGTGAGGTCGAAGGTCTTCGTCGCCCCCGACGGCTCGATCAGGAGCAGAAAAGGCATGGTCGTGCGGCTACCCTTCCTTGCCGTCCTCGTCGGAGGGGTGTTGTTTCGCCCACCACTCCCTCCATTCCTTCAGCGTCTCGTCCATCCCGCTCTTCGTCGAGTTGTCGCGCCACTCCGCGATCCGTACCCCCGTCCACCGCGCCAGAAGGTCGATCATGTCCTCGAAGACGGCGCTCTCGTCGGTGTCCCCCCCGGAGAACCTCTCCCGGCAAAGTTCGAGCCCCTTCAAGATCGCCTCCACGGCTTCCTCGCCGTGCTCCTCGGAGACGTCGGGCCACTCCCGCTTGAACTTCTTCAACCACTGGACAGCGTTCGCCCGCTCGATGTACTGCTTCGAGGCGTCGGTGAGAATCCCGAGAAGGGGGTCCAGCCCCTCCTTGCCCCCGTGGAGCAGCGCCCCCTGGGCTCCGTAGACCCGAAGCGCGGCCACGGGAAGATCGAGCACCTTCTTCCAGAACCCGATGCCCACCTCTTTCGCCACCCGCAAGAGGACGGCAAGGGCCGCCTGGCGCTTGCGGAGAGGGGCCTCCGAATTCAGGGCCAGTTCCTTGTAGGGTTTGAAGGGATCCTGGATGCGCTCCAGCTCCTCGGACGCCCACGTCCCCAGCTGGGACCCCTCCTCGACGGCCACGCACGCCTTCAGCGCGTCCTCGGCCAGCTTCACCTGCTGCTCGTAGATCGCCCCGGCCTTGGGCGCCGCCTTCCCGCCGGAAGCGATGTCCCGGGCGTAGAGCCGGTGGAGCATGTACTTCACCAGCCAGGCCCGCTGGCTCTCCGGCGCGCGCTCGAGGGCGTTCTCGACCTCCTCCAGCCCGGCCTCCCAGGCCTCCTGCCGCCCCCGCAGCTCCGCCAGCGCCAGAAACGGCCGGTAGGAGCCGGAGAACTTCGTCTTGGCCTGGCGGAGGATCATCTCCGCCTTGTCGAGGTCCTCGATCTGCACGAGGAAATCAGCATATTCCAGGAGGCCGTAGAGCAGGGGGACCGAAGGGTGCTCCAGTTGCGCCAGCGCCTCCTTCACCTTCGCCTCGTTCTTTTCGGCGGCCCACGTGAGCGCGATGCCCTTCCAGGCCGGCAGGAGGTCCGCGTCCTTTTCCAGGGCCCGATCGAACCAGTCCCGCGCCTGGGGCAGCTTCTTCTGGTGGTAGAGGGCGAAGCCGTACATCACCATGTAGCGGCCGTCCCCGGGATGGGCGTCCACCGCGTCCCTGAACGTCTGGTAGACCTTCTCCTCCATCACGGCCTTCCCCTGGGAAGCGTCCAGATCGATCTGCCTCGACAGCTGCAGGATCCCGTTCTCGATGAAGTCGATCTTCTCCCCGATCGCCCGGGCTCGCGAGGTTTCCCGGGCCGGGGCCGGCGAGGGGGACGCCTTCCCGTTGCCGGACGGCGCGGGATCGCTCTCCGTTTCTCCGGAGGCCGTCACCTCGTCCGCCCCGCCGGGGTTCTTCGTCCCCCCGGCCTCGGACTGGCAACCCTGGCATCCGAGGAAACCGATCACCGCAAGAATGGAGAGAACGCCCGGAAGGACCATCGCGGCCGGGATCCTGGATGGCTGTCGTCGTGGGTCCATGCTCGTCCCCGTCTTCTCGTCAAGGATGGTAGCGAAACGCCTCTCGACCCCCCGCATGCGAATCCTTGCCGCTCCGAGAAGGGTGGTCAAAAGGTGTCAAGGAAGTCGCGCTATTCTAAGACCCTGGCGTCAGGCGCACAAGGGATGTTTGCGGAAGGGAAAGGCCGAAGAGGTTCCCCCGCAAGAGGCGGAGACCCCGCAGCTCGATGGCCTTCCGCCATGATGCAAGCGGCGGGGAGCCCTCACGGAACCCCGGCGTTCCCGCGGCCCTCGCCGGCCGCCTCGCGGAGCGCCCTAACGAGCAGCGACCGGGCCGCCTTCGGATCGGCCCGGCCTCCCGTCTCCCGCATGATCACCCCCATCAGGTGCCCCACGGCCTTGGCCTCCTTGCCGCGACGGACGTGCTCCACCGCCCGCGGATGTTCCGCCACCACCCCGGCCACCACGCGCGACAGCCTCGAAGCGTCGCGAAGCTGCTCCAGCCCCTTCTCCTTCCGCACCGCGTCCACCGGACGACCCGTCGAGGCCGCTTCCGCAAGGCAAGCCCGGGCCTGGGCGGGGTTCAGGCCCCCTTCCTCCACCAGACGGAGCAGCCGGGCGATCTGTTCCGGGGGCACGGGGAAGTCCTGCATCCGCCAGCCCTTCTCGTTGAGCAGCCGCCGCACCTCTTTCTGATAGAAGCGGCTCACGTCCGCGGGGCGGGGATAGGCGCGCACGCAAGCCTCGAAGGCGTCCGCCAGCGCCCGCTCCTCCGTGAGGATCCCGGCCTCGGCGGCGTCGAGCCCGTACGCCCTCTCGAAACGGCGCCGTCTCGCCAGGGGCAGCTCCGCAAGCCCCCCGCGGATTTCCTCGACCCAGCCCGCGTCCAACCGCACGGGGGGGATGTCCGGCTCGGGGAAGTAGCGGTAGTCGTGCGCCTCCTCCTTGGATCGCATGGGCCTCGTCTCCCCCCGGCCCTCGTCCCAGAGCAGGGTCTCCGGACGCACCCGCCCCCCCGCTTCCAGGATCCCCCGCTGGCGCTCTGCTTCCCGCCGCAGGGCGCGCTCCACCGCGCCGAACGAGTTCAGGTTCTTGATCTCCGTCTTCACCCCCAAAGCGTCCGCGCCGGCCGGGCGCAGGGATAGATTCGGCTCCCCCCGGAGACTGCCCTCCTCCATGTTCGCGTTCGAGACCTCCAGGGTCCGCAAGAGCCGCTGCAGCGCCTGCAGAAACGCCTTGGCCTGGGAAGGCGAGCGGAAATCCGGCTCCGTCACGATCTCCACCAGCGGCGCGCCGGCGCGGTTCAGGTCCACCAGGCTCGATCCCCCCTCGCGGCCGTGGAGGTTCTTTCCCGCGTCTTCCTCGAGGTGGACGCGCCGGATCCGGACCGGAAGGATCCCCTCCTTGGGAAGGTCCACCTCCATCCGGCCGTCCACGCCGAGCGGTTCGTCGTACTGGGTGATCTGGTAGTTTTTCGGGAGATCGGGATAGAAGTAGTGCTTCCGGTCGAACCGGGTAGAGCGGCCGATGCGGCAGGACAGGGCCAGGCAGACCCGTAGACCGAGCTCGAAGGCCCGGCGGTTCGGCACGGGGAGGGAGCCGGGAAGGCCGGCGCAGACCGGACAGGCAAGCGTGCCGGGCGCCGCGCCGAACCGGTTCGCGCAACCGCAGAACATCTTGCTCCGCGTGGCCAGCCGCGCGTGGACCTCGACGCCGATGACCATCTCGTACGTGGTCGACATCATGTCTCCCCGTCCAAAAGCCGCGCCCCCCCCCTCGCCTTCTCCACTGCCCGCCCGATCCGGAGGATCGTCCCCTCCTCGAACGGGCCGCCGAGGATCTGCACGCCCGCCGGAAGACCGTCCCCGGCCTTCCCGGCCGGCACGGAAACCGCCGGCAGTCCGGCGAGATTCGCCGATACCGTATGGACGTCCTCGAGGTACATGCGCACGGGATCGTCGACGCGCTCCCCCAGCCGGATGGCCCGATGGGGGCACGTGGGACCGATCAGGGCGTCCAGACCCGTCGCGAAGGCCCGCTCGAAATCGCGGCGGACGAGCGTGCGGATCCGCGCGGCCTTCCGGTAGTAGGCGTCGGCGTAACCGGCCGAGAGGACGAAGGCGCCGAGGAGGACCCGCCGCTTGACTTCCAGGCCGAAGCCCCGGCCCCGCGAGCCTGCCACCAGCGCGGCCGCCGACGACGCCGGCGCGCGGAAACCGTAGCGAACGCCGTCGTACCGCGCCAGGTTCGAGGACGCCTCGGCCATGGCCGTGACGTAGTAGGCGGTTGCGGCGTAGGCCGTGTGGGGAAGGGAGCAGGGGACCACCTCCGCCCCCTGATCGCGCAACGCCTCGGCGGCTCCGCGCACGGCGCGCTCCACCTCGGCATCGAGACCTTCGCCCATGGATTCCTCCATGAGCCCCAGGCGCAATCCCCTCACCCCCCTTTCCAGATCCGCCCGGTAGTCGGGCACCGGCCGGGAAGAGGACGTGGCGTCCCGCGGATCGCGTCCCGCCAGCGCGTTCATCATGAGCGCGGCGTCCCGCACCCCCCGCGCCAGGGGACCGATCTGGTCCATGGAGGAGGCGTAGGCCACGAGACCGTGCCGGGAAACCCGGCCGTAGGTGGGTTTGAGCCCCACGATCCCGCACAGGGAAGCGGGCAACCGGATCGAGCCTCCCGTGTCGGACCCCGTGGCCAGACAGGCCATGCCGTCGGCCACGGCGGCCGCGGAGCCCCCGCTGGATCCCCCCGGCGTCCGCTCCGGGTCCTGGGGGTGCCGGACGGGTCCGAAGGCGGAATGCTCGCAGGAGGAGCCCATGCCGAATTCGTCCAGGTTCGTCTTCCCCACGATGATCCCGCCTTCTTCCTGGATCCGCTCGACGACGTGGGCGGCGTAGGGGGGGCGGTAGCCGTCGAGCATGGCCGACCCGGCCGTGGTGGGCGTGCCGGCGGTGCACTGGTTGTCCTTCACGGCCACGGGAACCCCGAGAAGCCAGCCCGGCGGGCCGCCCCGGCGGACCCGCTCCTGCACGCGTTCGGCGGCCCGGAGAGCCCCCGCCTCGTCCGTGTACAAGAAGGCGTTGATCCGCGGATTGCGGGAGCGGATCCGTTCCAGGGTCCGTTCCACGACCTCGACGGGATCGATGTCGCCGGTTGCCGTTCCTTCCCGGATCCGTTCCGCGGTCCACCCGATGGGATCCATGGCTTTTCACCCCCCCTCCAGGATGTCGGGCACGCGGAAGAAGCCGCCGGAGGCGTCGGGGGCCTGGGAAGCGAGGTCGGCGGCCGGCAAGGAAGGCCGGATGTCGTCCTCGCGGAGGCCGTCCCCGGGGACCTCCTCCAGTGCCGGGGGCTCTTCGCCGTCCACCTCCAGCCGGCGGAGGCGATCGAAGTAGGCGAGGATCGTCCGGATGTCCTCGAGAAGGCGGTCCTTCTCCGCGGAGGAGACCTCGATGCCGGCGAGGGAGGCGATCCGCTCGACCAGCGCGTCGTCGACGGGGATGTCCATGGTCGTCCTCGGTTCGCTTTCCAATCCGATGGGCAAAATCCAATGTTGCAAAAACAGGGGGATTTTTACACCCTGAGACGGAAGATCCTCGGCGGGAAAAGCCGTCCGTCCCCCCCCCTCCGAGACCGGGAGCCGGTTGCATGGCTAACAAGCCCTCGAAGAAACCGGGCGAAGGCACGAAACGCCGCGCGCGGGACGCGGCGGGAGCGGGGACCCGAAAATCGAGGAAAGCCCCGACCTGTCCGCACTGCGGCAAGGTCTACGAGGGCCCCGCGCCTCCGCCGGGGGAGATCCTCTTCTGTCCCGCCTGCAATGCCGCGATTCCCGTGGCCCCACCCGGGAAAGCCAGGAAGAAGACGACGCGGAAAGTCGGCCCGGCTCCCGCGAAAGGCGGGACGCCCCCCCCGCAGAAGAAGGACGCCCCCACGAGGACGTCGAAGGAGACGACCGTCCTGGTCTGCCCCACGTGCAAGAAGCAGTACACGTTTGACGATTTCAAGGCGGGGGACATCCGGTTCTGCGAGACGTGCGACGCCTCTCTGGTCGTGAAGAAGAAGGAGGGGGAGGTCCAGAAGGTCCTGGGCAACTACGAGATTTTGGAGGAAGTGGGGCGGGGCGGCATGGCGGTGGTCTACAAGGCCCGGCAGAAGGGCCTGGACAGGATGGTGGCGCTGAAGGTCCTTCTGGCCGGAGAGACGGCCTCGGAAGCGATGGTGGAGGATCTGCACCGGGAAGCGCAGTCCGCGGCGAAGCTGCGCCATCCCAACATCGTCACCGTATTGGATGTGGGGATGTTCAAGAACCTCCACTACATCGCCATGGATCTGGTGGAAGGCAAGTCGCTGAGCGATCTGGTGGGGAAGAGGCGGTTCATGGGCCGGGGGGGGGCCGTGCTGATGGCCAAGGTCGCCCGCGCCATCGAGCACGCCCACGAGGAGGGCGTCGTCCACCGGGACCTCAAGCCGTCCAACATCCTGCTGGGGAAGAAGGACGAGCCGCAGGTCATGGATTTCGGTCTGGCGAAGGAGAGGATGGGCAAGGGGGTCGCCGGCGAGGGGGTGGCGGGGACGCCGGAATACATGGCGCCGGAGCAGGCCCGGGGCGAGGAGGTCGACCGCCGGACGGACGTGTTCGGCATGGGCGCCGTCCTGTACGCCCTGCTGGCGGGGCGCCCACCCTACCGGGGGGAGAGCGTCCAGGAGACGCTCGCTGCCTCCCGCGAAGGGACGGTCGCGCCCCCGCGGGAGGTGAACCCGTCCGTGCCGCCGGACCTGGAGGCGATCTGCCTCAAGGCGATGGCGCGGGAGAGGGAGGACCGGTATCCGTCGGCGCGGGCGCTGGCCGAGGACCTGGAGAGGTACCTGAAGGGGCAGGTAGCCACGGCGTACGCCGCTTCCTTCCCGGAACGGGTCCTTCGGGCCGTGAAGAGGAATCCCCTGCTGCTGTTCGGATCGGCGGGCGGGTTGCTGCTGGTCATGATCGTGGTGGCGGCGGTGGCGCTGGGGGGCGGTGGATCCGGGGACGGGTCCGGCGGGGCCTCTTCGGGGGCGCCCGAGGCCCCAGAGGAGGAGGAGGACGCGGACGCCCGGGCGCGCCGCGACTGGGAGAAGGAATTCGGGGCGAAGAAGCAGATCGCCCTCCAGCAGATCGAGATCATCAAGGGCCGGGTCCACACCCTGCTCGAACGCGCGTCGAACCAGAAGGCGGAGGACCCGGACCAGGCGCTTCTCACGCTGGACCAGGCGCATACGCTTTTGATCGAGCTGCCCGACCGCGTCTCGCAGAAGCTTCCCGGCGACTTCCGGGACGCGGTGCTGGAGGACGGCGAGGTGATCGCGGCGGGCTCGGCGCGGGCCGAGACGGCGGCGATCGCCCACGAACGCGGTTCGGTGCTGGGCAGCCGGGCCTGGGCGAGCTGGGAAGAGCGTCTGGATCTGGAAGCGGCCCGCATGGACTACAAGCAAGCCTTCCAGTTTCTCCCGGACGACCCCGCGCTCCATTTCAGCCGCGGCATGATGTTCCGGGAGGCGGGGCTGTGGGCGGAGGCCTACCGGGACATGGCGAAGGCCGTCGCCATGAGGCCGGACTTCATCAACCATCCCGACAACCTCCAGTACTTCCTGGACGCGGCGGCGCGGTCGGGCCGGGGCCAGGCGGAGGAAGCGCGGATCGGCGACCTGCCGGAGGAGGGGCCCTACCGCGATTACTACCGGGCGCTCTTCGCGATGGGGAAGCGGGACTACGAGAAGGCGCAGAACCGCCTGGAGGTCGCGAAGACGAAGATCGACAGGAAAGCGCCGGTGTTCCATTCCCGGTGCGGGATCGCCTCGGCGAGGCTGCTCTACGAGCAGGGCCGGCTGGCGGAGACCACCGAGGCTCTCGACGCGATCCTGAAGGGGCTCCGCTATTTCCTCTCGAGCCGGGGCGAAGGGGGGACGAAGCGGGAAACCATGCTCAAGCGCCGGGAACTCGTCGACGCCCTCGTGCTCCGGGGGCTGGCCTACAAGGAGCGCTTCCATCTGGCGTCGAGGGAGGAGGAGCGCGTCTCCTTCAAGAACCTCGCCCTCGCCGATCTGCGCGAAGCGCTGGAGATTCACCCGGGCGACGCGCGCGCCCGTCCCGTTTTGGACGTGTTGCAGGGACGATGAAGAAGAAACAGATGATCGAGGATCTCGTGGAGGGCATGGGCGTGGACAGCCTGTTCCTTCTCGACGAATGCGACCTCCGACGCGCGCGCAACGGATCCCTCTACTTCCACCTGATCCTGGCGGACCGCACGGGGCGCGTGAACGCGCGTCGCTGGGACGCCCGGGAGAAGGAGGCGTCGGAGATCGCGGCGGGGGACATCCTGAAGGTCGGGGGATTCGTCGAGAGCTACCGGGGACGGCCCCAGATCATCGTGAGATCGTTTTCGCCCGTCACGGAAACCGACGAGGTGGCGCCGGAGGATTTCCTCCCCTCCTCCCCCCGGGAGACGGGGGAGATGCTCCGGGAACTCAAGGCGATCCTCGCGGAGGTGGAACGCCCCGCCCTCGCAAGCCTTCTCGACGCCTTTTTCGGCGATCCGGCGTTCGAGAAACGTTTCTGCCGTGCGCCGGCGGGCGTGAAACTCCACCACGCCTACCTGGGGGGGCTTCTCGAACACACGCTGGCCGTCACGAAAGCGGCGAAGGCGGTGGCGGAGCTCTACCCCACGCTGGACAAGGACCTGCTCCTGGTGGGCGCCTTCCTGCACGACGTGGGCAAGACCGAGGAGCTACTGTGGGAGCGCCGTTTCGCCTACGCGGACCGGGGGAGGCTGGTGGGCCACATCCAGCTGGGGGCGGAGATGCTGTCGGAGCGGGCGCGAGGCGTGGAGGGGTTTCCGGCCGGGCTCCTCGATGTCCTCACCCACATCATCCTGAGCCACCACGGCCGCTACGAGTTCGGGTCTCCGAAACTCCCCATGACATCCGAGGCCGTCGTCCTCCAGTTCCTGGACGATCTGGACGCGAAGGTCATGGCCGTGGAGGCCTTGAAGAAGGACGGGGGCAAGGAGGGGTGGAGCGACTACATCCGTTCCTTCGAGCGCGCCTTCTACCTCGGCGGGGACGGGGCGTGAGGATCAGGGGCCGGGGCTCACCCCGAGCTTCTCGAACAGGATCTTGTTGATCTTGTTCATCATCTCGGAATAGTCCGCCTGGGCCTCGGTCAGGGCCTGGAGGCGGTCGTCGGCCGCGACCTGCTCCTTGACCTTCGCCAGCGCCTGCTTTTCCTCGGGCTCGATGGGCTGCAGTTGATGCTCCTTCTGGGCGAGGCTCATCGTGAGCGTGTTGAGGCGCTCCAGCAGATCCTTGGAAGAGGCGTTTCCCCGGACGTCTTGTTCGGCCTTGCGGAGCGCGAGGAATTTCTCGTGTTTCGAGATGGCGTCGGCTAGGTGCTCGGCGGTTTTCAGGATATCGTCCATGCTCGCCTCGAACGTCGTATCAAAGGGGACCGAACACCTGCGCCAGGAAACTCTTCCGGCGGTCCACGGTGTACTTGATGAGGACTTCCATCTCCGCGCGTCCGATCCAGAGGCTCTTGCAGGCCTCGCATGTCTCCACTTCCAGCGTCTCGGCCAGCACGGTCTGTAGCTCGTGGCCGCACCGGGGACAGTGAAGGGCGTGGATGTCTTTCATCTTCTTCTCGAGCGCGGCCAGTCCTTTTTCGCGCTCGTTCAGCTCGCTTTCCCGGGACTTGAGGGCCTCCAGCTTCTTCCTGTATTCGTCTTCCAGACGCCCTTTCGCCATCCGAGACCCTCCTTTGCGTCGTCTCTCCCCGCGACCGGTCCTGCCGGGGTGCCTTGGGGTGGTATCGAAAACCCGGAACCCGTGGTCGGATTATCGGGATCCCGGAGGAACGTGTCAATGGACCAGCGCACACTTCAGCGATAGGCGCACGAGCGCGCGTGCGGTCCGCAGAAACCGGGGCAGGTGCCGGGGCGGCAGGAGGGCGTGGTCTCTCCCCCCTGCGCCCGGTTCCGCTCCCGGAGAAGGATCTCGCGGGAAGCGCCCGTGCGGACGATGTCCCAGGGAGCGGGTTCGCCCAAAGGCCGCGGGGCGAAGACGTACCGGCCGGGATCGATCCCCTCCTCCCGCATCGCCGTGCGCCAGATCGCGGGATCGAACCGGTCGTCCCAGGCCTCGAAGCGCGCCCCCGACAAGAAGGCGCGAAGGACCACCCGGGACACGGCCTCGTCCCCCCGGGCCAGAAGGCCCTCCACCACGGAACGGGCGGGGTCGTGGAACTTGTAGCGCACGGACCTCACCCGGCTTCGGGCGAGGATCCGATCCCGCCGCGAGATCAAGAGGGACGGGTCCGCCTGCCCTTCCCACTGGAAGGGCGTGTGGGGCCTGGGCACGAAGGGGGAGACGGTGACGTTGACCCGGCCGGCGCTCGGGCCGTGACGGCCCCGTAGCCGGGCCGTCCCCTCGGCCAGGGACACGATCTCGTCCGCGTCCTCCGCCCTTTCGCCGGGCAACCCGATCATGAAGTAGAGCTTGATCCGATTCCACCCCAGCGACCAGGCCGTCTCCGCGGCCCCGAAGAGATCCTCGTCGAGGATGTCCTTGTTCAGCGACCCCCGGAGTCGTTGCCCCGCCTCGGGCGCCAGCGTCAGGCCGGTGCGGCGCCCCGCCGCGAGAAGCGGCGGGATCCCGGCAAGATCTTCGTCCACCCGCAGGGAGGGAAGCGAGACCGTCACGCCGCGATGTTCGAGGCGCGCGTGCAGGGCGCGCACCAGATCCGCCAGAAAGGGGTAGTCGCCGCTGGACAGGGACAGGAGGGAGACCTCGTCGTATCCCGTCGCCTTCAAGGCGGCTTCCGCCAGCCTCAGGATCGTCTCCGGCCGCCTCCACCGGACGGGCTTGCGCGTGAAACCCGCCTGGCAGAAGCGGCAGGCGTGGGGGCAACCCCGCATGATCTCCAGCGCGATGCGGTCGAAGGGGACCTCCACGTTGGGGACAGGGGGCGCCAGAGGAAACGGCGTTGCGTCGAGATCGCCGACGACCGCCGGCGAGACCGCCGCGGGCGCCGGCGATCCCGGCGCGGGACGGGGGACGAGGAAACCGGAGGGCGTCCGCTCGCGGCGATAGTGCGATGGCGCGAGGGCCCCGGGCACGGTCCGCGCGATCCTCGCCACGGCCTCCCGGCGTCCCTCGCCTCTCCGCCGGATCTCCCGGATCGCCTCCACCAGCGGATCCACGATGACCTCGCCGTCCCCGAGAAGGAGAAGGTCGAAAAACGGCCCCGGCACCTCGGGCGACAGCGTGCCGTCCCCCCCGGCGACGACCAGCGGATCCCCGGGGCCCCGATCCCGCGCCAGCAGGGGAATCCCGCCCAGCCGGAGCATGCCGAGGACATTGGTCAGGAGCAGTTCGTATTGCAGGGAGAAGGCCACCGCGTCGAAGGCGAAGAGGGGGCGGTGGCTTTCCAGGCTCGGCAACGGGAGATCCGCCTCCCGGAGAAGGTGTTCCATGTCGGGTTCGGGGGCGAAGAAGCGCTCGGCGAGGGCGTCCTCCCGGCGGTTGATCAGGTGGTAGACGACCTTGAAACCCAGGCAGGACATCCCCATGCCGTAGGTGTCTGGAAAGGCGAGGGCGAAGCGGGCCTCCACCTCCTCGAAGGGCTTGACGACCGCGTTCCATTCGCCCCCCGCATACTGGCCGGGACGCTGGACCTTCGAAAGGAGGCGGAAGAAACGCCCCCGGCAGGCCTGGTCGGACGTTTTCGGCATCGGTCTCCGCGGGTTCCTCTACGGTCTCCCGGGTCGCGTTCCGTGGGGGGTGCGGTCTTGACCGCCCCACCCTTTGACATTACAGTATCATGCGAAGAAAGGAAGTACATGCAGGAGGATGTCATGATCGTCCAGAAACGGTTCCTCTTCGGTCTTTTCGCGTTCGTTTCGCTCGCCCTCTTCCTCTCCGCCTGCGAGAACGAGGGCATGTTCGACCGCTACAAGAAGAAAAAGGGCAACCGGCGGGAAATCGACCACTACGAGATCCACCAGCCCGACGTGAACTACCCCAACGACGACGTCCTGATCTGGCACACACCCTCGCGGAACAAGCGGAAGTTCAAACTGCCCCCGGGAACCCACGTCGAGGTGCTCGAGACCGTCGACGGGGACAAGGTCGGATCCAGCCACATCATGTACAAGATCCGGACCGCCGACGGACGCGAGGGCTGGGTCCCCAAGGGCTGGTGCAAGCAGGTCTACAAGGAAACCAATTGAACGGCCGCCGGAAGCTTCCCCCTCCGCAAACCGCTTCCGGCCTCAGGGAGCCTTCGGCTCCCCTCCGGCCGCCCGCTGGCCTCTGGCGCCCGTTTCGCGAAACGCCGTAAGGGTTCCCTTCAGATCCTCGGTGTAGGGCGCCTCCAGGGCGATCTCCCTCTGATCGACGGGGTGGCGGAACACCAGACGGCGGGAATGCAGCGCGTGCCGGTCCATCAGGACCGCTTCCGCGTCCTCCCGAAGACCCAGATCCCCCCGCCGGAGAACCGCCCCCCGCCCGTAGAGCCCGTCGCAGAGAATCGGGAAGCCGGCGTGCGCGAGGTGGACCCGGATCTGGTGCGTCCGGCCCGTATGGGGAAGGCAGGACAACCGCGCGAACCCCGCGCCCCGTTCCAGCACCCGGATGCGCGTCAACGCCGCGAGCCCCGTTTCCAGCACGCACCGCCGCATCCGGTTGGCGCTTCCGGGATCCCGCCCGATGGGGGCGTCCACCTCGAACGCGTCCCGGACCGGTTCGCCGTGGACGAAGGCGTGATACGACTTCGTCACCGTCCGCCCGGCGAACTGGCGGGCCACCGTTGCCCGGACGCTCTCCTGCTTGGTGAGCAGAAGAACGCCGGACGTGTTGCCGTCGATCCGGTGCGCCAGCTGCGGCCGGACCGGCCCTTCCGGCCCCTCCTGGCCCCGGTAGCGCTGCTCCAAGACATGCACGAGATTGTCGGTGAGATGGGAACAGGTGGGATGGACCACGAGGTGAGGCGGCTTGTTCACGGCGAGCAGCCAGTCGTCCTCGAAGAGGACGTCCAGGGTCACGGCGTCCGCGTCGAAGGGGGGAAGGAGATCGGGCCGGGGCTCGATGCGGACGCGGTCCCCGGCGCGGACCCGCGAGGACGGCTTGACGGCGCGGCCGTTCAGCGTGATCTGCCCGTCCGCGATCCCCGCCTGCATGGAGGTCCGGGACCGCCAGTTCAGCACCGCGGTGACGAAGACGTCGATCCGGGCGCCGTCCCACCGCCGGTCCACGCGCAAGGTCTCGGGCTCGGGAGGATTGTAGCGCATGCGGACATGGTAGCAGGGATCCCGGCCGGAAGGGGAGGAGTCCATCGAAACACCTCTGCGACCTCCGCGATGGCCCGCTTTTCTTCGCGTCGGCCCCCATGGCGTGCAGCCCGTGCCCTCGAAGAGTATGATGGCCCCGGACAGGCAGGAGGATTCCCTTGGGATCGGACATCCATTTCGCGACGCCGGCGTGGGAGAAGGCCCTGCACGAGGCCGGTCTCGGGACGGCCTCCGCCCTGCTCGATTTCGAGGGCGGCGAGACGGCGGCCCGGAGCCGCTCCACCTCCGTGGTGCGGCTCGTCCTTCCCGACGGCGCGGCTCTCTACCTGAAACGCTACCGTTACGCCTGCCTCCGGGACCGGGTCCGCGCGGCCTTTCGGGGGACCCTTGTCGGCCGGAACCGGGCGGCACGGGAGTTCGAAAACTTGCGGCGGCTCGGCGCGGCGGGGCTCGACGCGCCGGCGCCCGTCGCCTGGGGGGCGCGGCGGGGCCCGTGTTTCCTGTCGGCCTGTTTTCTCCTCACGCGCGAGATCGAAAACGCGGTCCGGATGGACGCGCTCCTGACCACGAGCGCGTCCTTGCCCGGCGGCCGGCGGCGGAAGCTCCTGGACGCCACGGGACGCGCCGTGTCCGCGATGCACGGCGCGGGGTACACGGACGGGTCCCTGGCCTTGCGGAACCTCCTGGCCCGCGAGGAGGGCGGAGGGTGGCGGCTGTTCAAGGTGGACTGCGGGAAGGGGCGGTGGCGGGTGCCGCCGGGCCGCCGGGCGCTGGAGGACCTGGCGCGCTTCGACGCCGGGGCCCGGGGCCTCCTCACGTCGCGCGAGCGCCTGCGCATCCTCCGCGCCTACCTCGGCGGCCGCCTTCTCGCCCCCGCCCGGCGGTGGACGGAGGGGGTGGCGAGGGCGCGGGAGAAGTACGCGGTCTGGGAAGAGCCCAGGCTCGGGGAGGCGGCGGAGCGCTGACCCCCGACACCTCGAAAGGACATCCGTGGAACCCGACGCGTCGTTTCTGGTGAACCCCTCCCCCGCGGGCACGGTCTGGGTGAACCCCGCTCACCGGCGGGCGGTGGAAACCCTTTCCCTGGAGCGGTTCGGCGAGGCCATGCGGTTCGTCGGGGGGGAGCGCGCGGACGCGAACCGGAAGCGGTCGGTGGTCCGGGTCCGTTTCGAGGGGAGAGGCTTTTTCTTGAAGCGGTTCACCGATCCGCCGGCGAAGGACGCGCTGGGCCGCCTGTTCAGGCTGCAACGGCCGGGAACCCACGCGGAACACGAATGGAAGATGGTCCGGTCGCTGGCGGCCGCCGGCGTCGGCGTCCCCGAGGTGGCGGCGGTGGGCGCCGAGGCGGGAAGCGGTTTGCGGAGGCGCTCCTTCCTTCTGACGGCGGAACTGGAGGGGTACGCGCCCCTGGGGGCGTATCTGGAGGGCAAGGGGGACGCATTCAAACTCCCCTCCGGAAGGCGCGGGTTCATCGAGGATCTGGCGGGGCTGGTGAAACGCATGCACGAGGGGGGGATCTCCCATCCCGACCTGTACAGCTGGCACCTCTTCGTGCGCGAGACCGGCGAAGGGAGGGATTTCGCCCTGATCGACCTCCACCGCGCGGTGCGCCGCAAGCGGATCAGTCTCTACGACGCGGTGCGGGACCTGTCGGGCCTTCACTTGACGGTGCCGCCGGAAGCGGCGGGGCGGACGGACCGGGTGCGGTTCTTGCGCGCCTATTTCGGAAGCGACCGGCTGGGGGGGGCGGGCAAGCGGCTCGCCCGGAAGGTCGGGAAGCGGTCGCGGCGGATCGCGTCGCGACGGCGGTTCCGCGAGGCGCGCGGGGAGGGGTGAGAGGCTTGGAATCCAGGTGGTTGTGTAGTTGTGTGGTTGGGTGGATGCGTGGTTGAGTGGGTACGAGGTCGCCGCCGCTGAAATGTCCGATCGGAAATCTCAAATCCCTGCCCATGCTCAAGGCGAGGGGGGGGGATCGTCGCGGCAGTCCTTGACGGCGCCGCGGAGGAGGCGGAGGGCGTGGGGCAGGGCGGGAAGGACGGCGCGGAGGTTCTCCTCGGCGCCCCGGGGGGAGCCGGGGAGATTCACGACCAGGGCGTCTCCCGACACGGCGCAGACGGCCCGGGAGAGCATGGCGTGCGGTGTGTTGTCGAGTCCGGTGCGCCGCATGACCTCGGCCATCCCGGGGATCTCGCGGTCCATGACGGCGCGGGTGGCGTCGGGGGTGATGTCGCGGGGGCCGAGTCCCGTTCCGCCGGTGGTGACGACGAGGTCGTGGGAGCGTGAGAGTTCGCGGAGGAGTTCCGAGAGCGGTTCGATCTCGTCGGGGCAGAGCCGGTGGGTGGGCGCAGGGATGGAGGCCTCGGCGAGGACGCGCTTCACGGCGGGCCCGCTTCGGTCCTCGGCTTCGCCGCGCGCGCAGCGGTCGCTGACGGTGACGACGGCGGCGCGGGGGGTCTCGATGTCTCGGGAATCCGCGTCAGGATGCATGGTCGTCTTCCCGCCTCCACGGACCGCTTTGTCCCCCGGATTTGCTGACGAGGCCGACGTGCTCGACGGTCACGCCGCGGTCGACGGCCTTGCACATGTCGTAGAGGGTGAGGGCCGCGACGGAAGCGGCGACGAGGGCTTCCATCTCCACGCCGGTGACGTCGCGCGCGCGGGCCACGGCGGTGATGCGCACGCGCTCGGGGGGATCGGGTTCGAGGTCGACGTCCACGGCGTCGAGCCGGATGGGGTGGCAGAGAGGGATGAGATCGGGCGTCTTCTTCGCGGCCTGGATGCCGGCGAGGCGGGAGGAGGCGAAGACGTCGCCCTTCGGCAGGCGGCCGTCGGTGACGGCGGAAAGGGTTTCGGGTCGCATCCGCACGATGGCGAGCGCCGAGGCCTCCCGCGGCGTGGGGTTCTTTCCGGACACGTCCACCATCCGGGCGGAGCCCGCGTCGTCCACGTGCGTGAGCCGGGGGGAAGGCTTCTTCGGGTCCATCACTCCTCGAAGCTCTTGAGGGCGGCCTCGACGGACGGCGATTGTTCGAGGAAGGGGAGCAGCCCCATGGTGTCCATGATCGCCTGGACCTTGGGGTGCATGTTGACGACGCGCATGTCCTTGGCGTCCGCGATGCGTCCCACGGCGCTGATGACGGTGGAGTTGGTGTAGGTGACGTCGGTCATGTCGAGGACGACCTGGTCGATGTCCCAGGATTCCTCGACGTCGAAGACGATTTCGATGATGCGCTCGGCGTCCTGGAGTTTCAGCTCCTCCTTGTGGAAGCCGATGACCAGCACGTCGTTTTCATAGCGGTGTTCGATCCCTTCCGTATCCATCGCATCCTTCCTGCGCCATACGGCCTGTCAGGGTCCGATCGATCCATCAGAGCACATTATAGCCATCCTTCGCCTCGGGGGCTATGCCTCGCCGAGAGGAATGCGGATGCCGTGCTTGTTCGCGAACGCGGCGGCTTCGGCGTATCCCGCGTCGACATGGCGCGCCACGCCCGATCCGGGATCGTTGGTGAGGACGCGCGAGAGCCGCCGGGCGGCCGCGTCCGTGCCGTCCGCGACGATGACCTGGCCGGCATGGATGGACAGCCCGATCCCCACGCCGCCGCCGTGGTGCAGCGAGACCCAGGTGGCGCCGCTGGCGCAGTTGAGAAGGGCGTTCAGCAACGGCCAGTCCGCAATGGCGTCGGACCCGTCGAGCATGCTTTCGGTTTCCCGGTAGGGGCTCGCCACGGATCCCGCATCCAGGTGGTCGCGCCCGATCACCACCGGGGCCTTGACTTCCTTCGATTTCACGAGATCGTTGATGGCCAGGCCCAGCTTGTCCCGCTCGCCGTAGCGAAGCCAGCAGATCCGGCAGGGCAGGCCCTGGAATTTCACCTTTTCCCGGGCCAACCGGATCCACCTCACGAGGCCTTCGTCCCCGGGGAAGAGATCGAGGACGGCGTCGTCGATGCGATGGATGTCCGCGGGATCGCCCGAGAGGGCCGCCCAGCGGAAGGGGCCCTTGCCCTCGCAGAAGAGGGGGCGGAGGTAGGCCGGCACGAAACCGGGGTAGTCGAATGCGTTCTTCACGCCCGCCTTCATCGCCTGGCCCCGGAGGTTGTTGCCGTAATCGAAGGCGACGGCACCGCGCTCCTTGAGCGCGAGGATCGCCCGGACGTGCCGCGCCATGGATTCCATGGACCGTTCCTGGTAGGCGTCGGGGTCCGCCTTTCGCAACGCGAGCGCCTCGGGAAGGGACAGGCCCGCCGGAACGTACCCCATCAGCGCGTCATGGGCGGACGTCTGGTCCGTGAGCAGATCCGGGACCACGCCCTTCTCGATCAGTCTCTCCAGGAGATCCACGGCGTTGCAGGGAACGCCCACCGACAGGGCGCGGCCGGCGTCCCGGGCCTGAAGCGAGGCCTCGATGCCCTCGTCCAGATCGTCGACCATCCTGTCGAGGTAGCCCGTCTCCAGGCGCTTCCGGATGCGCTCCCCGTCCACCTCGGCGGCCAGGAACGCCGCCCCGTTCATGGTGGCTGCCAGGGGCTGGGCGCCGCCCATCCCGCCGAGGCCCCCGCTGACGAGCAGGCGTCCCGCAAGGCTGTCCGCCCCCAGGCGTCGCCCCGCCTCCGCGAAGGTCTCGTAGGTCCCCTGGAGAATGCCCTGCGTGCCGATGTAGATCCACGACCCCGCGGTCATCTGGCCATACATGATCAGGCCGAGTTTCTCGAGGCGCCTGAACTCCTCCCACGTCCCCCAGGCGGGAACGAGATTGGAATTGGCGAGAAGCACCCGGGGCGCGTCCTCGTGCGTCCGGAACACGCCCACGGGTTTGCCCGACTGGATCAGGAGCGTTTCATCGGGTTCGAGGGACTTCAAGGTTTCGAGGATCGCCTCGAAACAGTCCCAGTTCCGGGCGGCCCGGCCCTCGCCCCCGTAGACCACCAGCCGGTCGGGATCCTCGGCCACCGCGGGATCCAGGTTGTTCATGAGCATGCGCATGGCGGCCTCGGCTCCCCAGGTCTTGCAGGTGAGACGGGTTCCACGCGGCGCTTTCACGGGTCTCGGTCCGGCGGTCATGACGGTCCTCCTTTGCCCCTTGAATGCGTTTCCCTGATGACGGCATTCCTGGATTCGCCCCCCCCCATCCCCTATTCCCCTTTCTCCCCGGCGCCCGGCCCCGGCAGACCGGCGACGGACGCCAGCTGCGAGGCAGCGTCCCGCGCCGCCTCGGCCACGGCCTCCTGCCAGCGCGCTTCGCCGAACCGGGACTGGTACGGTTCGCGGTCGTAGGCGAAGATGACGCCGCGCGAGGAATTCACGACGGCGCCGAGCCCGCCCTCGCCGAACAGGCCTTTCAGGTCCTCGGCCTTGCCCCCCTGCGCGCCGAAGCCCGGGATGAGAAAAGGCGTGCGGGGAAGGATCTCGCGAAGCCGGGCCCCCTGTTCGGGGTAGGTTGCGCCCACCACCGCCCCCACCGACGAGAAGCCCCTGCCGCCGATCCGATCCGCCCCCCAGGTCTCGACCAGCGTTGCCGCCCTCTCGTACAGCGGCGCTCCGCCCGCGTCGAGATCCTGGAGCTCCCCCGAGGAGGGATTCGAGGTCTTCACGAGCACGAAGAGGCCGCGCCCGAATGCGTCGCACGTCTTCAGGAAGGGCTCGATGCCGTCGCTTCCGAGGTAGGGATTGACGGTCAGCGCGTCCAGGGCGTACGCCGCCACGGGGATCTCGTCGATGTCGAATTCCCCGAGGTACGCGGTGGCGTAGGCCTCGGCGGTGGACCCGATGTCGTTGCGCTTCCCGTCCCCGATGACCACGAGCCCCGATTCCTGGGCGTGGAACGAGATGTCTTCGAGCACGCGAATGCCCGGCGAGCCGAAGATCTCGAAAAAGGCCATCTGGATCTTCACGGCGGGAACGAGGTCCGCCACGGCGTCGACGACCTCCCGCGCGAACCGGCCCACCGCCTCCGCCCCCGCGGCCAGGGGATCCCCGCCCCGGCCGAGCTCGGCGTCGCGAAGGGCCGCGGGGACCTTCGCCAGGCGCGGATCGATGCCCACGCAGAGGGGGTTCCCCTTGGCTTCCACCGCCTCGAACAGGCGGTCCGCGAAATGTTCTTCTTCCGGCATGCCATCCCCTTTTGAAGAAGCTGGGGGGCGTCCACGACGAACCGGCCGATTCGAGGTCGCCGGCCTTTCCGAGGCTCAGGCGTTGGCGGACGCGAAGTCTTCCATGAAGGCCGCCAGTTTCCGGATCCCGTCGAGGGAGAGGGCGTTGTACATGCTGACGCGGATGCCGCCCACCGAGCGGTGGCCTTTCAGCCCCACGAAGCCCTCCTTGTCCGCCTTCTCGAGGAACGTCGCCTCCAGCGCCTCGGTGGGAAGGCGCATCGTGACGTTCATGTTCGAGCGGCTTTCCTTGTCGACGACGGTGCCGCGGAAAAAGTCCGGGCGCTTGTCCATCAGGCCGTAGACGAGGTCGGTCTTGGCGTCGTTCTCTTTCTCGACGGCCTCGAGCCCCCCCTTGTCCTTCACCCACTGAAGGACCTCCTTCATCACGAAGATCGCGAAGACGGGGGGGGTGTTGAAGAGGGAACTCTTCCCGACATGCGTGCGGTAGTCCACCATGGTGGGAGACGCGTCCGGGCAGGCTTCCACCAGATCCTTGCGGATGATGACGACGGTCAAGCCGGCCGGGCCGAGGTTCTTCTGGGCTCCTGCGTAGATCATGCCGAACTGCGGGACGTCGACCTTCCGCGAAAGGATGTCGCTCGACATGTCGCAGATCAGCGGGATCGTTCCCGTGTCGGGGAACGTCTTCCATTGCGTCCCGACGATCGTGTTGTTCGAGGTCATGTGAACGTAGACGGAGGCGGGATCGATCTCGATCTCGTCCGCGGAAGGCAGGCGCGTGAACCGGTCTTCCTCCGAGGAGGCGGCGATCACGACCTTGCCGAATTTCTTCGCTTCCTTGATGGCCTTCTTGGACCACGTCCCCGTGTTCAGGTACGAAGCGACCTTGCCTTCCCCGAGGAAGTTCATGGGCACGTGGAAAAACTGCGTCGACGCGCCCCCGCCGAGGAAGAGGATCTCGTAGTCGGAGGGGATCCCCATGAGTTCCCGGAGAAGGTCCATGGCTCCGAAATGAATCTCCTCGTACGGCTTGGACCGGTGGCTCATCTCGAGCAGGCCCAGCCCCAGTCCCTCATAGTCCACCAGCGCGTCGCGCGCCTTCTCGAGGGCCGGCAGGGGAAGCGTGGCCGGACCGGGATTGAAATTGACTTTCCTTTCCATGCATGCGTCTCCTAAGACCGACGGGGCGCATCCGGCGCCGAACCAGAAAAAACTCGAGTCGAGAAATCGTATGCGGGCGAAATGGCGAAGTCAACTCCATTGCACGGGGAGCGTTTCGCGCTGTCGGCAAGTCATGCCTTTCGGGTGTCTTCCCGCGGCTCTACGACCGCAGAGACGCAAAGCGAAGCCATGAACCGGGGCGGGTCGCCTCTGCGTCAGGGGACGCAGAGGGACTTGTGGTTGGGTGGTTGAGTGGGTGGGTGATTGAGTGGTTGAGGATTGGCGGAACTGTCCGCTGTCCATTCGCCATACCCGCAGGCCGCAATCCAACACCGTCAGGCGTTCCTGCGGTCTGGGCGACAGGCTCACCACAACCCTGAGCAAAGTCGAAGGGACTCGCCCTCCAAAAAACAACCCATCGAGGCGTAGAGGTGCAATCCCGCAGGAAGGGCTATCGCAGGCAATCCTCGCGCCAGGCGCAGTCGTAGCGATCGCAGTACCCGTGGGCGCTCTTGAAGCAGGGGACGTTGCCTTCCGTCTTCTGGATCTCGAGGATGAGCTCGGCCTTGCGCTTGCGGCTCACCTTGATGCCCATGGTTTTCGCGATGCCCGTGATCTGCCTCTTGGTCATGTCGTTTCCCTCCTCGAATCGGTTCCTGGAATCCCGGCCTCGGCACCCTATCCATCGGAGAAAGCGGCGGGGGAGTTGAGGGGAAACGCCTTCTTCTTTCGACCTTCGGCCCTCTCTGCGATCTCCGCGATCTCTGCGGTGGGATCCTGGCGCAGGGGTTCAACGCCCCTCGATCGCCTCCACCGCCGTGCGCGCCGCCCGGCGGATCTCCTCCGTCTCGGCGTCGTCGGAGGCGAGGCTCCTGAGCAGGGGAAGCTGCGCCCGCGTCCCGATGACGATCAGCGTGCGGACGGCCTCCAGGCGCAGCGCGGGATAGGGATCGGAGAGCTTCTTCGCCACCGCCCTCGATGCGCGCGGCGACCCGTAGCGCCTCAGCCCGCGCACGGCCTCCAGGCGGACGAGGATGTGGCCGTCCCACAGCGCCTTGATCACGCCGGCGTACAACCGGGGACGGTGCAGGTCCGCCGCCACGCCGACGATGGCCGCCCGCCGGCGCGGGTCCGGTTCCGCGCGGTACTGCTGGAAGATCACGTCCTCGCGAATGCGGATGCGCCGGGCCGGGCATCCCTTCTCCTCCAGCAAGGCCGCCAGTTCCGCCAGGCCCTTGCCCCCTTCCTCGCGGACGGCCCGGCGGAGGGGGGGGATGACCTCGAGGTGGCCCAGCGCGTAGAGCAGGTTGATCTCGGCATCGTCTCTCTTCCGGGCGAGGGCTTCGGTCCGGATCCGCTCGGCCTCCTTGTCCGTGAACGACTCGGGCTCGCGTTCGGTGAGGATGTAGATCTCGCGGATGGCGTTTTCCCGGCACCACCGGTCCGGGGAGGGGAGATGCTCGAAGAGGATTTCCTTGAGCGCCTTCAGCCGGGCCTCGGGGTCCTTCATGGCCTCGATCGCCAGGAAGCGGCGGACCGCCGCGAGGCGGACCTCGCCGCCGGACGCCTCGATGTCGATCTTGTCCAGGGGATGGAAGGCCCGGTCTCTCTCTTTCCGGACCAGAAAGAGCACCAGACGCTCCTCCTGGCGGAAGTACCGGGGGTCGGGAGTCACGACGAGGATGCGTTCGCCTTCCGCGCCCGGCCCGAACATCGCCTCCTCGATCTCGAAGGACACGCTCGTCAGGCCGGTGGGAAGCTGGATCCGTTTCCTCACCTTGCCGAGGGCGATCCGCTCGCATCGATCGAGGACGTCCCGGCCCCACGCGGAGACCCGTGCCCGCTTCTCCTCCGGCTCCTCGGCTTCCCGGGCCTTGGATGCCGACGCGTCCCCGTCCTTCGGCGGCGGGCCTTCTCCCGCCTGGACCAGGCCGCTCGCGGCGACAAGGACCGCCGCGAGGGTCGCAAGGGCCGCCGATCTGCAGGGCGCGTTGCGATCGATCATGGCGCGTCGCCCCCCACCAGCATGGGTTCGGGCGGGACGAGTGTCCCGTCGCGGAGGGCCGAGACGAGCGGAGGCAGCTCCGCCAGGGCGGCGACGACGAAATGGCACCGGGTGGGGGCGCGGGGCGGCCGGCCGTGGCTCAGGAAGACGGACACGGCCCCGGCCCGCAAGGCGGACTCGGTGTCGTAGGCGAAGTCTCCGACCACGAGAAGGGACGCGGGAGGAAGATCCAGCGCGCCGGCGATCCTGAGCAGGGGAGCGGGATCGGGCTTGGGCGGCGCGTCCTCCCGGCAGACGGCCGCCGGGAAGGCAAGGCCGTGGCGCCGGCACGCTTTTTCGAGGGACCGCCTCGAATTGCGCGTGAAGACGCCGACGGGCAGGGAGGCCCGGCAGAGAAAATCCAGGACCTCGGAAGCATGCGGCATCAGACACGAGCAGGCGGCGGCCTTCTCCTCGTGAATCTCCACGACCCGGCGCGCCTCCCGGGAGGCCTCGGCGGGAAGACCGTCGATGTGGTGGAGGATGTCCCCGCCTTCCGGGACGCCGATCTCGGCGCGTAGGACGTGGAAGTCGATCCCCTGCTCCAGCAAGGTTCCGTCGAGATCGAAGACCACGGCGCGAATCATGACGAGAAAGTACCCGAAGATGCGGGGGGATGCGGACCCCCTCCAGGTTCGCAGAAAAGGCGGAAAAAGGAAAGAGCGGGCCACTCCGCGAAAATCCCCGCCCGAGCCCGTTTCCTCTTTCCCGATGAATCAAGAACCCGGTATTCTACGCTTGCCTCGAGAATGCTGCGAGCGACCCCGCCCTCGCAAGGAGCGCGCCGATGGATGCGATCGAACTGACCGCGGACGAGAAGGAGATGCTCGCCGGGGCCCGGGGCCCGGGCGCGGCCAAGGCCATGGAGATCCTCTCGGCGCTCGCCCGGGTCCAGGGCGTCCGGCGGCTTCAACCCGTGCGCTTCGCCCACGTCTCGGGGATCAGCTACAAGAACATCGGCGAGGCGGGCCTCCACTTCCTTCGGACGCTTGCGGAAGGGACCGGCCGGATCGCCGTCCCCGCCACCCTCAACCCCGGCGGGATCGACCTCGTGGCGTGGAAGGAACTCGGCGCCGGGGAGGCCTTCGTGAACAAGCAGCGGGAGATCGTCGATCGTCTCGCCTCCATGGGATTCGATCCCCTCCTCTCCTGCGCTCCCTACCACGCCGGCTACCGTCCCGACCCCGGCGACGCCCTGGCCTGGGCCGAATCCTCCGCCGTCGCCTTCGCCAACGCCGTGCTCGGCGCCCGCACCCAGCGCGAAGGCGGACCCGCATCCCTCGCGGCCGCGATCGCCGGCCGCACCGTCCCCGCCGGACCCCACCGTCCCGAGGGCCGCCGACCCACTCTACGCGTGGAGGTGCGCGTCCCCGTCCGCGGGCCGGCGGACGCCGGAGCGCTGGGCGTTCTGGCGGGACGGTCTGCCGGCGGAGGGGTCCCCTGGTTCGAGGGCCTCACGCTTCCGGCGGGGCGCGAGGAGGTCTGCCTCAAGGCCCTCGGCGCTTCCATGGGCGCCCTGGGCGCCGTGGCCGTCTTTCACGCGGACGGCTTCACCCACGAGGCGATCGAGGGGCTTGTGCCGGATCCGGGCCTTCCCGTCCTCGTGGTGGACGACCTGTCGCCGGGCTTCCGGATTCCCGGAACGGAGAGCCGGGGCCCCGTGGACCTCGTGGCCTTCGGTTGCCCCCACGCCTCCCTCGCCGACATCCGGGAGATCGCAGCCTCCCTCGACGGACGACGGTTGAAGACGGCGCTGTGGGTTATGACGTCCCGGCACACGTCCGGGCAGGCGGAGGCCGAGGGCCTCGGCGAGGCGATCCGCCGGGCCGGGGGCCGGATCGTCTGCGACACGTGCATCGTCGTCTCGCCCCTGAAGGCGCTGGGGTTCTCCGCCGTGGCGACGGACGCCGCCAAGGCGGCCTACTACCTTCCGGCGCACCAG
>CAZDSO010000025.1:0-35995 GCA_964508045.1 uncultured Planctomycetia bacterium | reverse complement strand
GGGGGGGGGGGGTATCATAGAAGTAAGAAAAAAAGGAAAACTCGTACAGGTAGAAACGTCGATAGTCTTCTGGACATTGGAGATAGGGGCCATGAAGATTTTCCTCTTTGGAATCATTTCCTTTTCCTTGCTGATGATCGCATCGGAAGGAGTCGCTTTTGGAAGAGGTTGGACGGTTTCGGATACGGGTCCAGGTGAACCTGGATCGGTGTGGACGAGAATCAAATTTACTCTTCCGCGAGAAAACCCGCAAAGGATGGCGGACATCCGGGGTACGACAAGAGATCTCCGTTGCGCTTTATCTGCCCGTTTGTCGGCAAGAGAGACCTCGATGATGATGGGTCGGCTGAATCCCGCAGGATTGCATGCTGCATCGAGATCACTCCAGGAGATGCTGAAGATCCTTCGAACCATGCAGGGGACGTGCACATCTGGGCAGAAGGCGGAGAGTTCGAGTACCCTCCTGAAGAGAAACAGGTGATGCATACCCGGGGGGCAGATCTGGACAAGACCCGGAACGAAGGTTCACAGGAAAACGGGCTTCAGCAGTACTTCGAGGTCTACCCGGAAAAAGCCAAGGGCGACTGGAGATTCAAGCCCTTCTGACTGAAATCCTTCTCTTCCTATTTCCGATTTCCGATTTCCCCTTCCCCTCCCCTCCCTCCGTGCACCACCGGCACGTCCGGAAGCGAGCGGAGGAACGTGCGCCCGTAGGGCTTGGTCAGGATGCGCGGGTCGAGGACCACCACCTCGCCCCGGTCGGCTTTCGAGCGGATCAGGCGGCCGAAGCCCTGCTTGAACTTGATGACGGCTTCCGGAACCGTGTACGCCAGGAACGGGTTCCCCCCCGCTTCCTCGATCTTCTCGAGACGGGCCTCCACCAGCGGGTGCCCGGGCACGGCGAAGGGAAGCCGCGTGATGATCACGCAGCTCAAGGCCTCGCCCCGGATGTCCACCCCTTCCCAGAAGCTGGCCGTGCCGAACAGCACCACCCCTTTCCCTTTCTGGAACCGATCCAGCATGGCGCTCCGCGAGAGCCCCTCCCCCTGCACGAGAACGGTCAGCCCTTCCTCCTGAAGGGCCGGGGAGGCCAGATCCCGGACCTCACGCATGAGCCGGTAGCTCGTGAAGAGAACGAAGGCGCGCCCCTTCCACCGCCGCGCGTAGTGCGCCACTCCCCGCGCCGTCTTCTCCGCGAACGCGTCGTCCCGCGGATCCGGCATGGAGGGGAAGACCACCAGCCGGGCCTGGCGCCGGAAGTCGAAGGGGGAACCCAGGAGGACGCCGTCGGGGTTTTGGACGCCGAGGCGGTCGGCGAAGTGGCGGAAGGGATCCCTCTCCCCCACGGCAAGCGTCGCGCTGGTCAGCACCGCGCCGTCGAGGACGTCGAAGAGGCAGGGCCCGAGGATGTCCCCCACGCGGATGGGGGAGGCCTTCAGGCGGTAGCGCGGCTCGCGGCGACGGGGCATCTTCTCCGCCCAGAAGGCGTAGTCGGGCGGGGACAGATCCAGGATGTCCTGCACCGCCACCGACATCTCGGCGCAGCGTCTGGCGACGGCGCTGATCTCGAAGAGGAGGTCGGAATCCGCGCCGGGGAGATGGACGTCCGAAAGCGCCGCGGCCAGCGCATCCAGGGGGGCGGAGAGCGTGTCGTCGACGATGCCCGGCCTTCGGATGCGCAGGTTGTCGGGGGCTTGCCCCCCCTCGGCCCACCCCGCGAGGGCGTCGAAGAACGTATCGGATCCCCTGCGGACCGCCTCCATGCGCTTGATCACGCCCGGGAAGCTGCGCCCCTCCAGAAGCCCCTTGCCGGTGCGGGGGTGGAGGAGGCGGTTCACAAGGCGGGTGACGCCGACGTCGGTGAGATCGGCGCCCAGGCGGTCGCCGGCGGACCGTTCCAGGGCGTGGGCCTCGTCGATGACGAGGTCCTTGAACGCGGGAAGTACCTTGCCGCCGGCGATCTTGACGCTGAGGTCGGCCATGAGCAGGGCGTGGTTCGTGACGACGAGGTCGGCCTTGCCGATCCGTTGCCGCGCCTTCTGGAAGAAGCACTCGCCCCGCCGCGGGCACTGCATTCCCTGGCAGGAGACGTTGTCGGAGCAGACGAGGTTCCAGACGTCGGGGGCGGGGGGCGGGTCGAGGTCGGCGAGGGACCCGTCGCGCGTGCGCATCGCCCACGCCCGGATGCGCATCAGCTCCGTGACGGCGTCGGGCTGGAGCAGGCCGGAAGCCTCGCGCACGGCGAGGGCGAGGCGGCGCCGGCAGAGGTAGTTGCTCCGCCCCTTGGCCAGCACCGCCGTGAACGAAGAGGGAAACGCCTCCTGGATGAAGGGGATGTCCTTTTCGACCAGCTGCTCCTGCAGGCTGATCGTGTGGGTGGACAGCACCACCTGCCGGCCGGAGTCCAGGGCGTGGTGCGCGGCCGGCACGAGATAGGCGAAGGACTTCCCCACGCCGCAGGCGGCTTCCACCATGAGGCGGCGGTGGTCGCGGAAGGCTTTGCCGACGGCGTCCGCCATGCGGACCTGCTCTTCGCGCGGCTCGTAGCCCGGGAGCTTCCTGGCCACCGGCCCGGCAGGGCCGAAAAACGCCTTGAAATCCATTCCGATCCGTCTTCAAGAAGTCCGTGGATGCCGGAGAAGAAGGTACAAGCTCGAAGCGCGAATGTCGAATGCGCCGGAAGGCAACGCGTCACAAACGCAACCACGCCCCCAACCAAACTTATCGGTTCGGATTGGAGGGCGAGCCTCCCGGCGAGCCAGGAAACTGCGGTCGTTCCAGCGGCATACACGAGTGATAAACTTGCCCGCTCTGGCAGCGCGGATCGCGGGCTTCCAGCCCGCAACACTGAAACGGGTGCCGGGAGGAGAGTGACTTGCATGCACCGCGAACGGCTCGGCTGGCTCCTGGTTGTTTCCTGCTTCCTCCTTTGGTAGAGTATCCGGGTTCCCCCGGAACGCGGCCCGGGCGCGCCGCCTGGGCCCGGGAGATCTTGAAAGGCACAGGCATGGGACGGTCGACCGCGTGGTTGTTTCTGGGCGCCCTCGCCCTCCTCGCCGGGGGATGCGCCGAAACGCCCTACGGCGTGGAGACGGTCCAGAGCGGGGCGTCCTACGGGCCCACGTCCTACGAAAAATCGCTCATCGAGTCGAGATACCGCGACCACCTCTACGAGATGCAAAAGGGCATGCGGGTCCAGGGCGATCCGGAGGGCGACCGCTTCGAGATGCTGGCCCGCACCCTCGAGGACTACGCCGACGACACGGAGTACGCCCTGCGCGCGGTCATCGTCGGCCTTCCCCCGAACGAGCGAAAAGTGGGATACATCGAACAGGTGGTCTACCCGCGCGTCATCCTCTACAACCGCGACTCCGGGAAATACGAGAAGACGCGGTTCGAATTCAACTACGTGAAGGATCTGGATCTCGGCCCCGCGCCCCAAGGCGTGGTCCTCGGGAACGGCCGGACGATCCTGGCCGGCCGCGAACCCGGCGAGGACATCCTCCTCGGCCGGTACGCGCTCGAAACGGCCGCCCTGATCCTCCTTCACATCTGTCCCGTCTGCGGCGCCCCCGTCCCGGAAAACGTCTTCTTCTCCCTCACCCGGCCCGACATCGATCCGGAGGGCGTCCGCGACTTCAAGACGGCCATGGTCAAGAAGCACTCGCGGCTCAACAGCGACTACCTGCCCGTTCAGGGCCTCCCCCGGGAATTCTGGAAACATCCCCGGGGCCACACCTGCTTCCAGGCGTTCAAGGGCGCCAAGGACTACGGCTTCGAGCCCATGATCCCCGTCCGCCTGCCGATGGTGAAATCCGAGGAACTCACCGCCTTCAAGAAAAAGCCGGGAGAATGATTTCGCTCCCTCAGCGGACCCGGAACCGCCCCGCCGCGGGGTCCCAGGCGAGCCGCTCCCCGGTTTCCGCCAGCCATGCCTTCCACCGCTTCGCGATCTCCGCGGCGTGATGGCGCGTCCCCAGCATCGGATCGAACCCGAAGCGACGGCCGGTCCAAAGGCGCAAGAGGAGCGAAGCGGCCCGCAGGCGTTCCAGGGGATTCCCGGTCGTTTCCAGGACGCCCGCCAGCCGGCGCAAGACGTCCGGGCCGCCCGACGGATCGGGAGGGATCCCCGCCCGCTCCGCCCAGACCGTCGTCAGGCCGCCCGGGATCTCGTCCTTCGCGAGCCACGCGGCCGCGGGCGAGGCGCTCCCGAGGGCGTCGCAGACAAGAAACCGGAGCGCCGCGTCCGCGACGTCGGCCACGGTCCGGACCGGCGCGTCGGCCGTTCTCCGACGCGTTGCGATCCGCCGCGCCGTCTGCGACATCCAGCCGGCGGGGACGTTCGGCGTCTCCCGCGCGGCCAGGTAGAAGGCCAGGGGGTCCCGGCCTTCGAGGGCCTCGAACAAGAGGGCCCGGGCATCTCGCGATCCCTGCCGCGACGTTCCTCTCCCTTCCAGGTGCCCCAGCGCGGCCGCGCACGCGTAGCGCAACGAAGGCGGACCGGTGCGCATCCCCCCGGCGAGCGCCGCTACCACGTCGGCTTCCACGACGCCGCCGAGGGCGAGATGGAAGGCGGCCTCCAGGCGCGTTCGTTCCGTCTCCGCCTTCCGCCGGACGATCCCGAGAAGCGTCGCCTCGATCCGGCCCCGGTCGTCGAGCACCGATCCATGACGCTCCAGGAGGGCTCCCAGAAAGCCCGCCATGCGCCGGCGGAGCGTCGGGTCCCGCTCCATCTCCGGAGGATGCCCGTCCAGATACGCCGCCATGACGCCCGCCGCCTCCTCCATGAGGTCCTTCTTGGCGGTCACCCGGCCCGTCGCCTCGAAGATCCGAAAGGCGGTGCGGACCGCGTGCGTCCACCGCCTCCGGAAGGCGTAGGTCTTGTCCACGAGCGGTTGCCGGGGAATCTCGAAGGTCTCGGAGAGGTTCGGACCCGGCCGGAACCGCCCCCACCCGAAGGTGGGAGCCCCCGGCCGCCCCTCCAGCTCGACCCAGGCGCGAAGCGCGGCGGAAGGGATCCGGCCCCCGCCCCGGGAGGCGGCCCAGACCAGGAGAGGCTCCACCGACGCCAGACGGATCCGGGCCCGGGCATCGCCGATCTGCCCGAGCACGTAGACCACTTCCGCCTCCGGCCAGCGCGCGATCCCCTCCTGGATCCAGCCGGGCGTCCAGGAAAATCCCCGGGACAGATACGAGACGGCGATGTCCACGCGGGCGTCGATGTCCGTGCGTGGAGATGCGAAGAACGCCTTCAGGGCCTCTCCCCCGCCCTCGTCCGGGTGGAGGATGAAGTAGTCGAGCGCCTGCTGCACGGTCATGGGATCCTTCATGCAAAGCGCCCTCTTCATGATCCCGGTCTTCCAGGGCGCCTTGTGCCGCTTCAACGCCCGAAGGAGCATCTCCACGCGTACGCCTTGCTTGACCAGGATGTCGAAGGCCTTCTTCACCGCGGGTTGGTGCGCGATCAGGACCGCCATGGCCGATTTCTGGGAAGCGGGCACCGCGGGATCCTCGAGCGTCTCGAGCAGGAAACCGACGCCGTCCGCCGTCGGGTGCCGGAGAAGGGCGCGGAAGGCTTCCAGCCGGTGGTCCATGGAAAGCGCGAAGGGCCCGGAGCGGAGCGTGGCCTTCCAGCGCAGGTATCGCGCCAGGAAGGCGTCCGGGAACCCCAGGGTCTCGGGCTCGCCGGGAGCCTCCTCCCATTCGAGGAGCAGGGCCGCGCGCAACGGACCCTCGCCCTTTTCGTCGGGGCGGAACCGCCGGCGAAGCGCCCCCCCTTCCACGCCCTTCTTGCGAAGCACCAGAAACGCGAAGGCGGCCGCCTGTTCGTCCTCCACGTAGAGCGCGTCCAGAAGGTCCGGAACGGCGCGATGGAAATGGTTCCGGATCACGGAGGGGACGTCCGCGGTCCCGGCCTCCACGTCGTCGGCCTTCCCGGCGCGGACGGCGGTGAGGATCTCCGAGGGAATGTGGAAAAGATACCAGTAGAGATAGGTCCCGCAGAGGATCGACGCGGCGAGAAGAAAGAACCCGAGCGCCCGGACCCAGCGCCGCCGCGTCTTCCTGCGGATCGCTTCGTTTTCGCCCATCCCTCCCCCTACGGAATGAATCCCCGTAGGGATTCCACGTACGCCCTGTAGTTCCGCTGCATCTCGTCCGTCGAATCGCCCCCGAATTTCTCGCGGTACGCGCGGGCCATCTCGAAGGCGAGCACGGCCTCCACGATGATCGCCGCCGAGGGGACCGCGCAGACGTCCGAGCGCTCCGCCGCCGCCTCCATGCCGCGGCCCGTGTCCAGGTCCACCGTTTTCAGGGGCTTCTTCAGCGTGGGAATCGGCTTCAGAGCCACCCGGACGACGACCGCCTCCCCGTTCGTCATGCCCCCTTCCAGCCCCCCCGCGCGGTTGCTGGCCCGGAAGAACCCGTGCGGCTTCCCATCCGCCACCAGCGCAGGATTGAAGTGGATCTCGTCGTGAACATCGCGGCCCGGCTTCTCCGACGCGGAGAAACCCAGCCCGATCTCCACGCCCTTCACCGCCGGAATCCCCATCATCGCCGCCGCGATGCGGGCGTCCAGCCGGTTTTCCCAGCGGTCGAAGCCTCCCACCCCCGGCACCGCCCCCACAGCCACCGCCTCCACCACGCCACCCAGGCTGTCCCCCCCCTCTCCCGCCCGGTCCACCGCTCGCATCATCTCCCGGGACGACGCATCGTCGAGACAACGGACCGGCGATCCCTCCCGTGTCTCGATGAGTGCCGGCGTCACCTGCTTCACGGGGGTCCGGGGTGACTTCGCCTCCCCCAGCGACGTCACGTGCGCGAACACATTCACACCCAGCGTCCCGATCAGCTGCGCCGCCACCGCCCCCGCCGCCGTCCGTCCCGCCGTCTCGCGCGCGCTGGACCGCTCCAGGATGTCGCGGGCGTCCTTCGAGCCCGTCTTCAGGCAACCCGCCAGGTCCGCATGCCCCGGCCGCGGCGCCCGGACCCGCGGAAGCGTCTCCAGCTTCGCGTCCCGGTTCGCGACCCAGAGCGCAAGCGGGGTCCCCAGCGTCCTGCCCCCCTTCATCCCCGACAGCGCTTCCGCCCGGTCCGATTCGATCTTCTGCCGCCCGCCGCGGCCGTACCCCTTCTGCCGCATCGCCAGCGTCTCGTTCACCGACGTGAAATCGATCTCGAGACCCGCCGGCAACCCCTCGATCAGCGCCAGGATCCCCTTGCCGTGGGATTCCCCCGCCGTCACGTACGTCAGATCAGTCATCTCGAACCCTCCCCAAATCCCGAAAACGGCGAAGCCGCAATCACACCGTGAGGACGCTCACCGCCGAGGACGCAGAGGACGCAGAGGATCGAAGGGGGACGATTCCCTCCGGACCTCTCTGCGACCTCCGCGATCTCGGCGGTGGAATCCATCATGCCCCATTCACTCTTTCCCCCTTCCCCCCGCCGGCCGCGTAAACGTGAACGCCGCGAAACAGAACGCCGCCGCCGCGAAAAGGACCCAGCCCACCTCCTCGAACCCCGCCCGTTGCGGCACACCCGGCCCGGGCGTGAAGAGCGCCGGATCCGACCAAACGGTCCCACCCCCACCGGTCAGCGCGCGCAGGCGGTCCTCGTTCGGACCCAGGACGCCCATCTCCTTCGAGGCCCCGATGAAGATCCCGCCTTCCCCCACCGGCGGGCCGCCGCCTTCCCGGACCACGACGGCGCGCACGTACTCCCGCCCCGGCGTATCGAACGTTCCGCCGTAGAGCCCCGGCCCCACCTGCTGCAGCGAGGTCTCGGCCACGGAAGCGCCGCGGGAGATCAGCTGCGCCTTCAACGCCAATCCGTCCCGGGCGCCCCCCTTCCCGGCCAGGCGCACCCGGATCTCCAGGCCGCCGCCGGCCCGTACGAGCCGCACCGCGGCGTTCCCCGCCTCCCCCGACGCCCACCGGATCCAGGCCTCCCAGAAGGCGAGAAGACCTTCTGCCGTCGCGCTCCCCGAGGGCCTTCCCCACTTCCGCCACGCCGGCGCCCAGTCCTCTTCCAGCGAGGAGGTGAAGCCCACGGCGCGGCCGAGTCCGTACCGCCACCAAGCCAGCAGCGGCCGCCGCTTCTCCCCCACCGTGTAGGCGCACAACGCCCCCTTCTCCTTCCGTCCGGTTCTCACGAACACGGCCACGGCGGGCGTCTCGCGAGCCGAAACGTCGGAAGGGAACCGTCCGGGAGACGGGTCGAAGGCGCCCGATTTCTCGAGCCGTCCGCGGGCCCGGGTCACGTCCTCCACGAAATCCCGCGGCAAGAGGGCGAACTGATCCACCCGGTATATCTTGCCCTGGTGGACGATGTCCTCGACGAAGAAGTCGCGAACGGCCGGCGTGAGCGCGGCCGCGGTGACCGCCGCCGAGACAGTCACCTTGTTCGCCTTCCACCAGCGCCGGAGGGCCCGGTATGCACGCCGGTCCGCGCGGACGGTCTCGACGCCGTCCGAGAACAGGAGGACGTGTTTCCTTTCCTCCTCCCGCCCCTCCAGGAGAACGCGGGCCGCCGACAGGGCGTTCAGGATCGAGGTGGACCCGGACGGCTCCACACCCAGAAGCGCTCTTCCCACGGCGTCGGGAGGCTCGTCTCCCACCACCGTCTTCAGGCACGGATCCAGAAGCGGCGCCCCGCTGAAGGGGACGACGGCCAGAAAATCCCCCGGGCGCAGCTTTTCCATCAGCTTGCCCGTCGCCGCCTGGGCCTGGTGGAACTTCGTCCGGTCCCGCGCCACCTCCCGGTTCATGCTTCCCGACGCATCCAGCAGAAGGACGAGGGCGAGGGACGCCTTTTCCTCCGGGTCGCACCGCAGGGGGGAGGCGGCCTCCACGGGCGTATCGAAGTACCCGCCCAGCCCGAACCCTGCCGGGCCTCCGAGGAGGATCAGCCCGCCGCCCGCGTCCCGGACGAAAGACTCGATCGCCTCCATCCGCCCCTCCCCGAGGTCCTCGGCGCTCACGCCGTCGAGAACCACGAGATCCCAGCCCTCCAGCCGGGGATGCGGCCCCAGCCGGAAGGGCTTGACCTTCCGGCACGTGAGGCCCCCGATCCTCTCGAGCAGGCGTCCGAAGATCCGGCCCCGGGGATCGGAGGAAACGTAGAGGACGCGCCGTTCGCCGGCCACGCGCACGACGGTTTCGGCGCGGTCGTTCCCGGGAAAGGGGTCCCGCCCGACCTCGGGGGAGACCTCGACGGTGTACAGCGGTTCGCCGGTTCCGGCCGGGACCAGGGTTTCCCGGAAGGCGCGGGTTTCTCCGGGAAGGAAGTCGGCCGTACGGGGCGGGGCGAGGAGACGCCCGGCGCCGTCCCGGAAGGCGATGGAGGCTTTTCCGCCGGACCAGGACACGACCCGGGCGACCAGCGTGAAGGGATCCGCGGGGGAGACGAGGGCCGGTCCCTCGAGGGATCGCACGGCGAAGTCGCCGCCGGGGACGCCGCCGACGGGGGCGGCGTGCAGGCGGACGCCGCGGGCGAGGGCGTTCCACCGGCCCCGGGAGGCGCAACCGGCGTTTTCCCTTCCATCACTGATCAGGAGGATCTCGCCGTGGCCGGAGGCGGGGAGGAGGGAGGAGGCGAGGGAGAGGGCGGCCTCGATGTCCGTGGCGTCCTTGCCGACGACGTAGCCGCCGAGGTCGAGGTTCTCGAGCGCCCGGGGCGGCGCGAGGCTCTGGGCGACGAAGGCGTTTTCGCCGAAGAGGACGAGGCCGATCCGGTCCTCCTTCCCGAACTTGCGGGCGTGGCGGCTCACGATTTTCTCGAGGTCCGCCCGGGAGGCGAAGGGGAGGACGCTGCCGGAGCGATCGACCACGAGAACGTGTTTTCGACCCGTTTCCGTCTTTCGGAAGGCGAACCCGGCGCTTCCGAGACCGAGAAGGAGGGCGGCGGAAGCGGCGAGGAGCCGTCGGAGGGTGCGGGGCTCCCTCCGTGCCCAGAGGGCGACGCCGCCGAGCAAGGGCACGAGGAGGAGCAGCCAGAGCGGGTGAAGAACGTCCATGAGGTTCCGAGCTCGAGAAGGGATTCAAAGACATGATAGCGTTTCCGGCGCGCCGGGTCACGGCGGGTCCAGCCGGAGGCTTTCGCGGTGTCAGCAAGTTGTAGCCTTCCCTACGGAACGGCGCCGTGCACCGTCGACCGTATCATCTGATCCGCGAGCTCCTCCGGCTGAAATCTGGAATCTGTATCCGGTGACAGCGCGAAGGGCTCCTGGACTTTCCGCTTTGCAATGAAACGGTAAACCGGTATAATCTCGCACTTTATAGCCGCCGGGATGCGCGCGGGACCGGACGGGTCGTGCGCGGCGTTCCGGGGTGTTCGCTTTCTTCGGGGAGGGCTTTCATGCCCGGCATCTTCGCGTTCACGATCCTGGAGGGTGGAAAAGGGGGAGGGGCGGGAAATCTCATCATCCAGCTGGCTCCCTTCGCCGCGATTCTGGTGATCTTCTATCTTCTTCTCATTCGTCCCCAGATGAAGCGGGAGAAGGACCGCCAGGCCATGCTGAAGGCGCTGAAGAAGAACGACAAGGTGGTGACGCAGGGGGGGGTGATGGGTACGGTGATCCAGCGGAAGGAGCCCTGGGTGGTGCTGAGGATCGACGACAACAAGGACATCCGCATCAAGGTCCTCCTGAACACGATTTCCGGGCTCGCCCCGGGAACGGAGAAGAAGGACGAGAATAAAGGCGAGACGTAGATGGATAAAGACCTTCGTTGGAAAGTGATCGTGGTCGCGCTGACGGTCGCGATCGGTCTGTTCTTCGCCATTCCCTGGGACCGTCCCCTGTTCAAGGGGACGATGCGCTACGGGCTGGATCTGCAGGGGGGGACGGAGCTGCTGTACCGCGTGCAGGAGCCGCCCCCGGAGGAGAAGGACAAGTACGAGGGCCGTGACCTTGCGCTGGAGATCATCCGGATCATCAAGGTGCGCATCGATCCGGAAGGCATCAAGCAGATCAAGATCCAGAAGCAGGGGAAGGACCGGATCCTCATCCAGATGCCGGGGGCGGACCAGGTGGAAACGGAGAAGGTCCGCAATCTGGTCGAGCAGCCGGGTCATCTGAAGTTCCGCCTGTGCGCCACGGACAACCTCGCCCGCGAGTACGAGGGCCGGACGCCTCCCCCGAACTACGAGTGGCTCGACTACAAGTACCGGGAGGAAGACAAAGATCTGGTGATGATCGACGACGGGTACAACCTGGGCGGCGACATCATCAAGAAGGCGAACCGGTCCACCGACGAAGCGGGATTCCCGGCGGTGGGATTCGAGATCCGGCTGGTCGCGCAGGATCTGTTCCGGGAGCTCACGAGCAACAATTCCGAGGACGCCCTGGGGATGGGGAACGGCCGGAAGCTGGCCATCATCCTGGACGACGAGGTCGTCTCGGCGCCGGTCATCCGTTCCACGATCTCGAGTTCGGGGATCATCACGGGCGGCGAGACGGGGTTCGAGAAGGACGAGCAGGAGCGCCTGATCACGGTGCTGAACTCGGGGTATCTGCCCGTGGGGGTGACCTTCGAGGAAATCAACCACGTGGGGCCGGGTCTCGGGACGGACTCGATCCAGAAGGGATTCCGGGCCATCCTCATCGCAGGCGTCCTGGTCCTGATCTTCATGGCGGTCTACTACCTCGGCTCGGGGATGGTGGCGAACTTCGCCCTCTGCCTGAACCTGGTGTTGATCCTGGGCGCCATGAACCTGTTGAGCGCCACCATGACGCTTCCCGGCATTGCGGGCATCCTGCTCACGGTGGGGATGGCGGTGGACGCCAACATCCTCATCTTCGAGCGGATCCGCGAGGAGAAGGCCAAGGGGAAGACCCTGCACCAGTCGCTGAAGAACGGCTACGAGCGCGCCTTCGTGACGATCGTGGACGCCAACGTCACCACCCTCATCACGGCCGCGATTCTCTGGCTCGTGGGGACGGGGCCGGTGCGCGGCTTCGCCGTGACGCTTTCCATCGGCATCCTGGCCAGCATGTTCACGGCCATCTTCGTCACGCGCGTGATCTTCGAGCTCCTTCTGCTGGGGCGGATCGTCACCGAGTTCCGCATGTTCCAGCTGCTGAAGAATCCCCGGTTCAACATCACGGGACAGGCCGGCAAGGCCGTGACATTCTCGGTGCTGGCCGTCGCGGCTGGCGTGCTGGTTTTCTCCTACCGGGGGGAGCGGAACCTGGGCATCGACTTCCGCGAGGGCACGGTGGTGGATTTCAACCTGAAAAGCGCCCTGCCCATCTCGAAGGTCCGAAAGGAAGTGACCACCTTCACGCGCGAGTCGGAGGGGGGGCCGGTCCGTCCCTACGCGACCGCCGAGATCCAGGAATTGTGGGACTTCGAGCTCGGCGCCCGCGAGCAGGCCCACCGTTTCGAGATCCGAACGAGCTTCGGCAACAAGCCCGACGTCGTCCGGGAGGAGATCAAGACGATCTTCGCGGGAAGCCTCGTCCCCGGTCCGTTCGAATCCGCGAAGGGCGTCCCCGACGTCGACAACAAGCGCTTCGAGTTCCAGTTCCAGTTCGCGCTGAAGAACGAGATCCGCCTCGTCGACCTGACGCCGCCGCTCCTGGAGGCTTTCCAGGAGGCGCTCCCCGGCGCCCTCTCCCCCGACGATCCCGCGGGGCTTCCCGGCACGTTGAAATCCACCGATCCCGGAAGGACCATCAGCAGCGAATTCGAGTTCAAGAGCGCCCGGATCGACTTCCCCGAAGGGTGGGGCAACATCCGGGACCGACTCCAGCCCTTCCTGGAGACCGCCCGGCGGAAGATCGAGACCCTGGAATACGTCGAGGTCGAGGGGGACTTTCCCAAGCGAAGCCCCAAGATCCGCCGCTACGCCGACCTCTCTCTCACCGTCAATTTCATCGAACCGGTCCCGCCCGCCGAGGTCCACGACGCCTTCTTCCCGGACCAGGGGGGCGAATCCTCCCGGAGCTTCCCCCGGGTGAAGATCGAACCCGGCAGGGACGCCCCCGAGAGCGAGACGTTCCACCTCACCGCCGAGGATTTCTGGACGGAAGGCGACGAGGCGAATCCCTGGGACAAGCGCCTGGACCTCTGGAAAACGACCCTGAGGGAGGCCATCAAGAAGGAGAAGATCTCCTCCAACCTCTCGGAACCCGTATCCCGGAGCCAGGGCATCAGCCCCATCGTGGCCTCGGAGCTGGTGGAGAAGGGGATTCTGGCGATCCTCTTCTCCCTCATCGCCATCGTGATCTACGTGGCCATCCGGTTCCAGGTGGGCAGCATGCCCGCCCAGTTCCATGGCTCGGGGCTCTTCAACTTCGTCCGCGAGATGGGCTACCGTGCCCGCTACGGATTCGCGGCCATCGTGGCCCTGGCCCACGACGTCCTCTTCACCATGGGCGCGCTGGCGATCCTGGCCGAGACCGGGCTCATCGAGGTGAAGATCGACCTCCAGATCCTGGCGGCCTTCCTGACCATCATCGGGTATTCCCTCAACGATACGATCGTCGTCTTCGACCGCATCCGCGAGAACCTCAACAGCGGGGAGAAACTGCCGTTCCGCGAGGTCGTGAACCTCTCGATCAACCAGACGCTGAGCCGGACCCTGCTCACGTCCAGCACCACCTTCCTCGTGGTCCTCTCCCTGTTCATCCTCGGCGGAAGCATCATCCACGGGTTCTCGTTCACCCTCCTCCTCGGCGTCATCGTGGGAACGTACTCCTCGGCCTTCATCGCCAGCCCCGTCCTGCTCGCCTGGGAGCGCGTCTCCCGCCGGGAGACCGCGCCGGCCAGGAAACCATGACCCTCCTCCCCATCCCCGCATTCATTTCGTGAATGCGGGGATCGGAAAAGGAAAAGAGGGCCGTGACTTGCCCGCACCGCGAAAGCCTCGCTGGGACCGGATCTTGACCCCGGGCGCTGAGGGCCGTAAGCTTCTTCCACGGCAACGCCCCGAGGCGCCGCCGACGGAAACCATCGTGGGGAGGGTATGAGAACCAGCCCGACCATCGACCTCGAGTCCATCAAGGATCGCGTCTCCGCCCAGCTGTCGGGTGCCGGCTGGGATACCTCCGAGAACGAGATGGAGGTCGACACCCTCGCCGACCGTATTTCCGCCATCTCCCAGAAGGTCTGCGACGACGAGGGCTATATCCGCACCAGCGGCACGGAATCCTTCGTGAAGATCGACAGTTTCATCGGGGCCGGCGGGCAGTACATGGTGTTCTCGGGGGTGATCGATTTCGACCGCCTGGAGGATTTCTCCCAGTTCTGGATCCCGCGGCGGGCCCACGAGCTGATGGACGAGGAGGGCGGCTCGCTGGGCCAGGCGCTCGAGTTCGCCCGGCGCGC
This sequence comes from uncultured Planctomycetia bacterium, assembly GCA_964508045.1. Taxonomy (GTDB): domain Bacteria; phylum Planctomycetota; class JAKEIC01; order JAKEIC01; family CAZDSO01; genus CAZDSO01. The sequence goes on along the minus strand of CAZDSO010000025.1, from coordinate 21,665 downwards.
CGCCCGGGAAGCCTCCAACATCGGAAGCAGCAAGGTCAAGAAGGAGATGACGGCGTTCCTGCGGAAGAACCACTACTTCTCGGGGGGGCGCTGCGCCGTGAAGATCTCCTACGAGAGCATCACCAACGTCCCCCGGGCCAAGCGCGAGGCCTTCACCATCGGCATGCACCACCCCAACATCGTCTACACCTTCGCGGAAGGCAAGACGGTGGGAAACCGCATCTTCCGCGTGATGGAACTGATCAAGGACCCGGTCCCGCTGTCCAAGATCCGCACGTCTCTCTCCCTCGACCAGCTCATCGAGGCGAGCTACAAGGTGGCCCAGGTCCTGGAATACATCGACAAGAAGGGCGCCATCCACCGCGACATCAAGCCCGAAAACATCCTGCTGGGCCGGGGCCGGCGGGAAGTCCACCCCAAGGTGACGGATTTCGGCCTGATGAAACTGAGGGAGTTCAACGACGTCTTCACCTTCCTCACGGCTTCCTCCTGCGTGCTGCTCGGCACGCCCGAGTTCATCGCACCGGAACAGGCCCAGAACCCCGCGGCCGCGGACATCCGCGCCGACCTCTACTGCCTCGGGGCCACCATCTACTTCTGGTGGACGGGCGGCTCCCCCAATCCCGTTCGGAGCGACGTCAGCCCCAGGGAAAAGGTCCACCTCAAATTCCTCAACGCCATCAGCCGGGAACGAAAGCCCCTCGCCCCCCTCTCCGGCAAGGTCACCCGGGATCTCTTCCGCATCAAGGCGCGCCGTTTCCAGGCCGTCGTCGCCGGCCTCCTCAGGACCGACCCCAAGCGGCGCTACCAGAAACCTTCCGAGGCGGTCGAGGACCTCAAACGCGTCCGGGCCGGAAAACGACCGGTCAACCTGCGGGACAAGAGGCCCCTCGTCCTCTCGGAAGCCTTCGAGGGAGGCTACGGACTCGGCCGGGGCAAGATGGTCCTGCTCGCCCTTCTGGCCTTGCTCCTCGCGGCCCTCGCCCTGGGCTACGTCGGCCTCAACGAATTTCCCGAATACCGGAAACACCTCCCGCCGGAGGTCCGAAACCTCATCCCCTGGTACAAGCCATGAATCCCGATTTCCCCCTCAACCGCTGGCGGCACCGGGTGCGCATCTTCGATCTCGATGCCTACGGCCACGTGAACCACACCGTCTTCCTGCAGTGGCTGGAGGAGGGGCGCGAGAGGCTTCTTCGGGAGCAGGGCTTCTCCTTCCTCAAGTTCCTCCAGGAAGGCGCCTCGCTGGTCATGGCCCACCTGAACGTGGACTACAAGGCCTCCATGGCCTGGGGGGACGAGGCCATCGTCGAGACGCGCGTGGCCCGCATGGGGCAGACGAGCCTGCAGTTCGGGCAACGGGTGATCAGCGCGAAGGACACGGAACGCGTCCTCGAGGCCGAGGCCACCATGGTCTTCACCAGCCCCGCCGGACGGCCCGTTCCCATTCCGCCGGCCGTCAGGAAGACCTTTCGCACCCGGCCGGAGGAGGGGGACGACGCGGACACCTGGGACGCGTAGCCCACGGAGGCGCGGAGGCGTTCGGCCCCTTACACATCGAAAGGTCGTTTTCGCGAGATCACTGCCGGTGCTGCGGTGTTTTCTTGAGCCTGATTCGCATGATCTCTTGCTGATCAACATGATTCTTTCTGGATAGGAATGGCCCTCCAGTCAAGATCATGTAGATCAGAAAAGAAATCAGGTCCATCAGGATCGAAAGACGGCCGTATCCGGCTGTTTGGCCGTTTTGGCTGCGGCTTCGCTGCTTTGGGATCCCGACCTTCGACATCTACGCCTTGGCCCCGGCGGGCTCGAGATGGCCCGCCAGGATGCGCCGGGTCTCTTCGATCTCCTCGGGCGTGACGGTCTTGCGCAATTCTTCGACCTCGCGCATGACCTGGGCGAACTTCTGACCCTCGGCCGACGAGATCCACTCCAGCTGGAGGCGTTCGGGACGGATGCCCAGCTTTTCCATCTTGGTCCAGAGCTTCTCCACGCGTTTCTGGGTCCAGGTGACGGCCGTGACGTAGTGGCAGTCGGAGAAGTGGCAGCCCGAGACCAGGACGATGGGGGCGCCCCGCGCGAAGGCCCGCAACACGAACTTCTCGTCCACGCGGGCGGAGCACATGGTCCGGATGATCCTCGAGGAGGAGGGGAACTGGAGCCTCGACGTGCCCGCCGTGTCCCCGCCAGCGAAGGAGCACCAGTTGCAGGCGAACGTGAGGACCTTGTCCTCGGCCTGCTCGGAGAGAAGCGCGTCGACCTGGGAGAAGATTTGCTCGTCGTTGAAGTGCCGCATGGTGATGGCGTCGAAGCGGCACTCCGCCGAACAGGCCCCGCAGCCGGCGCAGGCGGCCTCGATGACCTGGGGATAGACGCCGTCCTTCTTGCTCGGCGGCACGATGGCGTTGTAGGGGCAGACCCGGGCGCACAGCCCGCAGAACGTGCACCGCTCCTCGTCGATGGACGCCGTGATGGCCTCGATGGAGACCTTGCCCGAATTCAGAAGAACGCCTGCCCGCGCCGCCGTGGCGCTCGCCTGCGTCACCGAATCCTTCACGTCCTTGGGCGATTCCGCGCACCCCGCCAGGAATACGCCGCGGACGGTCGCGTCGACCGGCTTCAACTTGGGGTGGGACTCCAGATAGAAACCGTCCTCGGCGCGGGACAGCGAGAGCATCTGGGCCACCGCCTTGCCATCCACGTTCGGCACCGCTCCCACCGCCAGAACGAGCATGTCCAGCTCGATCGTCTCCATCCGGCCCGTGGTCGTGTTCTCCACCCGCACGATCAGGTTCCGGGTCTTCGGATCCTCCCGGATCTCACCCGGAATGCCCCGAAGATACCGGACCCCCTCCTCCTTGCTGCGCTGGAACATCTCCTCGAAGCCCCGTCCAAACGTGCGCATGTCCATGTAGAACACCGTGCTCTGCACGTCCGGGTAGTGGTCCTTGAGGATCAGCGTGTCCTTGACCGTGTTCATGCAGCAGAAGTTGCTGCAGTAGGGGTTCCCCCGCTTCTTGGAACGGGACCCCACGCACTGGATGAACCCGATCCGCTTGGGAATCTTCAGGTCCGACGGCCTCACCAGATGGCCGTCCGTCGGCCCCCCGACGCTGACGACGCGCTCGAACTCGAGGCTCGTCAGGACGTTGTCGAAACGGGTGTAGCCGAACTCGTCCAGCGGCGTCGGATCGTAGACCTGCATCCCCGTCGCCATGATGATCACGCCCACCTCGATGTCGTGCAGGCGGTCCGTCATGTCATAGTCGATGCACTTCTTGTCGCAGGCATCCAGGCACTTCCCGCAGGCCACCGGGTTGTTGCCCAGGCAGTTCTCCATGTCCAGCACGTACGAGGAGGGGACCGCCTGCGGGAAGGGGATGTAGATGGCCTTCCGCGTCGAGAATCCCTGCTGGTACTCGTCCGGGACCAGCACCGGACAGACCTTCGCGCACTCCGCGCAGGCCGTGCATTCGTTCTCGTCCACGTACCGGGCCTTCTGGCGGACGCGCACCCGGAAATTCCCGATGTACCCGCCGATGGATTCGATCTCGGAGTAGGTCAGGAGGTCGATGTTCGGATGTTGACGCACATCCAGCATCTTCGGCCCGAGTATTCATATCGGGCAGTCCATGGTGGGGTACGTCTTGGCCAGCTGGGCCATCAGCCCTCCGATCGAAGGCTCCTTCTCGACCAGGTAGACCTTGTGCCCGCCGTCCGCGAGATCCAGCGCGGCCTGCATCCCCGCCACCCCGCCCCCCACCACCAGCGCGGCCGGGTGTACCTGGATCTCCGTCTCCTCCTGCGGCACCAGGCGTCTCGCCCGCGACACCGCGGCCCGCACCAGATCCTTCGCCTTGATCGTCGCCCCCTCGGGATCCCCGTGGTGAACGAAGGAACAATGCTCCCGGATGTTCGCCATCTCCACCAGGTAGCGGTTCAGGCCCGCCTCCGTCAGGCACGCCCGGAACGTGGGCTCGTGGATCCGCGGCGTACACGCCGCCACCACGACGCGGTCCAGCTTGTGCTCCCCGATGGCCTCCTTGATCCGCGTCTGACCGGGGTCGCTGCACATGTACTTGTTCCGCTCCACGTGCACGACATCCTCGAGATCCGCCGCCATGTCCGCCACCGCCTGGCAGTCGACCGTTCCCGAGATGTTCATCCCGCAATCACAAACGAACACCCCGATCCGCCGCTCGGCCTCGCTCATGAAACCTCCTGCCTGTCCGTCCGTCTTCCGTCACCGGGGCCCCTGCTTCCGCGATCCTTCGCGGAAAAGACAGGGCCGACAAAGAACCGTATTCTAACAGTTCCCTCCCCGCGCGCTTCCAGATCTTTCTCGAAGCGAGCCGGATGAGGGGTTGGGGTGTTTCTGCGAGAACCGTTTGCCGGCACGTGACGCAAGTCCTGGAACACAGAGGGATCAGAGGAACCCGAGAGCTCAGAGTGGGTCTCAAGTCGAAAGCCGAAAACACATTGGACCTTGAACGTCAGACTTTGGACCTCTGTGTTCCCGGCTCAGCGGTCCTCGGCCAGGCTCCGGACCACCTCCGCCCACTTCCCCGCGTCGTATCCGAAGCGCTTCCCGGTGGCCGCTTGCAGGGCACACAATGCCTCGGATCGGACCCGCCTCCCGGGGTGATCGAGGTACGGGACGAGGGATTCCAGGGCCTCGACGGATCCGATCGATCCCAGGGCCCCGAGGTACGTGGGAAGAAGGTCGTCGCCCGATTCCCTCGACATCGCTTCGAGCAGGGCGGCCACGGACGCCGTCTCGCCTCGCTTTCCCAGCGACCGGGCCGCCTGCCATCGCAGGACGGGGTTCGGGTCCTTCAGTACTTCCTCGAGGGCGGCCCGGGCGCGCGCCCCGCCGGTGTTCTCCAGCATCTTCAACGCCTTCAAGCGCTTCCCGGAAGCGAGACCGGCGTCCAGCGCCCTTCGGAGCGCTTGCTCCGCGTCGGGAGGGGAGGCGTCCTTCTCCTCCACCAGCGGCGCGAGTTCCCCGCCCTCGTAGATCGGAAGGTAGCGGTAATAGACTTCCAGGGAAAGGAGGCTCAGCGTCGTGGAATAGAGTCTCCCGCCGTACCCCGCCAGCCATCCGTCCACCGGGTCCCAGGAGACCGCGGCGCATCCGTCACGGCGCTGGAGATTCACCAGGAAGTCCCGGAAGCTCTCGTTCCACCACAGCCACCACTCGCCCCCCAGCTGGAAGAAGGCGAGCGTCGCGTAGTACCAGTAGTATCGCGTGTGAAGCTGTTCCCCCTTCAGGGCCCGAAGGGCCGGCGGATGGTCCCGCAGAAACCCGGCGATGCGGCGCACGGCGATCGCGTCCGACGCCTCGCCGAAGTAGAGATGGCACAAGAGTCCCACCGAGGCCATGCCCGGACCGTAGCGGTGCCAGCGGCCCCGCCTCCCGTAGCCCTTGTCCTCGTACTCCACGCGCCCGTCGCTTCCCGTCATCTTGACGATGAAGCGCCGCGCCTTGTGCCAGCACGACGCCCGCACGCGCAGGCCCGCGATCCGGGCCGACTTGAGCGCCATGACCGCCCACCCCGTCACGGACACGTCGCCGCGCCCCGTCGGCTCCGGCACGTAGTCCCATCCGCCTCCCCGCTGCTGGGCCGAAACGAGAAACGAGAGGCCCCGCTGAAGAGGCTTCTTCAACCTCGGATCCCGCGTCATCCCGTACGCCTCCGCCAGCGCCAGGCAGGCGATGGCGTGGTTGTACATGGCGCAGGCTTTCGGGTTCCCCCCGTGGAAAAAACCCGCTCCCGTCTGCTGGGCCAGAAGCCAGTCCAGCCCCGCGCGCACCGACCCCGCATACCGGCCTTTTCGATGCGTGATGCCGGAGCCGAGGAAACACAGAAGCGCCAGCGACGTGTGACCCACGTCGTAACCCTGCACGCCGCTTCCGAAACAGACCTCCCCCTCGCAGTGCTCGTGAAAATCGGAACCGGACCAGTGCCCTTCCGGCTCCTGGTGCCGGAACAGCCACATGAGCCCCCGCCGGACGGCCTCCTCCGAACGGGCGTTGCCGCCGAACCGCTTCAGGGCGTCGCCGCGTCCCGGGCCGCGGCGGTTCCCGTATTCCGAGACGCCCTCGCCTCCCGCGCCCTTCTCGACGCCCGCCCCCGTGCCGACCTGCGCCGAGTCCTCCGTCTCCGCCGGCGGCCCGGGCGACGCCGAGGATGCCGGGTCGGCAAGGTCCGCCGACGGGTCCGAGGCGGGCTCCTCCACAGGCGTCTCCTCTTCCTCCCCCGGGGACGCGTCCTTCTCGTCCTCCCCCTCGCCGGGGCCCTTCTCGGGCCCCCGGGAATCCACGATCCCGACCTCGATCCATTCCACGCCGCGGTCCTGCTCCACGACGAACACGAGCTGCGCCAGGAACAGATAGAAGAGGAGATGGACCCCCATCGAGAGAAGCCACCAGGGCGTCTGCTGCGCTTTGGAACGAGCCGTTCGGAGGAGGGACGGAGCGGTTTTCGATCGGGACAGGCGCTTCGGGGGGGAAGAAGCGCTTCCGGGCGCGAGGGCGGCTTTCCCGGCCCCCGCGTGACCGTGTCCGCCGGCGTCCCGGTCCCCGGTCGCCGGCGGCCCCTCCTTCCCCTCCTCGAGGCCTTGAATGCGCGGCAGGGGTTCCTCTCCCTCCCCGGCCCCTCGAGCGCCCTCCGATCCGGCAAGAGGGGACAAGGACTGGAGGCAGGCGTGACACCGGGGACAGAAAGCGGGAACGGGTCCGATGAAGGAGAACCGGCATTCAGGACAGCGCGTTTCGTTCATGGGTTCCACACGGAGGTCATTTCCGGAAGCGGAGCCACATCACCAGGGTGCCCGCGACGATCCCCGTGGCGAGGGCGAGGTAGAACGCCCCCGCCACCACGCCCGAGGGGGAGGGAAGGGAAAGGCCGATGACGGAAAACACGGCCCGCCCCTCCGCCAGGAACTGGATTCCCCTGAAGGCCAGGGAAGCGCCGAGCAGCAGCATCAGGATCCCGAAAGCCGCCAGCTCCACCCGCCTGAGCCTCTCGTTGTCGGGACGGTTGAGGGGACGGTCTCGTCCTCCTTCGGGGGGGGCGTCATCCACGATGGTTCATCCGAAACAGACCTTCGACCCGGCCGATTCGATCCTCCCTCCTGCTCGTCGCGCCTCTCTCCGCCCTCAGACGGCGTTCAGGGCGTTGTTGAGATCCTTGATGATGTCCCGGGCCTCCTCGATGCCCACGGAGAGACGGATGCCGCCCGGCTCGATGTGGCCGGCGGCCTGGGCCGCCTCCGGGATCACCGCGTGCGTCATGCTCGCCGGCCGCTCGATGAGCGTGCGAATCTGCCCCAGGGAAACCGCCAGGGTGATGGTATAGGCGTGATTCGCGACGTGGTCCACCATCTTCTCGGCGCGCTTCCCGGAGGAATTCGCCGTGCCCTTCACGACGAAGTAGACCATGTTTCCCGGCGCGGCGTTGCCCTCGAAGTCCCGCATCTGCCTCGTCGCGAGATCCGCCTGGGGGAAGCTCTCCAGGCCCGGATACGCGACGGATTTCACCTTGGGGTGGTTTTCGAGGAAGCGGGCGATCTCGAGGGCCGACTCGCTCGATTTCTTGATCCGGACGCTGAGCGACGGCAGGCCGTAGACGAGGATGTTCCAGGCGCTCTTGGGGGAGAGAACGCCGCCGAAGTCCTTCCGGTAGAGAAGCAGCGGCCCCTGGAATTCCCGCCTCGTCACCACCACGCCTCCCACGTCCGTTCCGAACCCGCAGAGGCCCTTGGTCAGGCTCGCGACCACCATGTCCACGCCGAAATCCAGCGGCCGCTGGCAGCAAGGCGTCGCGAACGTGTTGTCCACGATGATCCGGATCCGGTCCTCCTCGCCCCGCGATTCGTTCGCGTCCGCCACGATGCGGCACATCTCGCTGATGTCGATGAGCTCCATCGTCGGATTCACGGGCGTCTCGAAATAGACCACGCGCGTCTTCGACGTGATGGCCCGGGCCAGGTTGGAAGGCTTCACGAGATCGACGAACTTCGTCCGGATCCGGTTCCGTTTCGAGAGCCAGTTCGTGAACAGGCTGTACGTGCAGCCGTAGACGGCGTGGTGGGAAACGATCTCCTGCCCCGCCTCCACGGACACGCCCAGCGCGCCGGCCACCGCCGCCATGCCCGAGGCGAAGCAGACCCCGATCTCGCCCCCCTCGGCGCAGGCCAGCCGGTCCTCCAGCATGGACCGCGTCGGCTCGTCCAGCCTCTCGTAGATGTAGATGGGGGGCTTCTCGAAACTCTTGTCCCCCTCCGCGAAGACCTGAAAACCCTTCGTGGCCCGCTTGGCCGATGACAGCCGGAACGTGGACGTGGAGGAGAGCGGAGGGACCACGTGGTGATCGAAATCCCACTGGGCCGTCTTGAACCGGCCGTGCACCAGGAAACTCGTCAGCGAATAGACGCCGGACTTCACCTTCTTGTACATGCCCATCGTACCCATTCTCCAAAAGCGCTCTCACTGCCCCCCCTCGCTTGACGAGAGAGGCCCCAGGATTCATTCTATACCTTCGAGGACCCGGACGGCTTCACGTTTTTCCATCCGCGCAAGGGAATTCGCCCCCATGAAAAACCTGGAAGATTCGCACCGCGCCTTCTGGAACGCCATCCTGAAACGGGGACCCGGCGTCGTCGCCTCCCGGGCGGGCGCCCGCGCCGACGGACCCCGCATCGTCCTCCCCCTGGCCGGCAAGACCTTCACCGTGGACACGGAAACGAAAACCGTCCTGGAAGGCGGACCGGGCGAAAACCCGCTTCCCGCCGGCTACACCGAGGCCGTGGTCCTGCTCACCTATCTCGAAACGGCGGACGGTTTCCCCCTCACCGGGCAGTGGGTCACCGAGCGGGGCCTGCCCCACGGAGACGCCTACTTCCGCGCCCCCCAGCACGCCTTGCCCGTACGGGATCTGGCCGACCGTTTCGGCGATGACCCCCAGGGGCTGGTCCGCGCCGCGATCGCCCTGGCGGGCAAGGAGACGGGAGAGGCCGACGCGGGCGTGGAGCTGCCGGCCCTCCCCCGGGTGCCCGTGCGCTTCAATCTCTGGCGCCCCGACGAGGAGTTCCCCACCGCGGAGGTGAAGACCTTCTTCGACCGGAGCGCCGGCCATTACCTCATCCTCGACGGCGTCCAGGCCCTGGTCGCCATCCTGGTCCGCGCGCTGATCGAGGCGGCGGAGGAGAGTCAGGAACCGTCATGAACGCCGTCGGCATCGATCTCGGAGGCACGAACCTGCGCGCGGCACGCGTGACGCCGGCGGGGATCGTCCAGGAACAGGTTTCGCGCCCCCTCGCGGACCCGGCCGACAAGGAAGCCATCCTCTCCGCCCTCAAGGAGGCCGCCCGGGCCGTCCTCGGAGTGGGAAAGGCAAAGGTCGTGGGCGTCGGCGCGGCGGGTCCCCTCGACCCCGAGCGCGGCGTCATGTTCTCCCCGCCGAACCTCCCCGGACTGGAGGACACGGCGCTGGCCGACGCGCTGGAAGCCGAGCTCCGGCTTCCCGTCTTTCTCGAAAACGACGCCAACGCCGCCGTCTTCGGCGAGCACAAAGCGGGCGCCGGACGCGGAACGGACGTGCTCCTGGGACTGACGCTCGGCACGGGCGTGGGCGGAGGCATCGTGCTGGCCGGCGAGATCTTCCACGGCCCCGACGGGTCGGCCGGGGAGCTGGGCCATCTCATCGTCGACCCCGACGGCATCGAATGCGCCTGCGGGAACCGGGGATGCCTAGAGATGTACGCCTCCGCCACGGCGACGGCCCTTCGTTTCCGGCGCGGCGTCGAGGCGGGGAAGACCACCCTGCCGGAAGGGTTCTCCAACCCCCTCGACCAGCGCTCCGCTGCGGACGTCCACGCCCTCGCGCTGAAGGGGTCCGCCTTCGCCCGCGAGGTCCTCGCGGAGACCGGCCGCTGGCTGGGAGTGGCCATCGTCAGCCTGATCCACGTCTTCAACCCCGACAAGGTGGTGCTGCTGGGAGGGCTTGCGGGCGCGTGGGACTTCTTCCACCCCGCCCTGGAAGCGGAGATCCAGGACCGGGCCCTTTCTCCCTCGAAGGAGAGGGTTCGCGTGGTCCCCGGGGCGCTCGGAGGCGACGCCGGGGTGATCGGCGCGGCGCTTGCCGCCCTGCAGCGCGTGAAGGAGCAGTAGAGGTCATGGGTCATGGGTCATGGGTCACTGGTAACGTGGGGACCGGCACTAGCCGGTCCGCAATCGCCCGGACCTGGGCCAATCGTCGGGGAATCCAACCCGTTCGACGCGGTCTGAGCCATTCGCGCTATGGCTGATTTTCTTGGGCGCGGGCTGACGTTCGTAGTGAGCCACGTAGCGTAAGTGGAGTGGCGGAGCAGCGTTGCCGAAGTGCAGAATGATTTGCAGCACGCCACCCCTTCGACTTCGCTCAGGGTGGTGGTGAGCCGGGTCGAACCACTTCGTTTCGTGCTTCACTTTGACGGATGCAAACTTCTAAGGGTCACCCCGGGGTATTTCCATGGAGGCGGGCGCGGAAAGGAAGAGAAGCCCATGACTTGCATGCACCGCGAATGGCTCGGTCTCGTCTGCCCTCTGAATCTCATGACACCGATCGGTATAATACCGATCGGCACAATGCCAAGCGGCGTCATGAAACGCTTCGCGCGCGCCTTCTTTCGAATTTTGTGGGAAGCCTCGCTCGCATGACGGATCCCCTTGACAGATCGACGGATTCCGACAAGGAGCCCTTCCTCACCGTCGTCATCCCCGCCTATAACGAGTCCGCGCGCATCGTCCCCACGCTCGAGGCGGTCCGGGACTACCTCGATGCGAAGCCCTGGACCTTCGAGGTGCTGGTGGTGGACGACGGCAGCGGCGACGATACGGCGGCGGTGGTGGAGGCGTTCGCCTCGGGCGCGGCGGGGTTCCGTCTCTTGAAGAATCCCGGCAACCGGGGCAAGGGGTACGCGGTCCGCCACGGGATGCTGGAGGGGCGCGGGCGCTACCTGCTCTTCTCCGACGCGGACCTCTCCACCCCCATCGAGGAGTGCGGGAAGATCCTGCGCGCGCTTCGCGGGGGCGCGGGCGTGGCGGTGGCCTCGAGGCGTCTCGGGGCGTCCGACCTCGCGGTCAAGCAGCCCTGGTACCGCGAGCTGATGGGCCGGACCTTCAACCTCGTGGTGCAGCTGTTCGCCGTCCGCGGCATCACGGACACCCAGTGCGGGTTCAAGGGCTTCACGCGCGCCGCCGCCCGCGCGGTCTTCGAGCCCGCCTTGCTGGAGCGTTTCGGCTTCGACGTGGAGGTGCTTTTTTTAGCGCGCCGGCTCGGCTTTCCGATCGCCGAGGTGCCGGTTCGCTGGATCGACAGCCCGGACAGCCGGATCGACCCGCTCCGCGATCCCCTGCGGATGTTTCTGGAAGTGCTCCAGGTCCGCCGCAACGCGTGGGAGGGGAAGTACAGGGCGGAGGGGGCACTGGGAAATCGGAAATAGAAAGTGACAACGCTGAATCTTTCTACCATCCAAAATCGACGATCGAGAAGGGGGGTCCGCCATGCACGCCTGGTTGCCCTACGCCCTGGCGACGCTCGTGGTCTTCGGGTTCTGGGGGTTCTTCCCGAAGCTCGCCACGACCCACATCAAGCCCGGAAGCGCCATCGTGTGGGAAGTGCTGGGGGCGCTCACGGTGGGAATCGTGGCGGCCGGGATCCTGAAGTTCCGGCCCGAGACGCACTGGAAGGGGGCGCTGTTCGCCTTTCTCACCGGCATCTCGGGGACCCTCGGCGTCATGTTCTTCTTCTTCGCCGTGAACCGGGGCAAGGCCTCGGTCGTCGTGACCCTGACCGCCCTCTACCCCGTGGTCACGATCCTGCTCGCCTTCCTCCTGCTCGAGGAGGCGATCTCCCTCAAGCAGGGCGTCGGCATCGGTTTCGCCCTGGTCGCCATGGTGCTCTTCACGCTCTAGAAGCCCGTCGATGCCAGGATGAAGACATCGGGATTTCAGATTGGAGATCCCATTCCATCAAGACCCCCCATCCAACCTCTCTCCCCTGAGGATCAAGAATACGAGGGTCACCCTGGGGTATTTTCTAGAAGGTGGGCGATGGAAGGTGGGAAAGGCCTATGACTTGCTGACAGCGCGAAAGCCTCCTTCTCTCCTCCGTTTGACAGCCTGCCGGGATTCCGGTAGAATCCCGGTTCGGGCGGTCCGGGGATCGGTTTTTCTATCTTCTTGCAGGTCAAGGCATTGGAAATAACATGCTGGTCGTAGGCGAGAAGATCAACTCGACGAGGAAACGGGTCGCCGAGGCCGTGGAGGCGTTTGATGCGGGGGCGATCCTCGACCTGGCCCGGTGCCAGGCGGATGCCGGCGCCGACTTCATCGACGTCAACGCCGGCACCTTCGGGGACAGGGAGGCGGAACGCCTCGTCTGGCTCGTCGAGACGGTGCAGTCCGGGATCGACAAGCCCCTGTGCCTGGACAGCCCGAGTCCCGCCGCGCTGGAAGCGGCCGTGAAGGTCCACCGGGGCGAGCCGATGATCAACTCCATCTCCCTGGAGGCGGACCGCTTCGAGCCGTTGCTTTCGCTGGTGGGGAACCACCCCGCCCGCGTGGTGGCGCTGTGCATGGGGAAAACCGGCATCCCCGCGACGGCCGCCGAGCGCGTCCGGATCGCCGGGGAACTGGTCGAGGCGCTGACGGGAAAGGGGGTTGCGCTCGAGAAGATCTACGTGGATCCCCTCGTGCAGCCCGTGTCCGTGGACACGCACAACGGGAGCATCGCGCTGGACGCCATCGCGGGAATCCGGCAGGCGTTTCCGGGCGTGAACACGATTTGCGGGCTCTCGAACATCTCCTTCGGCCTGCCCGAGAGGCGCCTGATCAACCGGACGTTCCTCTCGCAGGCGATGGCGCGCGGGCTGTCCGCCGCGATCCTGGATCCCCTGGACCGGGGCTTGATGTCCGTGCTTTGTTCCGCGCGGATGCTTCTGGGGGAGGATGTGTATTGCGAGGGTTTTCTTACGGCGTACGAGGGGGGGCGGCTTGATTCGTGACTTCGTGCCTTCGCGTATCGGGTCCGGGCGTGTCGTCGATTTCCATGATTCCGAATTCACGAATTCACGCATCCACGAATCCACAAGCGGCGGTTCGCTGATGGAGGACGGCGCATGACCGATTTCGAGGCGCTTCAGGAGGCCGTCGGGAAGGGGGACGTGGCGACGGCGAAGACGGAGACGGAAAAGGGGCTGTCCGGCGGGGCCGGGGCGCAGTCGATCCTCGACGACGGCCTCATCGCCGCCATGAAGGTCGTGGGGGACCGCTTCTCCGCCGGCAAGATCTTCGTTCCCCAGATGCTCCGCTCCGCCAAGACCATGCAAGCTTGCGTGGACCTGCTTCGCCCCCACTTCGACGCCGAGGCCGCCGCCTCCCGGGGCACCATGATCATCGGCTCGGTGAAGGGGGACCTGCACGACATCGGAAAGAACCTGGTCTCGATGATGATGGGCGGCGCGGGATTCGAGATCGTCGATCTCGGTGTGGACGTGCCGCCCGAGCGCTACGTCCAGAAGGCGCGGGAGACGGAAGCGGATCTTCTGGGCATGTCGGCGCTGCTGGCCACGACGATGACGTCCATGAAGGACACGATCTCCGCGCTGCACAAGGCGGGCCTGAGGAAGAAATTGAAAGTCATGGTGGGGGGCGCGCCGGTGACCGAGCGGTACGCCCGCGAGATCAAGGCCGACGCGTACGCCCCGGACGCCGGGTCGGCGGTCTCGGAAGCCAAGAAACTGCTGGGGATCGAGTGACCTGCCCACGCGGGGGCGCTCGAGCGCGAACAGACGGGAGACATGAGCGGAATGCCGGACGCCTTCAGGATGCTTTCGGAACAGGACGTCGAAACGATCGATCGGGCCGCGAGGCGGTTGCTGGAGGAGGTGGGCATACGGGTCCGGGACGAGGGATTCCGGGATCGCCTGGAGAAGGCGGGCGCCGAGACGGACGCGGCCGCGCAGATCGTGCGTTTCCCGGCCGGCTGGCTGGACCAGACCCTTTCGCAGGCTCCCTCGGCGTTCACCCTTCACGCGCGCGACGGCGCGGACGATGTCTCGCTCGGCAGCGGGCGGGTCGCCTTCGGAAACGGGGGACGGGTCTTCCGGATCCTCGATCGGGACGGCACGTATCGCGGCACGACGCTCGCGGACGTCGCGCGCACGGCGGCGCTCGTGGACCGCCTGGAGCGGCTCCGCTTCTACATCGTCGCCTGCCATCCCGAGAACGTGCCGGCGGAGGACGAGGTGCTGAACGGCTTCCACCAGGCGCTGCTGTTCACGTCCAAGCACGTCATGGGGGGATGCGACAGCCTGGCCTCCCTCGAGAAGATCCGTGCGCTCGCGGTCCTGCTGGCCGGAAGCGAGGAGGCGTTCCGCAAGGCGCCGTTCCTCTCGATCATCACCAATCCCATCAGTCCCCTGACCCTGGACCCCGAGACGCTGAAGATGCTGCAGTACTGCGGCACGCACGGGATTCCCGCCACGTGCGCGCCGGCCCCGATTGCGGGCGCGACGGCGCCCGCCACGCTCGGCGGGACGCTTTCCCAGCTGCACGCGGAAGCGCTGGCGGGGGTGGCCGTGACGCAGGCGCTCGTGCCCGGGGCGAAGGTCCTCTACGGGGCCGTGGCCACGGCGATGGACCTGCGCAAGATGGACTTCACCCTGGGGTCGGTGGAGGGGGCCATGATGAACGCGGCGGCGGTCCAGCTGGCCCGGCGCTACGGCCTGCCGATCTACGCGTCCGCCGGCCTCACGGAGGCGAAGGAAGCGAACTTCCAGGCGGGATTCGAGAAGGCGGTCTCCAGCCTGATGGTGGGCATGGCGGGGGCGGACTTCATCCACCTCGCGGCCGGCATGCTGGACTCGGGAAACACCATCTCGCTCGAGCAGTACGTGATCGACGACGAGTGCCTCGGGATGGTCCACCGCGTGCTCGACGGCATCGGGACGGACGACGACGCCCTCGGCGTGGACGTGGTGAAACAGGTGGGACCGGGCGGGAACTTCGTCATGGAGGATCACACGATCGATCACATGATGGAGGAATTCTTCTACCCGGATCTCATGGTGCGCTCCAATTTCGACGTGTGGGACCAGGGCGGTCGCCCGACGACCCTGAGCCGCGCGCGGGACAAGCTGGACGACATCCTCCCCGGGACGCCGGCGGCGAAGATCGAGCCGGCGCAGCGGGACGAGATCCGGAAACGCTTTCCCCGACTCCTGGATGTGACATGGTGAATCCCTCTTCCCGGACGCGGATCATCGCGTGCGGGGTGTTCCGGCCCGCGCTCGAGCACCTCGAGGTGCCGGCTTCGCGCGAGGATCTCGAAATCGACTTCCTCCCGCCCCGCTTGCACCTGAAGCCCCGGGAACTGGAACGCGCCCTGCAGGAGGAGATCGACGCCTCGAAGGACCGGAAGGAAAGCGTCGTCTGCCTGTACGGGAAATGCTTTCCCGACATCGACGCGTTCTGCGAACGCAACGAGGTCCGCCGGCCCTCCTGCCTGCACTGCTACGAGGCCTTCCTCGGCGCCGAGCGGTACCGGCGCATCGTCGAGGAGATCACGGGAACGTATTTCCTGGAGAAGGAACTTATCGAGGATTTCGAGAAGAGCTGCGCCGAACCGCTGGAGCTGCACGACGAGGAGATCCGGAAGATGTTTTTCGACCACTACCGGCGGCTGATCTACATCCGGCAACCCTCCGATCCCGACCTGCTGCCGAAAGCCGCCGAAGTGGCGCGATTCCTGGAGATGAACCTGGAGGTCCAGGACGCCGACTACGCCCACCTGAAGGCGCAGCTCGACGCGCTCCTGGGCAAGGAAACACGGTGAAGAAAGCACGACAAAGACACGGCACGAGGAAAACCCAGGCCCTGGCCGTCACGTCCGCCGGAAAGAAGGCCCGTTACGTCTGGCTCAACGTCCTGCCCGACGACCTGTGGCTGAAGGTGCGCCGCGGCGTCACGATCTGGGAGGCGCTGAAGGACACGGACGTGGAGGTGGAGGGCCGGTGCGGGGGCCTGGGCAAGTGCGGCAAGTGCAAGGTCAAGGTCATCTCCGCCATCGGGCCCCCCACGGAAGAGGAGCGCGAGCTGCTCGACGAGGAAGAGCTCCAGCAGGGGATCCGCCTGGCCTGCCGGACGGTCGTCGACAAGGACCTGACCCTGTACGCCGGCGGCAAGAAACCCGATCCCGAGTACTTCCAGATCCTCAAGTCGGGCCACCAGCCCGTCTACCACTTCGAGCCCCACGTGGAAAAGCGCGTGCTCCAGCTCGTCCCGGACACGCTGGAGGACGGGCTCTCCGACTTCGGGCGGATCAAGGTCGCCCTGGGGGCCGAGCACCACGACCTGACGGCCGGCCTCCAGTGCCTCAAGGCCCTGCCCCGGTCTTTGAAGCGCGCGGGAGACCGCGGGACGGCGGTCCTCTTCGGCAAGCGCCTGCTCGCCTGGCAGGACTGGGAGGAGGTGAACCGTCAGTTCGGGATCGTGTTCGATCTCGGGACCAGCACGCTCGTGGGCAAGCTCGTCAACCTCCAGGACGGGAGGGAGCACGCCGTCGTCTCCCTGGTCAACAGCCAGATCCGCTACGGCACGGACGTGATCAGCCGCATCAAGTACGTCCGGGGCAACACCCGGCGGCTGAAGGCCCTCAACGGCATTCTGCTCAAGGATCTCAACCGGATCGTGCGAAGGCTCCTGGAAGTGGGCGGGTTGAAGCCGGAGGACATCTTCCTGGTCGTCGCCGCCGGCAACACCACCATCCAGCACTTCTTCCTGGGCCTGCCCCCCTCGGGCATCGCCGAGGCGCCCTTCTCGCCGGTCACGACGGACGGCCTCACGCTCCGGGCCTCGGACGCGGGGCTGAAGATCCACCCGGAGGCGCTGCTCTTCGTCATGCCCACGCGGTCGAGCTACATCGGCGGCGACCTCATCAGCGTCATCCTCGCCTCGGGAGCCGCCGAACAGGAGGAGGAGATCGTCCTCGGCATGGACTTCGGCACCAACGGCGAGATCTTCCTGGGCAACGGACGGCGCCTGTTGACCTGTTCCGCCGCGGCGGGACCCGCGCTGGAAGGGGCCACCATCTCCCAGGGCATGATCGCACGCCAGGGGGCCATCGAAACGGTCCGGCTGAACAAGAAAAAGGGCCTCCGCTACGGCATCATCGGCAACATCGCGCCCAAGGGCATCTGCGGGAGCGGGCTGGTGGATCTCGCGGCCGTCCTCCTCGATCAGGGCATCATCGACCCCGAGGGCCTGATCCTGCCCGACGGGAACGAGGCGCCGGCTTCCCTCCGCAAACGCGTCGTCCAGCGGGGAGAGGTGCACGCGTTCGAGGTGGCGCCGGCGAAGAAGACGCATCACGGAAACCCCATCCTCCTCACGCAGAAGGACGTCCGCGAGCTGCAGCTGGCCAAGGGGGCCGTGTCGGCGGGCGTGCGCATCCTGATGAAGGAGCTGGGCGTGGAACTCCGCGACATCTCCCGGGTCTACCTCGCCGGCGCCCTGGGCAACTACGTGGATCCCCGGAGCGCGATGCGGATCGGTCTGATCCCCTCCGTCGAGGAGGAAATCGTCACCTCGCTGGGCAACGCCGCCAGCACCGGCGCCACCATGGCGCTACTCTCGAGATGGTACTGGGACTTCGCCTGCGAGATCGCCCAGACCGTCGAGAACGTGGATCTCTTCTCGCGCCTCGACTTCAACGAGGTCTTCGTCGAAGAGATGGACTTTCCCCGAAACGCCCCGGGAGCCTGATCCACCGGATGACGCTTCCCGCCTTCGCCAAGGCGATGGCGGACAGGCGCGGCACGCTGATCCACCTGATCGAAAACGCGGCAGGTAGCCCTCGCCGGCGAATAAGGAGGCGGACCGCGGGCTTCCAGCCCGCATCCTGCGTTCGCTCTGTTTGTTGGAAGCGTCTCCTCCAGCCCCGCGCGTGCGTGTTTTCCTCCGTTTTATGGCGCGGCTATAAAGCTTTGGGCCACGGCCTCGTACTCTTGAGAAAACGCTCCGGGCCGCCCTGGCTTCCCACAGCGGCCTGCTTGGGGAGGCAAGTGCGGCTCGGGAGGACCCTCGCCCTCCAAGACGGCTCGGATGAAAACCGAAGTGCGCGGACGAGACGCCCGCCCTGAAGTAGAGGGCGTTTCGCGTTCTCACTTCTGACCCGCCCCCCGTTCAGCGAAGCCGGGATCAGGGAGATCAGGGGAACCTGATATCTGAAATCCCTATTCGTTTTGTCAGGGCGTGATCACCACCCGCACATCCTCGCTGAACTTCTCCAGGCCGTCCAGGACCTCGTTGATCTTCCCCGCGTCCAGCGGCACCGTGCCCGAGACCACCTCCGAGAGGTCGAGGAAGCCCCGCTCGTACCATTCGAGAAGCCCCGGGATCTCGCTGGCCAGGTGGTCCGCGACGCCGACGATCTCCGCCTCCTTCAAAAGCACCTCGTCGTAGCCCAAAACCTCGAAGGGCCTGTCCCCGATGCCCACCACCATCATCCGCCCGAACAGCGCCAGCGACCCCAGCGCCTGCTTCTGGGTCGCCGGAAGGCCGACCAGCTCCAGCGCCGCGTCCACCCCGCGCCCCCCCGTCGCCTTGCGGATCAAATCCGCGGCGTCTCCCGCGGACGCGTCCACGGGCGTCGCGCCGTAGCGCTTCGCCAGCGCCAGCTTGTTCGGCTTGATGT
The DNA here is from genome assembly GCA_964508045.1 of uncultured Planctomycetia bacterium. GTDB lineage: Bacteria > Planctomycetota > JAKEIC01 > JAKEIC01 > CAZDSO01 > CAZDSO01. Next base: position 2,922 of record CAZDSO010000025.1, on the reverse strand, counting down.
CCACGGCGAAGACGGGGTCCGCGCCGAAGGCCCGGGCCAGCTGGATCGCCGAGATGCCGAGTCCCCCCACGCCGAACAGCGCGACCGATTCGCCCGGGATGATCCGCGCCTTCTTCAGCGCGTGGTACGACGTGACCGAAGAGCACATCATCACCGCCCCGTGCTCGAAGGGAATGCTGTCCGGCAGGGGAAAGACGGACCGCTCCGGCACCGAGATGAACTCGGCGTACCCTCCGTCGACGTGCTTGCCGATCATGGCCCCCCGCACGCAGAACTGCTCGGTGCCCAGGTTGCAGTAGATGCAACGACCGCACGTGACGAGGTAGTGGAGGCAGACCCGGTCGCCGGCCTTGAAATCCTGCACTTCGGCGCCGGTCTTCTCGACCGTCCCGGCCACCTCGTGGCCGGGGGTGAGGGGAAGGGGGCCGGTCGGCGAGGCGCCGCCCCGGTAGTGGACGTCGGAGCGGCAGATGCCGGCGGCCTTGATGCGGACGAGCACGTCGCGCGCGCCCGGCTCGGGCGTCTCGACGTCGCGCATCTCGAGCGGTTTTCCGGTCTCGACGATCTGGACGGCTTTCATGGGCGGCTCCTCATCTCGTCTTGCAATCGAATCGATTGTACTCGATCGGGAACTCAGGAATCAGGAATCAGGAATCTACAATCTGCATTCGTCACTGGTTCTTCTTCAGTTCTAGTTCGAACCAGATGCCCCCATCCTCCTTCCCACTGGGCTTGCCGGGCTGTATTCCATGCGCCTTCGCCCACAACTCATACCATCGGATGAAATGAACGACCGCTACATCCGGATCCGGTGCAGGATACTTCATGGCCTTTTCGAAGGGCTTCTCCATCATCATGTTCATGAACGCCTTTTCATCCTGCGTGTTCTTTCCCCCAACATGATAGAGAGGTATTCCGTCTTCGAGGGAAATCCGGCCCCAGGTCACTTCATTCTCTTCTCGTGAACGTAACAAGCCCATATCCAGGGGCAGCGCGAATCTCAGACACCAGATCGTCGACTTGTTCATTCCGCGTTCCGTGGCGAGGAAAACCTGCCAGATCCCGCTCTTCTTCAAAATGTTCAGAACGTCCCCTAGGCGGGACCACGGCGTGGAGGAGGACGCCCCCAGCAAGACGATCGCACGGCTCAGCCGAGGATCTTCCGATTCGGTATACCTTTCTTTGAGGTCCCTTCCCCAATCGGCGAGTCTTTTTCGATGCCTCCCCCTCCCCAGATCGGAATCGAACGTGATGCCTCCATCCTTGCCGGGCAGAAGCACGACGGCCCCTTTGACGTGTTCGAGGGGAATTTCCACGGCAAACCTGGAATCGGGCCAGCGGGTGGTCAGCCAGGATTGCGCAAGTTCCCGTTTCCAGCCGTCCTCGAAGGCGTCCGCGATGATCTTGGAGCCCACTTCGACGGCGCGTTTCCCGGCCACGGGGTCCTTCCCCAGAACCTGCCGGCGGAGGACCGCGAGTGACTTCATGCCGGCTCTCTCCAGCCTTGAAGCGGCTTCTGTTGCCTCCTCTTCGTTCTCAGAACCAAGGCGTTTCCCGTAGGCCTTCAATTCTTTTTCCGTATCCCCCCCGCATCCAAGGACCAGGAGGAGCAAGAGAACGAGACCAACTCCGCAATCTGTTGGCTTTTCCGGACCCAAAGGCTTGAGCAACATCTCGTCGGCCCTCCTATTCCACGACGGAGTGAATCCCTGCCTGGACCTGTCCTCCGCAATCGTCACTGGTTCTTCTTCACGTAGGCGGCGTGGTCGGAGATGGTCTCGATACCGAGCTCGTCCGCCTGGGCTTCTCGCATGGTAAGCGTGTAGGTGTTGTTGAAGCCGAAGGGCTCGCACCAGACCAGATCCCACTTCTTCCGGAAGGCCTCCTGGACGGCCTCGAGCGCCTTGTCGGGGTCGGCGATGACCTTCCGCTCGAGGATGTTGACCAGCCCCGTGCCCGTGTACTCGGCGTAGAGGTCGACGTCGCCCGCCTCGAGCGCGTTGAAGCAGATCATCGTGCCGCCGAGATTGAGATTCCGCTCCACGCCGATGTCGGAGCCGCACTCGATCAGGATGGCCATCATCTCGCCCAGGATCTCCTGCTCCGTGAAATGCTTGGAGGCGACCGTGACCGTGCCTTCACTGCCGCTTCCAGGTTTCGCGTCCGGCGCGACGAGTTCCTCGGCGACCAGGAACTCCCGGGCCACTTCCCGGGCCTTGCGGCCCTTCTCGTCCACCTCGAAGTTGAGTTCCTGCATCGCCTTGTTCGAGATCTTCCCGGCGAGCCCGTTCAGGATCTCCTCGAGTCCCGGGTGCTCCTCGATCACCTCCGCGCGCACGAGCGGCGCCGCGTAGTAGGGCGGGAAGAATCCCTTGTCGTCCTCGAGCACCTTCAGCTCGTAGGCCGGAATGCGGCCGTCGGTCGCGAAGGCGTCGATCACGTCCACCGCCCCGTCCGCGCACGAGCGGTACATCAGCCCCGGGTCCATCTGCTTCGGCTCCAGGTTGAACGAAAAGCCGTAATGCTCCTTGAGGCCCTCGTACCCGTCCGGGCGCGACATGAACTCCGCGTCGAAGGCCGGCTGCAGCTGGTCCCCGCCCCCGCACCCCGCGGAAGCCAGCGCCGCGACGAGCCCGAGCAGCGCCAGGAATCCTTCCCTCGTTCGCATGGGTCTCCTCCTTTCCGCATTTCCGATTTTCCCGTCCATTGACCATTGACCAATGACCAATGACCCAATGACCCAATGACCCAATGACCCAATGACCCCTACCCCCCCTCCTCCTTCAGCCCCGACGGCGTCAGCAGCTTCTCCAGGCCCGCCAGGGCGAAGTCCGAGATCAGGGCCAGCACCGCGGCCGGAAGCGTGCCCGCCGCCAACTCGTCCAGGTGGAAGCTCCTCAACCCCCGCATGATCAGATCCCC
>CAZDSO010000024.1:9354-36543 GCA_964508045.1 uncultured Planctomycetia bacterium | reverse complement strand
CTCCGCCCTTCGACGGGCTCAGGGCGATGGTGAGGCAGGCCGAACCATCGAACCCCTCGCGCTTCGTGGCTCACTACGAACCTCGGCCCGCGCCCCTCAAAAAAACAACCACAGCGCGAATGGCTCAGGAACGAGCTTCACTTCACCTACCGATCCTCTTGATGTAGGGGACGCGGGGATGATCCATCTCATGTCTTTCCCTCACCGCAGGCGCCGGTGCGCCGCCTCCGCGCGCGCCCACGCCGCCTGTTCCTCCTCCGTTTCCGGGCGGAAGGAGGGAACCGGCAGCGTCTCGCCAGCCTCGGACATGGACACCATGAAGACCAGGCCCCGGCAGCAGGGGCGCCGCGCCCAGCGCGTCTTGTCCATCGCCGAGACCGTCGCCTCCACCCCCACCGTGCGCCGCGAGGCGTAGACCACCCGCGCCGAGACCTCCGCGATCTCGCCCTGGCGGACCGGACCCTCGAAGCGCACCGCGTCCATCGACGCCGTGACGAAATGAGCATGCGCGAACCGAGACGCCGCCAGCCCCGCCGCGCGGTCCATCAGCGCGAGGATCCGCCCCCCGAAGGCGGTCCCGTAGGGGTTGGTGTCGCCGGGAAAGATCTCTTCCAGCAGGACGACGGGCGCGCGATCGGGAAGGGGTGCGGACATGGGCGGATTCCAGATTGCAGATTCCAGATTTCAGTCGGTCATGAGCCTTCGGCTCTCCCGGAAACCATGAAAACAAGGCGGTCATCCATCAAGGTTTTCCCCGATATTTCGGAACCGTCGATCATCGATCATGGTTTTTCCCGTCCGACCGCTTACTGGCCCCCGGTCGCTTCGGTCCTCTCCACGAACGACTTCTCCAGGGCCACCCCCAGCTCGTGGGCCAGCTCGTCGAAGTGGAAGCTCACGTTCGAGGTCTCGCACATCTTCTTCACCGTCCGGCTGGCCACCGTCTTCCCGTTGTTCCAGTCCACGAAACGCCCGTTCACCACGACCCCGTTGCCTTCCACCGTGATCGTGCCGAGCACCATGTAATCGATCGGCAGGAGCCCCCTCACCTCGTCGGTCCCCGCCTTCTCCACCAGGTCCGACTGGCTCAGCTTCTGTTCCGCCATGATCTTGTCCAGCCGGTCGCGCTCGATCACGTCGAACCTTCCCCGGTTGAACAGGTCGTCGGCGAGCAGCGGCGAGAAGCTCTCCCCGTACGCCTTCTCGGAACCGGGAGAGTCGAAGTTCAGGACGGCGATGGGGATCGGCTCCCCTTCCACGGGAGGCAGGCCGGAGGGATGCGTGGCGGGGGCCGGCGGCTTCGTGGAGGACGACGTCCCCGTCGAAGCCCCCGACGATGACGAAGCAGCATGGGAAGCAGGGGTCGCCGGGGCGGAGACGGAAGCGTCCAGCTGACGCGCCTTGGCGAAATCCTTGTCGGCCTGGCGACGGTTTCCCAGCCGGGCGTAGGCCGACGCCCTCTTGGCGTACATCCTGGCGACGTCCGGCTTCAGCTCCGGATAGCCCAGGCGCTCGTACTTGGGAATCCACGCATTGTAGTACCGGATCGCCCGGTTGATGTTGGACGGCTTGCCCGTCTGGACGTACCGGTCGCTTTTCGCGATCACGGACTGGATCCGGGACCTGTGCGCTCTGACCCTCGATGATTTCGATCGGCAGGCGATCGGAAGGAGGAACGTCAGGAGAAGCCCGGCGGTCAAGAGACGGTTCATGTGCTTCTTCTCCAAAGCGATTGAAAGGCGAGGTGATTGTAGGTTTCCCCTCTCCCGGGTGCAACACCCGGGTTCCGCGGTCCTTTCCGTTGCGGACGGTTTTCTTGAGCTGCCGCAAAAACCCTACCATTGGGCGATCCGTTCGAGTCGGTTTGCAACTGCTTTGTAACTCATTGTCTGACATGCTCTTTCGGAGATGTTCCTCGATCCGCCCCCGGAGTTCTCCCCCGGGCCCTGGCCTCCCCGGGCGACAGGCGGATCATCGAGGTGGGACATCCGGACCCGGGAGGGATCTCGAGACGATTCGGGTCTTCCGAAGTGCGGGACGTCGGATTCCCTGTAACCTAGATTCAAGTTTGTATCGGATGGTTAACAGTTGCAAACATGCTAGTTTCTTGTCTCCGGTCTCACCCATCTCCAGGGAGAGGATCGGAGACGAAGACCCTCTCAGGGCGAAGGGGGGGTCCCTTTCCCAAGAGGTTGTCCCATTGCGTGTTGGGGATGGGCGGGGCCGGTTCTCCCGTTTTCGGGAAGGAAGTTTCCGGATCCTGGCGCGGAACGTGCTCGACTGCAAGGTCGTGAGAAATCGATGCCTGGGAGAGGAAAGGGTTGGCACAGGACTTGCAAATTTGATGGCGAGAGGAAAAGGAAGCTGTCTGAGGATTAGGCTTGACAGAAACAAGTGCAAATCGTTACATCTGTAGCGACCACCCCCTGGCATTCGATGCGAATCTAGACGGATTCGAAAGGAGTGATGCATGGATCCCCAAAGGCGTTTGACCCTCCGCGGGATGTTCCTGGTGCTGGCCGTGGGATGGGCACTCCTTCTGGCCCCGGGATGTGATCGAGGGAAGGCCCACGACGATCTCAAGGATCTCATGGTGACGAATACGGATCCCTACGACGGGGAGACCAACGTCTTCATCAACGATCCGATCGTGATCACCTTCACGGCGAACATCGACCCTGCGACGGCGAACACGCAGACGGTGCAGATCACCGACCCCAACGGCGCCGTGCCCCAGGGGCGGTTCGAGGTCCACAGCAACGAATTGCATTTCATTCCCCAGTATCCGCCCGGTCTCTCCCCCATGATGACCTATACGGTGGTGCTGCAGGGTTACCCCAGCCAGCCCACTCTCCTGAACACCGAGGGCACGCCGCTCATGCAGACATACCAGTTCCAGTTCGACGCGGGGACGGCCGCGCGGCCCGACACGACACCTCCCTACATCGTCTCCTGCAACATCGCCGACGGGGCCACGAACGTTCCCCGGGACACGAACATCAAGATCGTCTTCAGTGAACCCATCGACACGAGTTCGGCGAGCGCCGGGTTCACCCTGACGCCGATCGGGGCGTCCACCACGCCGGTCACCGGGACGCTGACGCTGACGAACAACCAGACGGAGCTGCATTTCGACCCGGAGAACGGGGCGTTTCCCGGTTATCTGGACGCGAACACGCAGTACCAGATCCAGCTGACGAACGTGATCCGCGACATGGCGGGTCTGTCCATCCAGGATCCCAATCACACGCCTCCCCAGTATCCTCCCTGGACGGTCGATTTCACGACGTCGGGGCAGCCCACGGTGTCCGTTTCCCGGGGCCCCTTCCTCGATGATTTCACGACCAACGCGAACGAGGACGCGTCCAACACGGATGCGGAATGGAACACGGTGACGCCGGGCGCGCTGGTGTCCCGGGTGTTTCCGCAGTCCCTGCCGGTCACGGACCCGGGTCCGTCGGGGAGCACGACGACGGTCACCGAGCCGTTCGACCCGGGAACGGGGGGGGGCGGCTACCGGGCGGCGACGATCATCCTGGCCAGCGAGATCGCCAACGCTCTCGGGCAGCCCTTGAGCAACATCGCCAACATGCCGATCACGCGGCTTCTCTGCAAGACCTCGTCCGGAACCCCCACCGCGGCGACGTACTCGAACCTCGTGGTGCGCCTGGGCATCACGACGAACACGGCGTTTCCGCAATCGGTGGCCAATTTCTCCGGCACGTACCTGCAGGGGACGAGCGTGGTTCCGCCGACGGTGGTTGCGCGTCTTTCCAACTTCACGGTTCAGCCTTCGCCGGCGAACTACCCCGGCTACTTCGAGATTCCCATCTCTCCGACGTTCATCTACACGGCGAACGCGAACGACAACCTCATCGTGGACATCGAGCTGACGGGGGCGACGGCGCAGAACCACCTGGAAGGGGACGACCAGGGCGTGGCGACGCCGCCGGCGCCTCCCAACCAGTGGAGGCGGGCCATCGCCACCAACCCCGCCGCGAACTACGACACGATCACCACTTTCGACCACAAGGTGCCCTACTTCGCCTTTGAATTCGGGGGAGGGCTCGGTTCCGCAGGCGTCGACGGGGCCGGGAATCAGCTGACGACGATCCAGTTTCCGCTCGGGTCCGGCAACGACATCCACGTGGCGACGGGCGCCACGCTCGACACGGCGGCGGCGGGTTACGGGCTGGGTCACCTGAAGGTGAAGAGCCTCACGGTGGATCCGGGCGCCACCTTGACGGTGCATTGCGGGTCCGCGCAGAACGTCCCCACGTTCCCGAACCCCTGCCTGATCCGCGTGGAACGGACCGTCCGCATCGACGGGCGGATCAACGCCGACGGGGGGAACGGGGCGAACGCCGCGAGTGCGACCCTCAGCGGAGGGGCCGGCGGGTTGGCGGGGCCGGGGGCCGGCCATGGAGGCTCGGGAGGGACCGGTGCGGGAAGCGGCGCGGGCAGCAACGGGAATCCCGGCAACGGGTTCGACAACCAGACGAGTACGACGAACGGCGCGGGCCAGGCCGGGAACGGCGGGGCCGGCGGCGGCGGCGGCGGCGGCGGCGGGTACGGCGTCGTCGGTTCCCAGGGGATCGCCGCGGGTTCCGCGACGGGCGGGGCCGGGGGGAATTCCTGGGGGACGCCGAACCTGATCTACTACGCCGGTGGCGGCGGTGGCGGCGGCGGCGGCGGCGGTGTGGCCACGACCGGGGCCGGTGGCGGCGGCGGCGGCGGCGGTGGCGGGTACCTCCACATCCTGACGGAGCGCAACATGTACTTCGGTCCGAACGCCCAGGTGACGGCCAAGGGTGGGCGTGGCGGGGGCGCCGCGGTGCTGGGCCAGGGCGGCGGCGGCGGCGGCGGGGCCGGCGGCGCGGTCTATCTCCAGGCCCTCCAGCTGGCGTTCACGGGTCCGGGGGCCGTGATCAACGTCCAGGGCGGGGCCGGCGGGCTGGCGTCCGCGGGAGGCGGACACGGAGCGCCGCAGACCGGCGTTCCCCACAATCATCAGCTGGCCGACGGGAGGATCCTGATCGAGGCGGCCGTGCAGAACCAGTCGAACTGCACGTTCACGCCTTCCGCCTCCTCCAACCTCGTCCTCATCCGGGGGGGGAGCGGACTCAGCGGGCAGTATCTGGTGCCGCCCGCCACGCAGGCGCAGTCCACGGGGCAGTCGCTGTTCCTCGACACGACGTGCTCCTGGCCCCGGTACCTGGATGCGGACATCAACTTCAGCGACAGCTCGGGCGTGACGACGGTGTACGTGAACTTCGAGGGCGCCGACCCGGACATCACGGCGCAGCCCACGGAAAACCGGACGCTCCTGTACTCCAACGGGGCCGGACCGAACGGGGCCGAATTCCTGCCCTCCCCGTCGACGGGGGGTCAGAATCCCGCCGTCATCGACCTGAACAACGGGGAGATCAACGGCGGCGCGTCGGCCGGGGGCCGGTCTCCGACGGGGGTCCAGCCTCTCAACGGGTTGCGGTACATCCGGTTCATCATCACGCTCGAGACGCAGAACGCGACGACGACGGCCCAGGTGACCCAGGTGACCATCCGGTACGAATATTGATTCCGGGGGGAGCGTTCTCCGCCCTCCAGGGGTTTCGACAAGGAGGAAAGATGAGGCTCGTATTCAGCAGGGGAAGGTTCCAAGCCATGGCTACCGGCGTCGTCCTCCTCGTCCTGGCGGGTTGTCAGCCGGGGGGTCGCCGGAGCGAAGGGGAACCCAACTACCTGGTGATCCAGAGCACGGATCCGGCGCAGGGGGCCCAGAGCGCCTACCTCGACCAGTCGATCATCATCCAGTTCAACCAGGACGTGGACTCCAACACGGTGAACCCGGGGACGGTGAATGTCCAGGGGCCGAACGGAACCGTGAAGGGGACCTATTCGGTGAACTACAGCCAGGTGATCTTCACGCCGGACCAGAACTTTTCTCCCAATACGTCCTATTCCGTGACGATTCCGGGATGGGCGTCCAATCCCTTCTGCATCCTGAGCCTCAAGGGGGACGGGCTCCAGGCCCAGCACGTTCTCTCCTTCAAGACCGGGACCCAGTACGTCCCCGATACCGATCCCCCTTCCGTGGTCGCCATCTACGTGAGCAACGGCACGAGGAACCTGGTCTCCCTGCCGATCGGCGATACCAGCAGCATCACGCTGGACATCTCCCCCGCGACGTCCATCATCGTGGACTTCGACGAGGGGATGACGCCCGGTTCCTTCACCCCCAACACCTTCTCCCTCATCGATCAGAACAACCCGACCACGCCCCTCAACGGGACCTTCCGCTTCTTCAACAAGGACTCCCGGGCCGTCTTCTATCCCGGCACCGCCAACCCGGGCGGCTTCCTCGATCCCTCGGGAAGCGGAACCGGCAACTACACCCTCCTCTTGACCTCGGGATTGCAGGACAACTCGCGGAACCCCGGTCCCAACGACCTGTTCCCCGCTCCCGTCCAGGTCGCCTTCCGCACGCGCGCGAACTGGAACGATCCCTCCTCGACCTCGCCCTACGCCGAGAACTTCTCCGACCAGAACATGCTGGACATCAACTTCACCAACGCGATCTGGAATTCCGCGCCGACGGCCCAGCGCCTCGAAGGCGGATACGGAGCCGCCGCGCTGGCCGGCGCGGGCATCGACGGAGCGTTCTCCCCGACCCAGAGCACGATCCTCTCGACCTCCAAAAGGCCCTTCGGCTACCAGTATACCTCGGTCAATGTTCCCCAGGGCGTGCTTGTCCAGGTGGTGGGAAGCCACCCCGCCATCATCCGCTCCCGGGGCAACATGACCATCGCCGGAGCCATCGTCGCCGACGGCATGAACGGAACCAACCATCCGAACACCTTCAGCGGGTTCGACGTGCCCGGGACGCCCGGCGGCCAGGGCGGGCCCGGCGGATTCGCGGGAGGGTCGGGGAATCCCAGCAACACCTCGAACTACCCGTGGGTGTCCGGCGACGGCCAGGGGCCTTCCAACTCCGCCGGCAAGGGGGGAACGTGGACCGGCCTGGCCTGGTCGACGGGCTGGCCCTGGCCGTATCCGACGAGCGTCAGCGGCGTCTACGACATCAGTTCGTTTGCCGGCGGCTCGGCAACCGCGCAGGATATTCCCGGCCCCGGCGGCGGCGCCGGCGGGTCCTACGCCGGCACGGCGGGCCAGGGCGCCAACGTCACGAGCTTGAACGGCGCGGCCGGCGGCATCAACAACGACGCCGATCCCACCATCAGCGGCTTTCAACTTTCCGACGGGGGCGGATGCGGCGGGGGCGGCGGCGGCGGGACCGACGATCCCACCCCCGGGGACCAGATCCTGGCCTTCCCGGCGGACGACGGCGGGGCCGGGGGCGGCGGCGGGGGCGGCGTGATCAACCTGACCTGCGCGGAGAACTGCAACATCAGCGGGACGGTCTCCGCCAACGGTGGAACCGGCGGGCAGGCCCCCACCAACAACGTGACGCCCACCCTGGGCGGTTGCGGCGGCGGCGGCGGGGCCGGCGGCTGCATCTATATCCAGGCTCTCAACCTCAACGTCTCCAACGCGACGTTGAGCGCCCTGGGAGGCCAGGGCGGGCTTGGAAGCTACAATGGAACCACGACCCCGGTCTGCCGGGGCGGGGCCGGCGGACCCGGATACATCCGGCTCGAGTCGCAAACCGGAACGATCGTCGGGAAATCGAGCGCCAGGATCAACCCCGATCCCAACGCCTTTCCGAACGCGTATTCCGAGTCCTCGCTGACGATCACGGACACGCAGGGCCAGTCGCTCTTCTTCGACAGCCGCGTCGAGGACCCCGATTACGTGAACCATGCCGCCGGGGGCTTCAACCTGAACGTGGTTCTCAACTCCGGGACCATCAAGGTGTTCGTCCAGGGCGCAGACGCCGACAGCCGGGGAGAACCCGATCCACAGACCTACTGGCCCAACGACGCCACCAACACCAACCCCACGTGGGTGATGATCTACGACTCCACGGCCACGAGCCCCTCGCCCAAGTTCACCGGCAACATCGATCAGATCGACCGGTACAGGTTCATCCGGTTCCGGGCCGTCTTCGGGAACCTCCTCAACGTGTTCCCGCCCGGACCGTACGTCACCGACATCACCTTCACCTTTCGCGACTAGGAGGCTGTTTCGGGGCCCGGCCGGTTTCAACAAGGAGGAGAAATGAGGTCTGTATCCAGCAAGGCAATGATCGGCGCCGTGGCCTTCGGCATGATGTTCAGCCTCCTGGCGGGATGCCAGCCGGGAGGCCGTCGAAGCGAAGGCGAGCCCAACGATCTGGTGATCCAGAGCACGGATCCGGCGCAGAGCGCCCAGAGCGCCTATCTCGACCAGTCCGTCGTCATCCAGTTCAACCAGGATGTCGATCCCAATACGGTGTACGAGGCGACGGTGCAGGTCCAGGGCCCGAACGGAACCGTGAACGGGACCTATTCGGTGAACTACAGCCAGGTGATCTTCACCCCGAACCAGAACTTCTCGCCCAACACCTCCTATTCCGTGACCATCCCGGGCTGGGCGTCCAATCCCGTCTGCGTCCTGAGCCTCCAGGGGGACGGACTCCTGACCCAGCACGTGCTCTCCTTCAGGACGGGGACCCAGTACGTCCCCGATACCGATCCCCCTTCCGTGGTCGGCATCTACGTGAGCGACGGCACGAAGGATCTCGTGTCCCTGCCGATCGGCGATACCAGCAGCATCACCATGGACATCTCGCCCGCGACGTCCATCATCGTGGACTTCGATGAGGGAATGAATCCCAGTTCCTTCAACCCCAACACCTTCTCCCTCATCGACCAGAACAGCCCGACCACGCCCCTCAACGGCACGTTCCGCTTCTTCAACAAGGAATCCCGGGTCGTCTTCTATCCCGGCACTTCCAACCCGGGCGGCTTCCTCGATCCCTCGGGAGGCGGAACCGGCAACTACACCCTCCTCTTGACCTCGGACCTGCAGGACGACTCCCTGAACCCCGGTCCCAACGATATGTCCCCCGCCCCCGTCCAGGTCGCCTTCCGGACACGCGCGAACTGGAACGATCCCTCCTCCACGTCGCCCTACGCGGAAACCTTTTCCGACCAGAACATGCTGGACATCAACTCCACCAACGCGATCTGGAATTCCGCACCCACCGCCCAGAGGCTGGAAGGCGGGTACGGAGCGGCCGCCCTGGCGGGTTCGGGCGCGGACGGACCGTTTTCTCCGACCCAGACGACGATCCTCTCGACCTCCAACCGGCCCTTCGGGTACCAGTATTCCTCGGTCAGCATTCCCCAGGGCGTCCAGGTGCAGGTCGTGGGAACCAATCCGGCCATCATCCGCTCGCAAGCGAACATGACCATCGCCGGATCCCTCGTCGCCGACGGCGGAAACGGAACCAACCATCCGAACAGCAACGCCGGCTACAACGTGCCCGGAACGCCCGGCGGACCCGGCGGGCCCGGAGCGTATGCCGGCGGATCCGGGAATCCCTCGAACGCCTCCACGTACCCCTGGGTGTCCGACAACGGCCAGGGGCCGTGCGGCGGCGGGGGCGGCGGCTGGACCGGCACCCAATGGACGGGAAACTGGCCCTACTGGGGAGGCGTCAACCCCTCCGGCTTCCAGAACGTTCCAGGCTCCGGGGGCGGCGGCGGCAATGCCTACGGCGGTACGTCGGGACAGGGATCCAACCTCAACCTCGACGGCGCAGGCGGCAGCGTGAACAACGCCGGCGATCCGAGCCAGAGCGGCTTTCAGATCTCCGACGGCGCGGGATCCGGGGGCGGGGGCGGCGGCGGAACGGACGATCCCATGCCCGGCGACCAGATCCTCAGCTTTCCCCCCGACGACGGGGGCGCGGGCGGCGGCGGGGGCGGCGGTGTGATCAACCTGACCTGCGCCGAGAACTGCGTCATCAGCGGGACCCTTTCCGCCGAAGGCGGAACGGGCGGGCTGGCCCCGTACTACGGATGGTATCCCACCAGCGCCGGCTGCGGGGGCGGCGGCGGATCCGGCGGATGCATCCTCGTCCAGGCCCTCAACCTCAACGTCTCCAACGCGACGATGCGCGTCCGGGGAGGCCAGGGCGGACCGGGAAGCTACTACGGGACGCTGTCCGGAGCCACCTCCTGCGAGGGAGGCACCGGCGGGGCCGGCTACGTCCGGCTCGAATCCCAGACCGGCACCATCGTGGGGAAATCCAGCGCCACGATCCAGCCCGATCCCTCGGCCAACCCCGCCGTCTATTCCGACGGCAATCTGCAGATCACCACGACCCAGGGCCAGTCCCTCTTCTTCGACACCCGCGTCGCGGACCCCGACTACGTGGCCCACAGCGCCACCGGCGGGTTCAACCTCAACGTCGTCCTCAACTCCGGCACCATCAAGGTCTACGCCCAGGGCGCCGACGCGGACAGCCGGGGCGAGCCCGACCCCCAGACCTACTGGCCCAACAATACCACCAACACCAACCCCACCTGGGTGATGCTCTACGACTCCACGGCCACGAGCCCCTCGCCCAACTTCACCGGCAACATCGATCAGATCGACCGGTACCGGTTCATCCGGTTCCGGGCCGTCTTCGGGAACCTCCTCAACGTGTTCCCGCCCGGCCCGTACATCACCGACATCACCTTCCCCTTCCGCGATTGAAGGCGGGCGGGAACGCGATCCAATGGGCGCAGGGGCCAACCCTCCTGCGCCCTTTGGCCATCGCGGTCCGGCATGAACCTTGCCGAGGACCACCGGCATCTTTCCGCAGCCTCTCAGGACGCCCTGCCCGGATCCTCGAACAGATCGAGCGCCCTCTCGAAATCCTCCCATCCCTTCGCCGTGGCGAAGGCGATCCGCGCGCGCCTGGCGTGCGGCGCGAACCTCGACGCCCGGACCGCCGTCTTCCGGACCACGGTCAGGCCCTTTTTCTCGCCGAGCGTTTCACACAGGCGACCCGCGTACGCCCGCAGGAACGACGCACGTTCACCGAGACCCGGCGAAGGCGCCCCCTCCCCCTTCGACAGGGACACCGCGCAAGAGAAGATCCAGGGATTCCCCACCGCCCCGCGGCCGAAAGCCGCCGCGTCCGCGCCGGTCTCGTCGAGCATCCCGAGCGCGTCCTCCGCCCGGAGGAGGTCGCCGCTTCCCGCGAGGAACATGCCCGGAAATCGCCGCACCGCTTCGGCGAGAACCGCACGGTCGGCCCGACCGCCGTAGCGCGCCGTCACGGTCCTGGGATGCAGGATGATCCCGTCCAGTGGAATCGACGCCGCCCCCGCCAGGATCGTCCAGAATTTCTCCCGGCTCGCGGGGGTCTCGTCGAACCCGTTGCGGAGCTTGGCCGTGACCGGGACGTCGACGGCCTCCCGAACGGCGCGGAGGATCGCGAGCGCCTGGCCGGGATCGGCCAGGAGGCGGCCTCCCCGGCCCCGGCGAAGGACCTTGGGTGCCGGACAGGCCAGGTTCACGTCCACGCCGTCGAAGCCCCGTCCCGCCACCACCCTCGCGGCCGCGGCCATCGTCTCCGGGTCCGCGCCCACGATCTGGCCGAACACGGGATGCTCCCCGGCGCGGGGCGACGGAAGGAACCGGTCCCGTTTCCGGGACGCCGTCAGGGCCTCATCGAGCATCATGGGCGTGAAGACGCCGCCCGCGCCGCAGCGCTTGCAGATCAGGCGAAATTCCGCGTCGCCGTATCCCGCCAGCCCGCCCAGCAGGAAGGGGTTCTCCAGGCGAATGGACCCGATCCGAAGCCAGCCCATCTCCCGCATCGCCTCGAGCGTTGCCTCCACGGGAAGCCCGACGACGTTGGTGAAGGAGCCCTCCACCGCCGCGCCCAGGAGATCCCCGGATTCCTGGACGGCGTAGGCGCCGGCCTTGTCCATGACGTCCACGGCTTCGAGGTAGGCGTCGACGGCCTTCTCGTCGAACGGCTTGAAGCGGACGCGGCTCGAGACGGTGAAGGTCTTCCGCCTCGGAAAGCGGCCGCTTTCAAGGCTCACGGCGGTGAGGACGGTGTGGACGGCGCCGGAGAGGGAAACCAGCATGCGGCGGGCGTGCCCGGGATCCGAGGGCTTTCCGAGAAGGCCCCGGGGACCCTCGACGAGCGTATCCGCGGCGACGACGAGGGCGCCGGGTTCCCTGGCCGAGACGGCGCGGCACTTGCTCTCCGCGGCCCGGACGGCGGCGCGCCGGAGATCCTCCCCGGGGCGGGCGGGCGGATCCGCCGGGGGAGCCGCGACGCGAAAGCGTACGCCCGCCTTTCTGAGCAGGGAAGCCCGGCGCGGGGAGGAGGAGGCGAGAACGACGTTCATGGTCGCGTTACTGGAACCGTTCCGCGAAGTGGCGGTATTCGCGCACGGAAGCGAGATCTTTCTCCAGGGCCTTGAACAGCTCGAAGAGGGCCCGCTGGAGCTGGATGTCCTCCTGGTAGTCCTGGATGAAGGGCTCCGCCTTCTCGTCCTGGACGCGATCGCGCAGGGCGCGGCGCAGCAGACGCCGGATGAAGCCGCGGCTTTCCGGCGTGTCGTGCTGGGCGAAAAAATCCTCGAAGGAGGGGAAGGAGGAGGCCCGCGTCCACTGTTTTCGCGCCTCGAAGAGAAGGCGGACCGCCTCGCGGAAGAGATCGTCGAAGTCGGGGTAGGCGTCCGCGTCGAGCCCGTCGAATTTCGTGAGACGGACGAGGGCGTCCTTGGAGGCCGGGTACGTCCGGTCCAGGTAGTCCTCGACGAGTCCCGCCCGCCTGAGGTGGACCTGCCAGTCGTACTCCCAGGATTCGGTCTCCTCGGGCTTGAGGACGATGTCGGGAACGACGCCGCGCTCGTGGATGCTGGTCTTGTCCGGGAGGTAGTACTTGAAGATGGTGAGCCGCATGAAGCGCGTGTTGTTGACGCTGCGAAGCGGAATGATCGTCTGGCCCGACCCCTTCCCGAAGGACGTTTCCCCGATGATCACCCCGCGGTCGTGCGCCTGCAGCGCGCCCGCCGTCATCTCCGACCCGCTCGCGGAGTCGTCGCGGATCAGGATGGCCAGCGGGACGTCGGTCAGGGGGTCCGCCCGCGAGACGTAGGTCTTGTCCCAGTCCTCGTTCGTTCCCCGGGTGAACGTGATCAAGAGGCCCGGGTCGATGAACATCTCGATGATCTCGAGCACCTGCCCCATCGTGCCCCCGGGATTCCCGCGGAGGTCCAGGACGAGGCCCTTCATGCCCTGGTTCTTGAGCGAAAGAAGCGCCTTCCGGAAATCCGAGGCCGATTTGTTGTCGAAGCGGCGGAGATAGATGTACCCGATCGAGGCCGGGAGCATCTCGGCCATGGCCACGTTCACCGTGATGATCTGGCGCCGGATCGTGACCTCCTTGAACCCCTGAAGCCCGTGTCGCTTGACCCGGATCGCGACCTCCGTTCCCGCCGGACCCTTGAGGTGCTCCACGCAACGCTGCAGGGGCCACCCGACGATGGAAACCCACGCCTCCTTCTTCTCGTCCCGGAAGGCCACGATCTGGTCCCCGGACCGAAGCCCCGCCTTGTAGGCGGGCGCCGGGGGCGCGTAGATGGGCCGGTCCACGGTGACGACGCGCTGGGGCTCCTCCCACGGCGGAGGGGGCTCCGCGCCCGGTTCCACGTACTCGCGCATCACCACGAACGCGCCGATCCCCGCATATTTTCCCCGGGCTCGCTGGCGGTCCTCGCGGAACTGCTCCAGCGTCATGTAGCCGCAGAAGGGGTCCAGCGACCGGATCATGCCCTCCGCCGCCGCGTCGCGCAAGAATTCATCGTCCACCGGCTTCCGTTTCCCGTCCACGATCGCGTGGGCGTCCGGGAAGTTCCGCTTCACCATCTCCAGCACCTCGTCGAGGGGGTTGCCCCGAAGGCGGTGCTGCGATTTCAACGCCGCTTCCAGCGAAAGACCGCGCAGCAGGGAGCCGGCCAGCCGGCCCCGGAGGGAGGGCTCGTCCTCCATCGTTTCCAGGATGCCCCGTGCGAGCTCCGACTGGCCCAGCTCCACCAGCGCCAGCGCCGCGGACTCGACCATCTCGGCGTTGAAGGAGTTCATGAGATCGGTGAGGAGGTTGAGAGCCCGGGCGTCCCCCGGCCGGATGGAGGCCAGCGCCTGGGCGCAGGCGATGCGCGTGGAAGCGGGAAGGGGATACTCCAGCGCTTCCGCGAGGATCTCCGCCTCGTCCTGATCGCCGAAGAGACCCAGCACGCGCGCGGCCATGGAGGCGGCGGGTTCCCTGCCTTCCCGGATCAGCGCCTCCAGCGGGTCCGGATCTCCCGCCTCGAGATGATACAGGGCCTTCGCGCAGGCCAGGCGGACGGCGGGGTTGGGGTTCTCGAGCGCCTCCTCGATGCGCGGAACGGCGGCCTCCCCGAGCGCCTCGAGGGACATCTCCAGGTTCCAGACGGTCTCGGCGTCCCTGAGACCCATCCGTTCGATGAGAAGGGAGGCCTTTTCCTCGATGTCGGCGGCGGGGAGGGGCTCGACCTCCGCGCGCAGCGGCGAGGCAGCCGCCAGAACGAGCAGGACAAGAAGCGCGAGGGAACCGAGGAACAAGAAACGTTTGCAAGCGTGTATCGATGCCATCTTTGTCATCCTGCGTAGATCATGCGTCGCGTCGGACCCGGGTGGAGCCACCCATCGGATTTGAACCGATAACCTGCGCATTACGAATGCGCCGCTCTGCCGTTGAGCTAGGGTGGCGTCATCCACGGCATGATACCGAATCCGGCCGACGTTTGGTAGGGACGAGCCGGACGTGGCTTGCGCGGTGTGAGTAAGTCGGGGTCTTCCCCTTCTTTCCGCGCCCAATGAAAATCCCCGCATTCACGAAGCGAATGCGGGGATTTTGAAAAACGAAAAGCAGATCTAGAACGCGCTGCCCGGGGCCTCCAGATGCTTGCCGTGACGAAACTGCTTGCCGGGACCGCCCTTTTTCGGAACGTCCCTCTTCGAGGGCTTTCGCGACGGAACCGGCTTCCTCGGCCACGCCTTCTTCTGGGCGGCCCGTTTCCGTGCTTCTTTCTTCATGGCTTCCCGACGCTTCTGCAAAAGACGACGCATCGTCTGGCCACTCTGACCACGCCGCTCTTGGAACAGATTCCTCAGCATCCCCGCGCCTTCGCCTTTCCCCTGGAAGCGCTTCCGCAACGCCTTGAGGCGACCGAGAAGACCACCGCGGGCGCCCGCGACTGGACCACGACCGGCGCCCGGCTTCAACGCCCTGCCCGGGCCCCGCCGGGCCTGGGCAAAACGCCGCAACCCTTCGAGAAAACCGCGTCCCTGCTTCTGCCTCGCCGGACGCGGCGCCGCTTCCGGACCGCGCGCGCCCAACATGCGCCGCCGGCCGGACATGCGCCGGTTCATCCCCCTGGCGCCTTGGCGCAGGCCGCCCCTCATCCCGGGCCGCCCAAGTCCTTGCCCCCGTCCACTGCGACGAGGAAAACCGGGGCCCATCCGCCCGGAACCTTGCCCGGGATGTCCCGGGCCCTGCATCCCCGGCCGCCCCGGGGCCTGTCCACGGCCCATCCGGGCGCGATGCCTGGCGAGCAGGCGTCTGAGCATCTGGAGCCCTCTCCGGCCGCCCCGGTTGCCCCGGTTGCCCCGGTTCATCATGCCGCCTCGGAAGGTGCCGCGGTTTCCACCCATCCCCGGCGCGCGGGGGCCGGGACGGGGCGCCGCCTCTCCCGGAGCCCCCGGATGGCCGGGCGGTACGTGAGGCCGGGCCATCTTCTTGCCTTGCCGTCCCTTGCCGCCGTGGTGGAATCCCTCGCCCGCCTGGGCTTCCCCGAGAGCGAAGAGCCCAAGCGACATCAGAGCGATCACGAACGTTCTCATGAAATCCTCCTTCTTCAGAATGGAATGATTATCGAGATACACGGTACTGAACCCTTACCGCGACGGGAAGTTTCGCGGAAACTTCCCGTCGCGACGACAATATCAAGGTACGAAGGAAAGGAAGGCTCTTACTCCCGGGACCGGCGGGCGTCCAGGAAACTCTGGAGAAGGATCTGGGCGGCGAGGCTGTCCCGGCGGGCCTTGCGTTTCTTCCGGGTGAGCCGGCCTTGTTGAAGGGCTCTTTCCGCCTGGATCGTCGTCAATCGTTCATCCCACCGGTGCACGGGAAGCCCCGACCGCGCCTCGAGTTTTTCGGCGAACTCCCCGGCCTTTTCCCCCATCTCCCCAAGCGATCCGTTCATGTTGTACGGAATGCCCACCACGAACTCTCCCGCTTCCAGCTCGCGGGCGGCGTCGAGCACGGCCGCGAGAGCCTGCTCGAGACTCTTGATCTGGCGGACGCCGGAGGGCGAGGCGATGATGCCTCCCGGATCGCTGACGGCGAGCCCTACCCTGCGCTCGCCGTAATCCACGCCGAGAATGCGTGTTCGATCTTCCACGACGGAGGAAGCGTACCGGGTCGAGGGGGAGGGGGCAAAGAAAATCGAGGAATCCGCGGCCGGGACCGGGAACGTCAGCGCTCATGGGCGCGGCGCGCGTTGCTGCGCCACTCCGACTTCGTCTACGTGGCTCACTACGAACGTCGGTCTGCGCCCAATAGAAACAACCACAGCGCGAAGGGTTCCATGATGACGGGTTTGCCGAATGGATCCGATTCCCGCTGTCGGGGATTTCCGGCCTCCTTTTCCCGAATACTGATTGCAAAAAGGGGCGCTCCCGCCTACACTGATCGCGGATCGGGGAGGGCTGGAGGGTTTCCGGTCCGGCAGATCCGATGAAAGTCGTTTGCTGGTCTATAGTTCCGGCATGAAAAAAGAGAAAAAGCCCGACCACGGTTTTCTCGTTCTCGAGCTCCGTGGGTTCTCCCGGTGGTCCGAGACGGCCGGATATGCGGAAAGCCTCGCGGCGACGGAAAAAGCCCTGCAAGGCGTAGAAACCGCCGTGGAAGGGGCGGGGGGCCGGATCCTCGATTTCCAGGAGGATCGGATCACGGTGGCCTTTCTCCGCCAGTCCTACGCCGGCGCTCCGGCGGCCATCCATGGCGCGCGGGAGGCGATGGAGTGCCTGCAGGACGTATTCCAGAAAGTGCGCGGTGTAAGACCCATGGCGCTCATCCACGCCGATGCGGTCCCCAAGGGCCGTCTCAGGGCGGACCTCTCGAACCTGAAGAGTCTCGCGGCCGATTCGATCCGCACGGCCGAAAGGCTTCTGGGGAAGCTCAAGACCTCTTCCTCGATCCACGTCACGGACGCCGTGATCTCCATCCCGGGGTTGAAGCTGGACGTCAGGAAAGCCCCCGGCGTCGAGGGGGCGCACGTGTTGAAGCGGGCGACCGGCTTCAAGGGAACGGCCAAGAAGCTTCCCAGACCGGCGGAGAAGGAGACGCTTTCGAAGGGCCGGCTGGAAGGCCTTCTCCGGAAGGAGCCCGTCCCCTTCTCGGTTCTCGCTTTCCGCACGCGCAAGTCCCGCTCCAAGGCCGAGGGGGAAAGCGAGATCCCGAAAGATCTGTTCAGCCGGATCAAGGGCGTTCTGACGTCCTTCGGTGGCGAGATCGTGAAAGAGCCGAAAAACGCCCTGATCGCGCAGTTCCGCGACATCCATTCGGGGGCGGAGGCCGCGTTCCGCGCGCTGAGGGCGGGCGCCCTGGCGCTCGACGAGATGGGGCGTCGGCTCGGGGCCAAGGGTCTGTACGGCGTGCTGGGTTCGGCGGTGGTGTCGGACACGGCGCCCTACGGGGAATTGTTGAAGCAAGGCGGTGCGGTACTCCGGCACGTCTCCTCGAGGGCGCGTCAGGCGGCCGCGCCACGGGAAGGGCGCGGGATTTCCCTCGACGAGGAGACGGAACGGCGGGTGGGAGGCCGTTTTTCGGTGGTGGAGGACGACAGCGGACGGAAGGACGCGAAATACGAGGCGGAGGATTTTCACCCCGGCCCGACGCTTGTTCGGGGTTGCCGTCTTCCGCGAAGCCAGGCCTTGATCGGACTCGGACCGTACGTGCGCAAGATCCGCGACGCGCTTCGGCGGGCCGACAGGAACGGCTCTTGTCTTTCCGTGTCCCTGACATCGGCCGAGGAATCCTTCCGCCACATGGGGACGGCGGGCCTGGCCGAGCTGGGGCGGGATTTGGGCTGGCGCGTCCTGGAGGTTCGTTCCGCGCCGTCGTCCCGGCTCCGTCCCCTGGGTCCCTTTCGGGACCTGATCGGGCAGATCGCTGGCCTGGACACCCAGGACGCGCCCGGCGACCTTCATCTTCGCCTCGCCTCGGTTCTGGAGAACTACACCGGCGAATCGGAAGGATTCATGCTGATGGGTCTTAAGGATCTGTTCAAGTCCGTCGGCCAGAGTTCTTTTCCCGAATCCGCCGTGCCGTCCCTGAAGCGGTGCCAGATCGAGAAGGGCATCCTCTTGCTTCTGGCGGGCTATGCCCTGGAAGCGCCGACGCTTTTTCTGTTCCGGGAGTTCCATCTCGCGGATCCCGCGTCCGTGGCGATGGCCGGGCGTCTCGTGACGTTTCTCGGGAAGACGACCTCGGCCTTCGCGTTCGTGGAGGCTTCGCCCCCGCCGGGCCGGAAGGCGGGTCTGGAAATCGCCCTCAAGCCGTTGTCCCTGGAGAAATCGTATTCCCTGGCCCGGGAGATCCTGGGGACGCGCGATCTTCCCGGGGAGCTCAAGCGACTTCTGGGCAAGCTGGGCGGCGATCCTTTCCGGATCGACGAGGCGCTTCGTTTCCTGGTGATCCGCGGGAACCTCCGCCGGGACCGCGGGAAGTGGACGCTGGCCGGCAAGGGCATTCCGAAGGACCTGGGGCTTTTGAACCTTGCGGGCCTTCGCATGAAATCCCTGCCGAACCCCTTGAAGAAAGCCATGGGCGCGGCCGCCGTGTTGGGGGTGCGATTCGAGCGCGGCGTGTTCGCAGGTCTTCATCCCGAATCGCCGCTCAAGGCCCTGCTGGCGCTGGAGGCGGAAGGCTGGATCCGGCCTTTCCGGAGCCGGGGGAGCGGCCAGTGGACCTTCGTCCACGAGTCGATCCGGGAAGCGGCGGGCCGGCTGGTGACGAAAAAGGAGCGGGCGGAGCTCCACGGCCGGGCGGGGGAGGTCTTGAAACACGTCTTCGGCGCCCATGAAGCGGACGTGGATTCCCGCGTGGCCCTGCATCGGCTTCAGGGAGGGCAGAAGGAGAGGTACTTCGAGACGCTGCTGGAGCACGGGCGGACGATCAAGAGTCTCGGTTTTCCGGACGAGGCGGAAGAGGCCTTCCGCCGGGCCCTCAAGCTCCCCGCGCTCAATGATTTCACGAAGGCGACCCTCCTGTTCGAGCGGGCGGAAGCGCTGTCCGCCCTCGGGCGGGCTTCGGAAGCCCTTTCGGACCTCGAATCCGCATTGCGGGCCAAGTCGCTTCGCGTCCCGAAGAAGAAGAGCCGATCCCCGTCGATCTAGACGTTCCTCGACGTGCATGAGTAGCGCACCGGATGAGGCCAAAGACGAAGATCCTCGCCACGCTCGGGCCGGCGTCTTCCGGGCCCGCGGTGCTGGAAGCCCTTCTCCGCGCCGGCATGGGCTCGGCCCGGCTCAACATGTCGCACGGGACCCATGACGAACACGCGCGGCGGGTCGACGCCCTCCGGGACGCCTGCAAGGCCACGGGGAAGGCGTGCGCGGTGCTCGTGGATCTCAGCGGTCCCAAGATCCGTACGGGGCCCTTGCCGGGAGGGACGCCCCTCACGCTCCGGCGCGGCGACCGGCTGGTCCTGGTCTCCGCGGGATACGAGACGGGTCCGGACGAGATTCCCACGACCTACGCGGATCTCCACAAGGACGTGAAGCCGGGAGAGACGCTCCTTCTCAGCGACGGCTGGATCCGCCTCACGGCGGAAAACGCGGGGACGGGCAAGGTCGTCGCGCGGGTGGAGGAGGGCGGCCGGCTGGCCGAGCGCCAGGGGATCAACCTTCCGGGAACGGACCTGTCCACGCCGGCGTTGACCGAAAAGGACCGGGTGGATCTGGCCTTCGGCGTGTCGCTGGGCGCGGATTACGTGGCGCTGTCTTTCGTCCGGAAGCCCGAGGACGTGCGGGCCTGCCGCGAGGCTTCCGTCCGGCTGGGATCGAAGGCGCCCATCATCGCCAAGATCGAGAAGCCCGAGGCGGTTTCGAACCTCGAAGGCGTATTGGCGGAGAGCGACGGCCTGATGGTGGCCCGGGGCGATCTCGCCGTCGAGGTTTCCACGTCCGCCGTTCCGATTCTCCAGAAGGAGATCATCCGGATGGCCAACCTCCGGAAGAAGCTCGTGGTCACCGCCACCCAGATGCTCGAATCCATGACGTCGAGGAGGCTGCCCACGCGCGCGGAGGCGGCGGACGTGGCCAACGCCGTTCTGGACGGGACCGACGCGGTCATGCTGTCGGCAGAGACGGCCGTGGGGAAGCACCCGGCGGTGGTGGTGGAGACGATGGCGTCCATTCTCCTGGCGGCGGAGCGAAGCCGGTTCTTCTCGGGGAGGGAGGCGACGCCCTACAGCGAGGAGGACGATTCGGAATCCCTCTCGATCGCGCACGCCGCCTTCACCGCTTGCCGGGAATACCACGCCGAGGCCGTCGTCGTCTTCACGGAATCCGGGGCCACGGCGAGAGTCCTTTCAAAGTTCAAGCCCGACGTCCCGCTGATCGCCATGACCCCGCTGGAAGAGACGGCCCGCCGCCTGTCCCTCGTCTGGGGCGCCGTTCCCGTCCTCACGCGTTTCGAGAGCTCCCTGAGCGATACGATCCGGAACGCGGAGAAGAGCCTCCTGGAAAGCGGCCTCCTGGGCGCCGGGGCCAAGGTGGTCCTCACGGCGGGGGCGGTGACGGCCGCCGGCGGCACCGACATGCTCAAGGTGGGCCGCCTCGGGGGGCTTGCGGAGGCGACGAGCAAGACCCGCGGGGGACGTCGGGACGGGAACGCGTCCCTTTCGTGATCTTCGAGACCCATGGCCGTCCGACGAACCTTGACCCGACGCGTGTTCAACGGCGTCTCCTTCGCCGCGTTCCTGGGATTCCGGCGGGCGGTGAGCGGGTTGCCCTGGTCCGGCGCCTACCTTCTCGCCGACCTCCTCGCGCTGGCCTGGTGGGCCGTCGACGCCCGGCACAGGAGACTCGCGCTGGCGAACCTCGCCATCGCCTTTCCCCGCTGGCCGGAGGGAAAACGCCGCAGGATCGCCCTGAAATCCTACCGGAACCTCTCCCGCACGCTCGTCGAAACCCTCCGGTACCGCGTCCTTCTGGACGGGAGGTGGCAAGAGCGCATCGTCTTCGATCGTCCCGGGATCTTCGAGAAGGCCCGCGAGCGCGGCAAGGGCGTGATGGCCGTCTCCGGGCACCTGGGAAACTGGGAATGGCTTTCCGGCCACGCCATCCGCTACGGGCGCGTCCATATCATCGCCCGGGCCATTCACAATCCCCTGCTCGACCGTGAGATCCGGAAACGCCGGGAAGAGGCCGGCGTGCACCAGATCTACCCGGACCGGGAGTCGCCCCGCAAGATCCTTAAGGCCCTGCGGGCCGGCGAGGCCCTCTGCTTCCTGGTCGACCAGTCGGCCAAGGGAGACGAGGGCGTCGAGGTCCCCTTCTTCGGGAAGCCCGCCCCCACGCATACCGGGCCGGCGGTGCTCGCCCTTCGCACCGGCGCCTCCGTGTTCTCCATCTTCACCCACCGCGATGCGAGAAACCGCATCCACATCGTGTACGGCGAACCGATCGAGGTGGTCCGGACGGGGAACCGGCAACGGGATATCGAGACCAACACGGCTCTCTTCACCCGACGGGTCGAGGAGGCGGTGCGGAACCACCCGGACCAGTACTTCTGGGTCCACGACCGCTGGCGGATCCGAAAGCGCAAGAGGCGGCGACGATGAGAAAGACGATCGCCCTGGCCGGTCTTCTCCACCTCGCGGGCGCGCTCTTCAGCGGGGCACGGGCCGGCGACGACGCCCTCGTCGATCCCGCCTATGAAGGGAAGTACGACGACGCCACGATCCGCCCTTTTCTCGAGACCGCCGCACGGATCGCTCCGGCTTCGCTTCGATGCGCCCGGCGCGCCCTCGGGCTTCCAGATACGGTCTCGCCGGCGCCGAAGATCCGGATTTGCGATCTCGCGCCCCTGAAGCCGGGCCGGTACAAGGGCCCCCACGCGAAGACCGTCGCCGAAGCGGGACCGGAAGGGCTGGAACTCGTCATCGTCTTCCACGCCGAATCCCTCGTCAACGGCTCGGGCGATTTCGAGAAGCGCCTTCTCCACGAGATGGTCCACGCTTCCATGCGTCTTTCCCTCGGCGACGACAAGTACAAGCGGTGCCCACGCTGGCTGCGGGAAGGCATCGCCCTCGCCGTGGCCGGACAGGGGCCGTCCCGCGTCCGGTACGAGTTCAGCATCACGCTGGACGCCGGCGCCCTGCTCCAGGGCCTGGACGAGATCCACGGCCCGAAGGACTACGCGGAGGACTTCCTGGCGGTGGATTTTCTCCTGCGGCGGGGAGGGGACCGCGCCCTGCCCAGGCTCCTGCGCCTCCTGCGCGAAGGCGTGCCCCCCCCTCGCGCCGTCGAAAGGACGGCCCGCGTGGACCCCGGCCGCTTCGAGACCTCGTTCCGATCCGCCGTCCTGCCCGCCCTCGAAACGTCCGCCGCCTCTGAACGCTCCCGCTTCCTGCCGCCGTTCAGGCTGTTCCAGCGGCAGGAATACGCCCAAGCCCTCGAAGGCTTCGAGACCTTCGTGAAAGGACCTCCCGAGGCGGAGGGGATCCTCGCGGGAAGCCTGGAAGGAAAGGCCCTCTACTACCGGGCCAAGAGCCTGTTCCAGCTCGGCCGGATCGAAGAGGCGCTCGCGGGCTTTGCGACCGTGCGCCGGGACCACGCGTGCACCTGCGGGCTTGCCGACGACGCTTCCTTCTTCGAGGGGGAATGCCTCCTCAGGAGCAAGCGCCTCGAGCCCGCACGGTCGGCGTTTCGCCGGTTCGTCCGCGACCATCCCCATTCGAACTTCGCGGCCCTGGGCTGGCACAAACTGGGGCTCTGTCACTACCTGGGCGGCGAATACCAGGAGGCCCTGGAACTCTGCCAGGGCGTGGTCGAGGCCTTTCCCAAGGCGCGGATCGCGGAGAACGCCCATTATGACGCGGCCAACGCCTTGCGGGCGCTGGGGAAGAAGGAAGAGGCCCTGGCGCTCTTCCGCCGCTTCCTCGAGACCTACCCCGGAAGCCGGTTCCGCGGACTCGCCAAGGCGCACATCGAGGCGCTGGAGAAGCAATGAGGGAGGGAGGCATGGATCCATGCCTCCCGGTCTTCGGCCGTGTCAGGCGCGCCTCCCCCACACCGCCCAGGTGACGAGGATCCCGAGGCCGACGCCGGCGCAGCTCAGGGCATCGAGCAGGAAAACGCCCGGGACCATGCCGGCGGAGGATCCCGTGACGCCGAGCACCGCCCCCACGAACAACAGGGCCGCGCCCCCCACGGGCACCAGAAGGCCGTGGCGTTTCGGATCGGAAGCCAGCACGAGGTAGAAGACGCCGCAGGAGGCCACGACGGCGGCCGCGAGCCGGAACACGTAGGTGAACAGGGGGCCCGCGGCGGGCGCCTCGACGCCGTACCGCGTTGCCGTCCTGGCCATCACCTCCGGCGGCACGACGACGCCCAGGAAACCGGACAGACAGACCAGACCCGCCACGGCCAGAAAGACCCGAAGCGCTTTCATGGAGACCTCCCCAAGCGAGATGCGAACGTCACCGGAGGACGAACACCCAGTCCCCGTCCGCCTCCTCGAAGGTCCCGATGGCGAGAGGGCGTCCCCCGTCGTCGTCTTCGTCGGGACCGGCGCTCCAAAACCGGGCCTCGCCGTCCGGTGTTCTTCGATAGGCGAAGGGCCTTCCGGAAAACGGGTCCGCGGGCAGGCGTTGCAACACCCTCCCGTTGATCTCGTCGAGGCGTTCTGGATACGCGCTCCAGGCTTTCCGATATGTCACGAGGGCCACCGCGATCCTGGCGGCCCGCCGCAGCGTCTCGACGGTGCGTTCCGCTTCGACGAGTTCCGCCACGTCGGGCATCGCGTTTGGAAGAGCGCGGGGAAAGGAGCTGGCTTCTTCCATCATGAATCGCGTGGCCTCCGACGGCGTCATGCGCTCTTCACGGGAGACCGCCTCCCGCGCCCGGGCGGTCCAGGCGAGCACGGCGCGACCGGCCTCTCTCGCCGCATCCCCCGCGAGGGACGGCCCGGCGGGCGCCGTTGCGCGGCCGCGATCTTCGCGGCGACGCGCGAGCTCGCCGAGGAGGAGGGCCGCTTCCATGTCCAGCGTCTCGGCGAGGGGGTGCGCGCCTTCCGCGAAGATACGGATTTCCCCGCCCAGCGCGCGGAGACCGGCGGCGTCCAGGTCGGCGCGCCCCATCACGCGCAGGAACCAGACCAGGGCGGTCGCTTCGATCCGGGCGGAAAACAGCCGGTGCACGACGCCGCCTCCGCGCGCGAGATCCTGCCCGAAGCGGGCGGCGTCGAGAAGCGTCCGGAGGGCCTCGAGAGGGCGCCCTTCCTGTTCGACGGCGAGGCCCGAGGCGACGGCGAGGGCGCAAAGCGGAGGGCCGAGGCCCACCTCCGGCGCCTGCGCGTCGAAACCCTGGAACGGATCGAGAAGCAGGACCGATCCCAGACACTGCGTCCCCCGACGGATCTCGGAGAGCGCCTTGCGGTTCACGCCCAGCCAGACGCGACGGGCCTCCAGATCCGGGGTCTCCCCTTGCTCCAGGCGGGCGACGAGGGCCTCTTCGTCGTCCCGGATCAGCTTCGAGGCGGCTCTCCGGTACGAGAGGGCGGCGTTTCGATGGCGCGTCTTCCCGCGGAGAACCTCACGGATGTGGAACCGGTGCGCGAGATCGTGGATCCCGGTGGCGAACAGCCGTGGAGGCTGCCCGGACGCCCCCTCGACGTGCGTGAAAAGCGCGGACAACAGCGTTCCGGAAGCGAGGACGAAGAGGGCGGAACAGAGGGAAGCGAAGAAGCGGTTCTTCCTCATGGTCTCTCCAACGGCCCCGTCGCACCTCCATCTCGACGGCGCAACCGATCGACGTGGGGGGTCACAAACCAAGCGGCGCCACGGGCGTTTCCCACTCCGCAGGTACGCCGGGAAAGTTGTCCTCGATGAAGTCACCGAAGGCTTCCCGGGTCTTCCTGGACAAGGTCTCGCTGATCCCCTCGTTGCAGGCGTTGCACATCAGAATGACTGGGCCGGCGAGCGTCCCTCCCGCGCAAAGCGCCATCAGCGAATAGTCGTCACGGCCTTGTTGAACGTCCCGGCCGCAGAAATGGCAACGGTCCCATCCGCAGCCGGGCTCGTAGCGTTCCGAGAAAAAGGACTGGATGATCTCCAGCGATTCCCGGGAATAGGACTTCAACAGGTTCATCCCGCAGGACCGGCAGACGGCGTACTCGAAGATCACCTCCGGGCCCCGGAATACCTTCTGGACCTCGAACAAGGAGGCGTCCTCCAGTGGGGCGTCGCAGACCGAGCATCGCCGGAAGGGGCCTCCTTCGTAGACGGAATGGAGAAGCGCGGGCACGGGGTCTCCCGGCTGGGGGACGTCCGCAGGGTCTGCGTCGGAACCTTGCGTCATGAGGGTGTACGTTTCAAAACCACGCGATAATAGATCTTCTCCCCCGCCCTCACCATGTCCCGGAAACCGATCCGCTTCGTGGCGAGAAGGCGGGGCGGTCCGCCTCCTCCGACCACCTCCACCCGGACGCCCTTGATCTCCGTCACCAGCGTGCCGTCGTCCCGCAGGATGTTCCCCTCCGCCAGATAGGGACCCGGAGGCAGGGAAAGGCGGTGGATCATCCACGCGGCACAGTCCACCAGGCCTTCCCATTGCGTCACCCCCATCATGACGGGATTGTCGGGAAAATGGCCCTCCGTGAAGGGATGCCCGGACGGGTAGAGGTAGCCTCCCGTCAACGTCAGCCGGTCGCGGTCCAGCGCCGTCTCCTCGTCGAGAAAGACCATGTGCGGCGGCTTGTACCCCAAAACGTCCCGGTCCACGGGCCGCCGCTCCACGAACGCGGGAGGCTCCACTTTCTTCTTCTCCCCCTCGTCCCGGCCGGCCGCCGTGGGCTCGGCCACCGCCGCCATCAAGTCCACCGAGGCCTCACGATCCTTGCGCCCCACCGGATGAATCTCGCAATGCGACCGGTGAAACGGCCCGCGCCGGCCCAGCGGCGTCACCACCGCCTCCAGATCCTCCCCCGCCGGAAACCAGGGCGCCCCCCGAAAATTCGTGATCGTGGAAAAAAACGCGATCTTACCTTCCCCCGTGTCCGGCGCGATCTGCACCGAGGACGTAAGAGCCACATGCTCAACCAGCACCGCCTCCGAGTACACCGCGCGGCCGTCCGCCTCCCTTTTCAGGAAGATGTCGCGCCCCTCGGGATCGCCTTCCGCGATCCGAAGATGGGAGCGACTCTTCAAGATGCCCTCCTCCTCGAAGAAATCGAGCCGGTCAAGCACCAGGTTCCGGGAACGATGCGGAATGGCCGAGCAGATCTCTTTCCGGTCCAGCCTCATGCCTGCTTTCATGATCTCCTCACATGGCGCAATCCATGCACAACGGCTTCTTTCCCACCAGTACGGCTTTCTGCACCGGCGTCTTCTTCCCGCATTTCGAACACTTCACCGCTTTGCGGGGAATCTCCACGGGCCCCTTGCACGCCGGGCACTTCCCCTTCTTGCCGGCGAAGGCCCCCTTGACCGTGAAGGATTTTCCACACGCCGGATTCGGACAGGTCACCTTGAATCGAATGGGCTGAAAAGACTCCACCGGTTCCGGTTCCGGTTCCGGTTCCGGCTCCGGCCTCGGTTCCGGCTCCGGCGCCGGCTCCGGCGCCGGGGGTTTCTCCGCCGGCGTGCCGTCGAGCATCTTCAACACGTCTTCCGCCGTCCGGGGCATCGACGTTTCCTCCGCCTCGGGCGGCGATTCCACAGCCGGTCGGGCCGGCTCCTCGACGGGTCGTTCCTTCGGCTTCTCCGGTTTGCGGACCTTCCTGACGGCCTTCTTCTTCCGGATCGCCTTGACCTTCTTCCGGCGAACCGGTTTCGGTTCGGGCTTCGGCTCCGGCGGCGCCTCCTGGACGGGCTCGGGCGTCACGGGTTCGGGCGCGGGTTCCGGTGGGGCCTCCTGGACGGGCTCGGGCGCCTCGGGTTCGGGCGCAGGTTCCGGTGGCGCTTCCTGGACGGGCTC
>CAZDSO010000024.1:0-9254 GCA_964508045.1 uncultured Planctomycetia bacterium | reverse complement strand
GCTCGGGCGCCTCGGGTTCGGGCGCAGGTTCCGGTGGCGCTTCCTGGACGGGCTCTGGAATCTCGGGTTCCGGTGCAGGCTCCTCGGGCGCCTCCTGCACGGGTTCGGAAGGTTCCACTTGCTTGACGACGGTCTGTTCGGGGGCCAGCGGGATGTCGTCTTCGTTTTCTTCGGCGACGGGCGCGGGTTCGGGTTGCGGGGGGGCTTGATCTTCCTTCGCCCCGGAAGTCTTCTTTGCGGCCACGTCCTTGAGGGGTCGGGTTTTCTTTCTTTCCTTCCGGTCGCTCTTGGCGCGGATTTTGGACGGTTTTTTCTTCTTTTTCTTCCCGAAGATTTTTCCGAGCAGGCCGGGCTCTTTTTCCTCGGCTTTCTCGGTTTCTCTTTCCTTTTTCCTTTTTTCCCGGCGGAGCCGTTTTTGTTCGGCTTCCTCGGCGACGTCTTCTTCCTTCCCCGCCTCGGCGGGTTCCGGTTCGGAGGGGAGTGTTTCGGGAGGGGTTGGAGGGGCTTCTTCGACGTCGAGCGCGGGTGCAGGCGGGGCTTCGGCTTCCGGGGGCTCGGCGGCGTCTTTCGACGCCAGGGCTTTTTCCTGCCGGGCCTTTTCCCGTTTTTCCTTCATGATTTTCGCCAGGACGGCGTTGATTTTCTCCTTCCTCTCCTCTTCCGGGACCTCGACGGGGGCGGGGGTTGTTTCCGGTTCCGGGGCAGGCGGTGTTTCTTGGTGTGTTTCTTCGGGTTCCGCGTGTGTTTCCGGCGCCCCGGTTTCGTGGGAGGCGGGTGTGTGGACGGGCTCGAGGATGTCTTCCTCGTCGTCGAGGGCGGGGGCGGGCGTTTCCGCATCCGTCCCGGGCTCGAGGGCGAGGGGTTTCAATCCGGCTTCTTCGCCGTCGTCGTCGTGGCCGAGGGGTGCCGTCCCGGGCTCGGGTTCGTGGGTCTCTTCGCTTCCGGGGATGCCGTCCTTGAAGAGTTCCTCGGCCTTGAATTCCCCGGTTTCCCAGATGCGGGTCAGGATGCTGGGGCCGGCATCATCCTCTTCGCCGGATTCGACCTCGTCCCACAGTTGCATGGTGAGGGACTGTTTTTCCTCGGTCGCTTTTTCGGTGGTTTCGGCCTCGGCGTCGGCGACTTCCTTTCGTTTTTCCTGGATTTTCCCGGATTCGGGGAATTCCCTCGCCTTGATTTCGAGGAGGCTTCTCGCGGCGCGGAAGTTCTTCTTCTTGAGCAGGCTGTCGACTTCCCGGAAGGTGGATCCGATGTGTTTCTCGATGACCTCGTCCATGGCCGCGAGGATGTCGGTGGTGTCGTCGGTCAGTTCTGCGGCCGTGCGGTAGGAAGCGATGGCGGCCTCGAAATCGCCGGCCTCCGCGAGGGTTTGCGCCTGTTCGACGTGGGAGGAGAATTCCCCTTCCTTTTCGATCCGTTCCCAGCGCTGTTCGAGATCGCGGAGTTTTTTCCGGCAGAGGCTGGCGTCGGGGAAGTACTCGAGGGCGGCCTTGCAGAAGCGGATCGCGCCTTCCACGCCTTCTTCCTGTTCGACGCGGTCGATGTCGCTGTTGAATTTCTCGAAGAGGAGCCCCTGGACGCGATCGATCTCGGTCTCGATTTCTTCGGGCCGTCCGGAAAATTCCCCCGCGCGCTTGAGATGCTCGATGGCGTTCACGTAGTTCGTCTGGGCCTCGGCCTCGGCCGCGGCGAGGATGTACCGGCGGTACTGCACGTCCCGGAGACGTTTTTCGATATCCGTGCGCCGGTCGCGGATGGGGGCGACGGCTTCCTCGTCGAGGGTGTAGAGGTCCAGGGCGTTGAGGAGGACCTTGGCGGCGGAAGCCCAGTCGCCTTTTTCCTCGTATTCGTCCGCCTCGCGCGTCCATCTCTCCAGCGCCGATTCCGCGAGGGAGAGCGTCACGGTTTTCAGCGTTTCGACGTCATCGGTGTACCGGCGGGCCTCGCGGCAGGCTTCGAGGGCTCCTTTCACGTCCCCCTTCTCGGCCTTATCGTTGGCTTCGTCCCGCAGCTGCTGGAAACGAGCCCGGCGTTCGATTTTTTCGAGCTCGACCGAGGCGGCGTCGACGGACGCATCCGCGGCTTCCACCGCCGACCGGACCTCGGCGCCGGCCCGGGTGTGGTCGAGGGCCGCTTCCCAGTCTCCCTCGTCGAGGCTCTCGCGCGCGGCTTCGGCGCGGTTCTGGATGGCGTTGGCGGCGATCTGGCAGACTTGGCGGCGGGCCTCATCCGGTGAATCGGTGAACTTCGAGGCGAGGTTGTACCGTCTCAAGGCCCCCGGAATGTCGCCTTCCTCGAGGAGGGACTTCACGCGCGTACCGACGCGGGCCAGCGTGTCCCCGGGCGTCTCTTCGGATACCGCCTCCTCGAGTCGCCGGATGAAGCCCTCCACCTCGGATTTGCGCTCCCCTTCTTCAATCCAGTCCAGGGCCTGTTTCCACGTGAGCATCGCGCCTTCCAGATCGCCCCCCTCATCCTCCAATGCGGCCTGCATGGCCAGCTCGTCGAAGGTCTTGTCGATCAGATCCCCGATGCGCTTGCGGATCGTTTCCGGATCCTCGGCCAGGGATTCGGCTTTCCTGAGATCCTCGAGCGCTTCGCGGCGCCGGCCCGAGGCCAGCAGCTTGTCGGCCTCGGCAAGGAGGTGTTCGTATTCGGAACTCCTTTCCTTCGCCTCCTCCTTCAACTTGATCTCGCGGATCTTCTCCTCGAGCTCGGCTTCCCGCCCCTTGGACCATTCCCGCGCCCTGTCGAGCCAGTCGAAGGCCGTGACCGTATCGCCTTCTGCGGCCGCCCGAAGCGCCTCTTCGACATGCCGCCAGAACGATTTCTCCGTGATGCTCTCGATGCGGGCCTGCACGGCGCCGGCATCGGGGGCCAGCGGCATGATCTCCCGGAAGAGTTCCACCGCTCTGCGGGCGTATCCGCGCGCGAGCAGGCGCTCGGCTTCTTCCTCCTGTTTCCGGAAATCCCCCTCTTTCTTCTTTCGCTCGATGCGGTCTCTGACGGCCTGCACCCTCGCGTCCAGTTCTTCCTCGCGGGCTCCCGCCCATTCCCGCGCGAGCTCGAACGCCTCCTGCGCTCCCTCCAGATCCCCACGCCCCTCGCGCTCGGAGGCCATGCGGACGTACGTCTCGAACGTGGCCTCGTGCATCTCC
The DNA here is from genome assembly GCA_964508045.1 of uncultured Planctomycetia bacterium. Lineage (GTDB taxonomy): Bacteria > Planctomycetota > JAKEIC01 > JAKEIC01 > CAZDSO01 > CAZDSO01. The sequence continues at coordinate 6,096 of CAZDSO010000024.1, read as the reverse complement.
GCCGCCCGCCGGTCCACCTCGGAGGGATCCTCGGCGAATTCGCGCGCGATCCGGAGGGACTCGAAGGCGCCGCGGACGTTCCCGTCGGCGAACCGGCGCTCGGCTTCGGCCTTGTGTCGACGGAACTCGGAACGCCGGGAAAACGTCTTCTGCCGTTCCTCCAGGCTTTCCCGCCTGGCCTCCAGCTCCCGGGAACGGTCGGGATTCCACGCCCTGGCCTCCTCCACCAGCGCGAAGGCCGTCTCGAAGTCCCCCTCTCCCGCCTGCGTCTCCGCGGACGCGAGGCGCTCGTCCACCTCCTTCTCGATCCGCGCGTCCAGGGACCCGCCCGCCTTCTCGGGATCCTCGGCGAGCGTCGCGGCCCGGCGAAGCACTTCCAGGCCTTCCTGGACTTGCCCCGCGGCGATACGTTCCTCGCCCTGGGCCTCGAGGGCCTCGCGTTCCTTCGCCTTGCCGGCGGCCTCGATCGAAGCCTCCAGCGCGGCGATGCGCTCGGCCACCTCCGCGTCGGAATCGGGCGCCCATTCCCACGCTTCCTTCGCGCGGGCCAGGGCCCCCTCCAGATCCCCTGTGCCCTCCAACCGCCAGCTGTCCGTGAGCACCTCGGACTTGCCTTCACGGCGGATCTGTTCGATCCGCTCGCCCAGGGCCCCGGGATCCGGAAGATGGGGCCGCGCCTCCTCCATCACGCGCAGGGCGCCACGGCGGTCTCCCGCTTCCAGCAAGGCCTCCGCCTCCGCCGTCACGGCTTCGATCTTCGTGGAGAGGCGGGCCTCCTCTTCTCTCGCCTCGATCTCCCGCAACCGCGAGCCGATTTCCTCCTCACGCCCCTCGCCCCATTCGCGAGCCGATTCCAGCGCTTCACGGGCTTGTTCCAGATCGCCGCGCGCCAGGGCCTCCTCGGAAACGCCGACGAGCCGGCTGAACTCGCCCTCCCGGATCTCGGCGATGCGTCCATCCACGAGCCCGGGATCCTCGCAGAAGCTCCGGGCGCCCGACAGCGTTTCGATCGCGGCCCCCGGATCCCCCTGCGCGAGCCGATCGCCCGCCTCCTTCTCGAGCCGGCGGAATTCCTCTTCCCGGCCCGCCGCCTCCAACCTCTCGTTGAGGCCGGCGATCCGCGCCTCCAGGGACGCGACGTCCCCTTCGACAGCGTGGCTTTTCGCGCGCTCCCACGCGACGATGGCCCCCTTGAGGTCGGAGGCCTTTTCCTTCGTTTCGCCCTCGTCGCGGAAATGATCGAAGAGCGTTTTCCGCACCTCGGCCTCCACGGCGTCGGCGCCGGCGGCATCCTCCGCGGCCTCCCGCGCGTCGCCCGCCTTGAGGAGGGCCTTTCGCTCGTCGCCCTTCACCGCGAGCGCCCGGGCTTCGGAAGCGGCCTTCTCGAAGGCGTCCCGTCGACGGGCCGTCCGCGTCCGCGTCTCGAGTTCCCCAAGCCTCTCCTCGACCCAGGCGGCTTCCGCCGCCCCCAGGGAAGCCCGGCCTTCCTCGATGCGTTTCAGCGCGGCGTTGAAATCGGCCTCCTCGGTCCTTTCGCGCACGTCCTTCTCGAGGGACGCGAGGGCGTCGGAGAGGAGGGTTTCGATGCGGGAGGCGATTTCGGGGGGATCCAGGTCCCGGACGGATTGCATGCGCGCCACGGCTTCCTGGAGGCGGTTCTCGGAGGCAAGTTCGGAAGCGGAGGCGGAGGCGGCCTCGATCTTGTTCCGCGCCTCCCGCTTTTCCGCCTCCCGCACGCGTTCCGCCGACTTCTCGTCGAGGGAAGCGGCCTCCTTCTCCTCGGCCCAGGCGGCGGCGAAAGCGTAGGCGTCGGCGGCGCCCCGAAGATCCCCGGCCTCTTCACGTTTCCGGGCCTGCTCGAGGTAGCGCGCCTTCTCGCCGTCCCGGATCTCCCGGATCCGGTCGTCGACCGCGCCGGGATCCTCGGCGAGCGCGCGGGCTTTTTCGAGCTCGCTCACGCCCCGCTTGGGGTCGCCCCTTTGCAGGGCCTCCTCCGCAGCGGCCATGGCCGAGGCAAAGCGCTCGTTCCGTCCCTTTTCCCGGATGGCCCGGCGCACGTCGCGGATGCGGTCGTCGAGCTCCTGCTCGCGGTTCTTCGACCACTCCCGGGCCCCTTCGAGGATGTCCAGGGCGCGCTCCAGATCGGCTCGGGATTCGGCTTCCTCCGCCTTCCCGACGGCGGCGTCGTACTGCTCCTTGATGGTGGCGTCGATGAGGGCTTCGATCTCTCCGACGTCTTCCGCCCAGGTCTTGGCGGCCGTCATGCGGTCGATGCCGCGCCAGATCTCTCCGGCGCCGACGAGTTTTTTCGCCTCCTCGAGAAGTTCCCGGACCTTGCGGCGCTTCCGGGCTTCCTCCAGGCTGGCTTCGATGTCGGTGATGCGGTTTTCGATGGAACGGACCTCGGGGTCCGGCGCGAATTCGCGGGCCGCGCGGAGCTCGGCCAGCATCTCCTCCACCCGGTCCTCTTGTTCGAGCTCGTCCGCCTTGGCCCGGTGCCCGCGGAAGAGGTCGGCGGCGATCCGCTGGATGCGTTCATGGATGCGTTCGGGCTGGTCCGTGAAATTGAGGGCGTCCTTGAGCTTCTCGAGGGCCGCCTTCTCGTCGCCCTGGGCGAGAAGGTCGTCGGCCTCGTCCTGGAGGGTCTGCACCTTGGCGTTGCGCTGGGCCCGTCGCTTGAGGGATGTCGTCTTCTGGTCGAGCGCCTGGACGCGCGTCGTGAACTTCCGGGCACGGCGGCAGGCCTCGACGGCCCCCTCGAAATCGTTGATCCATTCCTTCTTCCTGGCCTCGACCATGCAGCGGTCGTAGGCCGCCTGCCGGAGGCGGGCGCGTTTCTGGCGGAACGTCTCGTCGCCGCCCAGCATCGGGGCGAGTTTCTCGATGATCTCCGCCGCGCCCACGACGTCGCCTTTCTTCTCGAGGTTCTCCGCCGTGGTGAGGTATCGGTCCGTGTTGACCCGCAGGTCCACGGAATGCTTGAGTTCTTTCACGGCGCGATGGACGGCGGCGGGATCGTCGAGGAGGTTCCGCCCGTCGCGCAGGAAGCGGACGCCCCCCTCGAGATCCCCGGCCAGCGCCACCTTCAGCGCATGCCTCTCCCTCTCCTTCCAGGCCTGGGGCCTGAGGGACGCGATCACCTTGTCCACGTCCGCGGGATCGTCCGCAAGCCCCCGGGCGACGCGGCAGATGTGCAGCGCCCCCTCGAAGTCGCGGGCACTCGCCTTTTCGCGGACCTCCTCCTGGTACCGCCGGTACTTCACGACGCGGTCCTTTTCCCGGATCCGCCGGTCGAGATCGCGGATGGCGGCGTCCACTTCCTCCGTGTCCTCGGCGTAGGGGCGGGCCTTGTTGCACGCGTTGAGAGCGCCCTCGAAGTCTCCCTCGGCCGTTTTCCGGGCGGCCTCGTCCATGTAGAAGCGATGGCGCCGCGGGTCGGTCTTCGTCTCCGCCGCCGAAGGCGACGCGCCAAGCCCTTGCGGCGCGAGAGAGACGGCGGGAAAATCGATGTCCCGGCTCAAGAGGTCGCCTCGAATCCGCTCCGCCTCCTCCTCCGTGACGTAGCCCTTGAGCATCATGATCCCGTGAAGGGTGTCCTCCACCCCCGCCTCCTTCTTGAGGCGGGCGAGCAGGTCGAAACATTCCTGGACCTGTTTCGAGGTCGTGTATCCCTTTTTGATGGCATATTCGGCGAAATACAGATCGATCTGCGTAGCCATGGCCGCCTCGGAAAAAAACGACTCGCCGTACCGGGATGTCCCCCCGGGCCCCCGAGAGAGGGCGTCGAGACCGTATAGTATAGGCGCCTTCCACCCCGCCTGGAACCCCGAAATCCTCTCGAAACGAATTCCCGGAAGACGCGGCGCGGGGGACTCAGGGGGACGGCGCGCCCCACGCGTCGAGGTACGCCCGCACGCGGCCGGCGACGGCGTCGTCCACCACGACTTCGCCATCGATCTCCACCCCGTGCAGGAAGCGGACGATGTCGTGGATCGTGACGATGGAGGTTACGGGAACGCCGCGGGAAGCGGTGAATTCCGCGATGGCGGACGTGCCGTCGGGTCCGGCCTCGGATCGGTCCACGGCGATGAGCACGCCGGCGGCCCGGGCGCCGGCTTTCTCCAGGAGGTCGACGGCTTCCTCCTTGGTCGCGCCCGTGGTGAAGACGTCGTCCAGAAGGAGGGCGCGGTCGCCGGGGCCGGGCGGACGGCCGACGAAGAGCCCCTTGTCCCCGTGGCCCTTCGCCTCCTTGCGGTTGAAGGCAAAGGGATGCGATTCGCCGAAGATCTCGTCGAAGGCGAGAGCGCAGGCGACGGCCAGGGAGATGCCCTTGTAGGGGGGGCCGAAAAGGATGTCGAACCCGTTCCCGAAGGCCGCCCGGGCGCGGCGCGCGAAAAACCCGCCGAGACGGCGGAGCGAGGCCCCCTCGTCGAAATGCCCGAGGTTCACGAAATAGGGGGAGACTCTTCCGCTCTTCAACGTGAATTCGCCGAACCGAAGCGCCTTTTCCGACAGGAGAAACCGGATGAAATCCTTCTGGTAGTCCTCGAGGCCGGCAGACGGGGGGGGGGCGTTCATGCTGTCCTCCTTCCATCGTCGCGAAGAAACGGGAATCCTCCTCCCGGCGCGCCTCGTGCCCGCATCATCCTCCACCGCCTTTCCCGGACTTCGCGGCGTCCTCGGCGATGAACGATTCCAGCGCGACCTTGAATTCGTCGGCCTTCTGGTACCGGTCTTCCTTCCGGACCGCGATCGCCTTGAGGCAGATCGTCTCCAGGGCGGGCGGGATTTTCGTGTTGATCTCGCTGGGTGGCGCGGCCCCGTCCATGAAGACGGGGAAGACGTGGATGTCGTCCTCCTTCTCGTAGGGGAGGCGGTGCGTCAACATCTCGTAGAGGATCGCGCCCATGGAATAGATGTCCGCGCGCTCGTCCACCTCGTCGCCCATGAGGCGCTCGGGAGCGAGATACCCGAACGTGCCGAGAATCAGATCCGTCTGCGTGATCTTGATGCGTCCCTTGAGCGATTTGGCCAGCCCGAAATCGATGATGTGGGGCTTCACCTCCCGGTCCACCAGGATGTTGGAGGGTTTCAGGTCGCGGTGGATGACCCCCCGGCCGTGGGCGTACGCGATGCCTTCGAGCGTGTCGACCAGGATCTTCATCCCCTTGATGTAGGTCAGGCTCTCCCCGTAAATCAGGTCGTAGAGCGAAACGCCGTCGATGAATTGCATGGCGATGTAGTGCTGCCCCTCCGAGATGCCCATGTCCCGGATCTTGACGACGCTGGGGTGGTCCATCTTCGAGATCGTGTCCCCCTCGAGATAGAAGCGGGCCACCTGCTCCTGCCGGGCGAACTTCTTCCCCAGGACCTTCAGCGCGGCCGTCTCACCCGTCTTCTCGTCCCGCGCCTTGTAGACCACCCCCATCCCCCCCCGGGAGATCTCGGACAGGATGATGTACGGGCCGAAACGCTTCTGCTTCCGCTCCTCCTCCTTCTCCTGCGCGCGCCTCTCGATCTCCCCCTCCGCCCGGTCCACCTTCTCCTGCAGCTCCTCGTAACGGAAGGGCTTCCGGAGGATGTCGAACACCCCCTCCTTCATCAACTCCACCGCCGCTTCCACCGTGGCGTAGGCCGTCACCACGACGATGACGAGATCCGGCCAGACCTGAAGCGCGCGCCGGGCCGTCTCCTGCCCGTCCATGCCCCCCGGCATCCGGAGATCCAGAAGCATCAGATCCACCTTCTCGCGCATCAGGATGCGGATCGCCTCCTCCCCCCGCGCCGCCGTCCGCACGATCCCGAATCCCATGTCGTTCAGCAGATCCGAAAGGAGCAGACGCGTGGCCTGCTCGTCATCCACGACCAGGATGGTCTGCTTTTCCTTCATGAAAACCCACGGACGAGAGACGATCAAAAACGGCCCCGGCTACGCCGACATTCTACCAGCCGCCTCCCCTCCGGTCCAAGATGGGCCATCCGGAGGCTTTCGCGCTGCAAAGAAGTCGTGGTCCTCCCTTCCTTTTCGTAGCTCCCCTTCATGGAAAGACCCTAGAGCAGCAAAGCCGCAACCACAGCGGGCCAGTCTTCAACACG
>CAZDSO010000023.1:0-37514 GCA_964508045.1 uncultured Planctomycetia bacterium | reverse complement strand
GAGCTACGAAAAGGAAGGGAGGGACATGACCTACGTACACCGCGAAACGCTCGTCGCGAACCTTCGTTGCCAGCGGCCGGGATGCGAGTTACAATGCACCAAGCCGCAAGCGAGAACGCGGGAAGGAAAGCAGGGAACCGTGGTTCCCTCCCGCGTCCGCCCGGCCGAGAAACGGCGTTGCGCCGCGTCCTGCAAGGCTCGAATCGAGAACCGTGAGGTCCCATGACACGAGCCGCGAAGATCCGACTCCTCCTCCTTCTCCTTTTGCCGATCGCCGCCTGGAGCGTCGCGCCTCGCCCGATGGACGCGGGGGAGCCCCTGAGCGACCCGGAGTGGGCCCGCCTCTTTCGGGATCTGAAAAGGGATCTCTACGGCCGGTCCGAGAAGGAGCGCGCGGAAGCCGTCCGGAAGATCGGCGAGGCGAACTGCCGGAAGGCCGCCAGCGCCCTGGTGGATTTCATCCGCAAGCCCATCGCCCGCCTGATTCCGCTGGAGCGCAGGAAGAAGCAGGTCCTGGACGAGATCGACCGGTACATGAAGCTCGCCGCCAACCAGGGCGGGGGCCTTCTCCTGTCCGACATCAAGAAGGTCGAGCGCCTGCAGCGGGAGCTGAAGGAGATCAACGCCACGCTGGCCCGGGAGAACGCCACGAAGCAGCTCGCCGTGCGGATGTTGAGCCGCTTCACGGACGAGGAGGCCCTGGGGTGGATCATGGAGGAAACCCTGACGAACCGGTCCTGGCGGGTGCGCCTGGGTCTTCTGGAAGCGCTGGCGGCGATCGACCGGCCCGAGGCCCTGGCCACGCTGAAGGAGGCGCTGCAGGAGGACGACCCGGGGATCCGGACGCGGGCGCTGATGTCGCTGGTGTCGCGCGGGCCCGGGGCCGGCTTCGAGGCGGCCCTGACGCATCTGACGGATGCGTTCTGGCAGGTCCGGGTGGTGGCGGTGGAAGCGCTGGGGGAATTCGGGGACTTGCGGGCGGTGGAGCCGTTGATCGCGGCGCTGGACCGGGAGGCGGGGCGCATCCGGGAGGACATCGGAAAGGCGCTGAAGAAGCTCACCGGGAAGACCCTGGATCCGGACCATGACCTGTGGCGTTCGTGGTGGAGCAACGAGGAGCACCGGGGACAGGCCGAGGAGGTTTGCAGCGCGCGCGCGAAGCTGTGGTCGGACGAGGACTCGGAACGGGCGGAAGGGGTGAAGGCGATGGCGCAGCTGGGCTCGGCGCTGGGCCTTCCCGTCGCCCTGGAGGCTTTCCGGGAAGGCGAGGAGGCGGAGCGGCGCGCGGCGCTGGACGCCTTCCGGATCCTCAGGGAGATGGACGTGGTGCGGGAGCTGATCGAGGCGCTCCGCGACGAGGACGATCCGTTGCGGGACGAGATCGACCGGACGCTGGTCACGCTGACGGGATGCACGCGCGACAACGAGAAGGACGCGGATCTCTGGCTGGAATGGTGGCGCGAGAACGAGGAGGACGTCCGCAAGAAACTGCCGCCGCCGGCCGAGGGGAGGCCCGCGAAGGGCAAGGCCCCGAAGACGGCGGTGAGTTTCTTCGGGGTGCCGACCTACTCCGCCAACGTCATGTTCATCCTCGACGTGAGCGGTTCGATGAACGTGCCCGTCGAGCTGCCGGAGGGCGTCTCGCTGGCGCCGCCGACCGGGCGGGATCCGCTGGGCAGCGGGCCGCGGGAGGCCACGCGGCTGGGGCTCGCCGGGTGGGAGTTGAAGAAGGCAGTGGCGGGCATGCCGGAAGAGGGACGGTTCAACATCATCTACTACTCGGACGGCGCGAAGGTCTTCAGCCCGCGCAAGATGGTCCGCGCCTCGAAGTCCGGGAAGCGCAAGGCCTACGCCTTCGTGGACCATCTGAAGGCGGTGGGGGGCACGAACGCCTTCGACGCGCTGGAGCGGGCCTTCACCCTGGCCGACCCCCGGAACGAGCAGAAGAACCTGGAGACGAGCATCGACACCATCTATTTCCTCTCGGACGGCATGCCCACCGTGGGCGAGGTGGTCGAGCCGGCGCGGATCCTGGAGACGATCCGGGAGCGGAACGCGCTCCGGAAGATCGTGATCCACACGATCTGCCTGCTGTCCAGGAAGGGGGGGAAGGATCCCCGGGAGAACACGGGGGCGATGCGGAAGTTCATGCGGAGCCTCGCGAAGGAGAACGGAGGCCGCTACATCGAGCACTGACGCCGTGAGCCCGGCCGAGCGGTCCGGGCCCTGAGGCGCGAACATCGGAAGGGAGGACGAAGACGATGAGATGCCTGAACATGGTCCTGGCCCTGTGCATCCTGGCGGGGGCGGCGCACAGCGCGCGTGCCGAGCTGGATCCGGCGGAATGGAACGACCTGCGTTCCGAATGGAACCGGCTGTTCCGCACGTCGCCCATGAAGGATCCGATCAAGAAGATCCAGCGGGGGGACTTCTTCGGCGTTGCCGCCGAGCTTTCGAAAGCCCCCAACCACGTCAAGGCCGTCGAGGCCTACGTGAAGGATCTGAAGGAGATGAAGCTGGCGCCGCTCCTCAAGGAGAAGCTGGAGGTCCTGGAGGCGCTGCGCAACGCGGACGACCCCAAGGCGCTGAAGCTGCTGGCCACGACGGTGAAGCTGTCTGCGGCCGACTTGAAGGGGCTGAAGAAGCAGGAGGAAGAGGAGAAGGAGGGCCTCGAGCGGGCCAAGAAGAGCCTGACGAAGACGAAGCAGGGCTACAGCGGTTCGGCCGAGGCGCTCCAGGCGAAGGCGGCCCAGGACGTCAAGCTCGAGCTGTTCCCGCCCTTCGTCACGCACGTGATCAAGGTGCGCCGCACGGCGCTGGCCGGGTTCACGGGGGCGCGGAGCCACAAGGCCCTGCAGTGGCTTCTCAAGAAGGGGTTGAGCGACCGCGACTGGGAGGTCCGGGTCGGGGCCGTGGAGGCGCTGGCGGAAATCGAGAGCGAGGACGGCGTCGTGGAGGCGCTGGAGGATGCGTTGAAGGACCGTGAGCCGCCCGTGCGGATCGCGGCGCTGTCCTCCCTGGTGACGCACGAGGCCAAGAAGGCCCGGAAAGGCATCCTGGCCTGCCTGGAGGACGACGAGTGGGAGGTCCGGGTGGCCGCGCTGGAAGCCATCGAGGCGCTGGGCTTCAAGGACGTGGCGACCTTCGACGCCCTGATCGAGGCGATGCAGAAGGAGGAAGGTCGCCTCTGCGACGATTTCGACATGCTGCTCGAGGCGTTGACGGGGAAATCCTACTACGGGGACCCGTCCCTCTGGAAGGACTGGTGGAAGGCGAACCGGGAGAAGTACGAGGCGCGGGAGCGGGGCGAAGGGCCCGACCCGGCGGCGGAACCCGATCTGCCGCGCCCCCCCAAGGCCCACAAGGGGCCGCAGGTCACCGCGTCCTTCTACGGCATCGAGACGAAGTCCCACAACATCATCTTCATCCTGGACGTCTCGGGTTCCATGAACGAGAAGGCCAACCTGAAGAACATCCCCACGGGCAAGGGGCCCGTGGTGACGGGATCGGGGCACAAGCCCGATTCGGGACCGGACCCGGGCGACCGCCCGCAGGGCGACACGCGCCTGGAGGTCCTCCAGTGGCAGCTGAAGCGGTCCATCAAGATGCTCCCCACCAAGGCGACCTTCAACGTGATCTTCTATTCCGACAAGTTCGAGGTCTGGTCTCCCGAGATGATCCGCGCGACGCCGGCGAACAAGCGGAAGGTTTTCGATTACATCGATCAGCAGAGCGCGGCGGGACGGACGAACATCTTCGACGCCCTGGAGAAGGCGTTCCAGATCGCCACGTCCGGGCCCCGGATGGGCGGGGCCGGCGACCCGCGGTACGCCTCCAACGTCGGGGGCGCGGACACGTTCTACCTGCTTTCCGACGGGTCCCCGAACACGGGGCGCATTCCCAAGCCCGAGGACATCATCGCCGAGGTCCGCAAGATCAACAAGCTGAGGAAGGTGGTGATCCACACGGTCGCGGTGGGCGGGGGGTTCAACCGCTCGTTCATGGAGAGGCTGGCGCGCGACAACGGCGGCAAGTGCGTGGTGGTGGAGTAGGGTTTGGAGATTCCAGCCCGAGGAGCGGGGACGCGTAGGGATTGTAGATTGTAGATTTCGGATTGTGGATTTTCGCGGCAGCCCCCTTGTACCCACTCAACCACTCAATGACCCAACCACAAACGCCTCTGCGTTCTCTCCGTCCTCTTCCGGGGTTGCTGTTTGTGGGAGGCGTGTGTCCCGGGCCACGCGGGCTTTCGGCCCGGGACCACGGCGATGCCGCGTCGCTTTTCTGCCATCGACAATCCCCAATCGAATCCCATAGCCGATCCTGAGCCATTCGCGCTGTGGATGTTTTGATCGGGCGCGGGCTGACGTTCGTAGTGAGCCACGTAGCGGTTGCGGAGTGGCGCGCAGCGTTGCCCACGAATTTTCGACACCGCGAATGCCTCTTTTCCGGGTCCGCCTTGCCGGTTCCTTCGTCTTTTTGTATAAGAGCGGCGACCCTATTGCCGGGAGAGCGCGATGGCTGAAGCGGAAACGGAAAAGAAGGACCTCTGGGGCAAGATCAAGCTGGGGCTGTTGCTGGCCGCAGGCATCCTCCTGCTGCTCTTCTTGATCGCGAACCTGAAGACCTGGAAGCTCTCGCTGTGGTGGGTGACCTCGATGGAGGGGCCGGGGACGTTCTTCATCTTCCTCTTCCTGCTCGTCGGGTTCATCGCCGGGTTCATCGCCTGTTTCTACTGGCTCCGGAAGCAGAAGGTGGACGCTGCGCTCAACGCGTTTTCCGACAAAGGCGGCAGGAAGAAGCCGCAGGAGGCCGGAACGAAGGGGAAGCCTCCGGCCGACGAGAAAGGGGCGGAAAGCGAAGGCGGCGATTGAGGCGGCGAGGGACCGCTTTTTGCGGTCGATGCAAGCGGTGTTTCGATCAGAGGTGCCGGCAGTGTCCAGGACATCCTTCCCCCCGCTCCAGGAACAGATGGAGCGCGTGCGGCTCGGCACGGTGGAGATCCATACCGAGGAGGAACTCGTCAAGAAGATCGAGACCTCCCTGGAGACCGGAACGCCGCTGCGCGTCAAGCAGGGGTTCGATCCGACGGCGCCCGACATCCACCTGGGTCACACCCTGGGGCTTTCCAAGCTCCGCCACTTCCAGGAGTGCGGCCACACCGTCGTGCTGATCGTGGGGGACTACACGGGCATGGTGGGCGATCCCTCCGCGCAGGCCGAGACGCGGCGGCGCCTGACCCGGGACGAGGTGATGAAGAACGCCGAGACCTACCTGGACCAGTTCTTCAAGGTCCTCGACCGGGAAGGCGTCGAGGTCCACTACAACGGGACCTGGTTCAAGGAGATGTCCTTCGAGGACGTGATGGACCTGGCCTCCCGCTACACCGTGGCCAAGATCCTCGCGCGGAACGACTTCAAGGAACGCATGGCCGCGGGACGGCCCATCTCGGTCCACGAGTTCTTCTACATCCTCATGCAGGGGTACGACTCGGTGGCCATCCGGGCGGACGTCGAGATCGGCGCCACCGAACAGCTCTTCAACCTTCTCGCCGGGCGCGACATCCAGATGAACTACGGCATGGAGCCCCAGGTGGCGTGCACGTTCCCCGTCCTCACGGGGATCGACGGCAAGGAACGGATGTCCAAGAGCACGGGGAACTACATCGGCGTGACCGAATCCCCCGGCGTCATGTTCGGAAAGGTCATGTCCATCCCCGACGCCCTCCTGCCCGAGTGGCTCTCCCTCCTGTCGGGATGGCCTCCCGGCGAAGTGGAGCGGCTCGCCGATCCCGCCCGGACGAATCCCCGGGACGCCAAGGAACGCCTCGGGCGCCGGCTCGTTGCGCGCTACCACGGCGAGAAGGAAGCCGAGGATGCCGTCGCGGAGTTCAGGAAGGTCTTCTCCGCGAAGGGCCTGCCCGAACACATGCCCGTGCACAAGACGCCCGGGAACATCTGGATCGTGAGACTCGTCAAGGACTGCGGGTTCGCAGCCTCCTCCAGCGAAGCCCGGCGGCTCGTGAAGCAGGGTGCCGTGAACCTCTATCGGGGCGACGGCGGGCAGGAGAAGATGAACGACCCCGAGGCCCAGGTCACGCTCGCCTCGGGCGACGTCCTCCGCGTCGGCAAGATCCGTTTCGCCCGACTGGACGTGGAGCCCTCATGAAAATCATGCGAAGGCGACGAGAACATCTCCCCGGCGCCCCCCTGGCCGCTCTCCTGCTCCTCCTCGCCCTCCCGGCCTGCTCCGGAAACAACCCCCCGCCCGCGGCGGACGAGGCGCCGGCGACGGATGCAGGCGAGGAGGAACCCGGGGCGGAAAACAGGGAGACCGAACCGGATCCCGGCCCCGCCCTCGCCTCCTTCCAGGCGTTTCAGGCCCTGCCCGCGGACGCCTCGATCGAGGAGAAGGAGCAGGCCCTCTTCTCCGGCTACCGGGCGCACCTCCAACGCGCCGCCTGTCTCGAGCGGGACATCATTGTCGAGACGGAGGGCGTGTCCGACATGGAGGAATTGCGCCGCCTGGTCGAAGAGATCATGAAGAAGAAGAACAAGGGGCGCAAGAAGGACGGGGAAGGCGTCGTCATCGGCGAGGGATTCCTGAAAGCCTTCAAGAAGGAGGCCGACGAAAAAGCGCAGGCGCTCTTCGGCGTGGACCGCGACGACCTCAAGGAGATGGAGGACGACGAAATTTTCCGGCTCTGGCTTCGGAAGCGGTGGACGGAAGACGTCGTTCCGTCCGTCGAGGGAGGGTTTTTCGCCGGGGATCGCGTCTTCGCCGACCGCGCGATCCTCTTCTTCGAGGGCGGAAAGGTCCGCCGGCGCGCCTTTGTGATGATCATGGAGGCGGGGGCGTTTCGCTACGCCGGGACGTGGAAGGAAAGAGAGGCGTACGTCACGGGACCGGAACGCCTCGCGCTCTTCTCCTGGAAAAGCGACAAGGAGCGGCGCGAGGCCTCAGACATGGACCTCTCCATGCTCCAGGAGGGCTTGATGGAGTTCAAGCGCCACATGGAGCGCTACCCCACCGGCGTGGAGGGCCTCGATGCCCTGCTCGAGAATCCGGGCGGACGGGACGGGCCCAAATGGCTCGGTCCCTACGCCCATCACCTCTACGATCCCTGGGGGCGCCGGTTCCGCCTCAAGACCCCCGGAAAGCACAACCCCGATTTCTACGACGTCTGGTCCGCCGGACCCGACGGAACGGACGGCACGGAGGACGACATCACGAACTACTAGCCCCTCCGCCTAGAACTTGAAAGCCGCCTCCAGGTAACCGCCCCCGTGACCGAGGTTCGCCCGCTTGCTCCGGTCCCCCGACTTGCTCTCCGTGAACGTCAGGTACTCGAGTTCCGCGCCCACCCCGAGCGAGACCTTCTCGTTCAGCTTGAATCTCGCCCCGAGCCCCGCGTCGAAACAGAACGCCCCCGCCGTGAAACTGGACGCCGACCACAGCATGGCTCCGATCCTCAGACGCCCTTCCAACGAGAACCGGTTCCCGATCCGGTGATGGACCCTGACGCCCGGAAAGAGAAGGGGCACGTGAAGCGCGTCCACGTGGCGGCCCGACGTGGAACCGTGCAGCCGTGTCTGCACGTACACGTGTTTCAACCCCAGCTCGATGTCGACCTTCCCCAGCAGCTTCGCCGAGGGAATGAAACCGAGAAACGCCGCCACGGACGTGTAGGTGAACCGCGTCCGGACCTGTTCCCCCGTCTGGGCCGACCACCCGTCGTAGTGGATCGGCGCCGACGCCGTGGTCTCGCCCGTGAAGGCGGCCGTCCACAGATCCACGCCGAACAGGGCCTTGCCGTCACGCGGCTGAAGCCGGAGCGTGATCTCGGGGAACCCCGTCGTCAGGCCCAGGTCCAGGTCGTCTTCCAGGTCCAGGGCGACATCCGGGTGCGCCCGCGAGTCGCTCCTGAGCGCCCGGCGGTTGAGATAGGCCACCCCCAGCGCCACGTCCAGATGGGACGTGGGCCGCTTCTTCACCGGCTCGGGGGACTTCCAGGGGACCGCGCCCGGTTCTCGCTCTCGCGCGGGCCCCGCGGCATCCTCCCGCGGGGGCGCGGCCGTCTCCGCGCCCTCCCCCGCCCTCGCAGGTTTCCGCCTTCCCGTGAAGAAGGGAGAGCGGGCCCGGACCTCCGCGGCCGCTTTCCGGTCGCGCTCGGCCAGATCCCCGCGGTTCATCGCCCGATAGGCCTCCGCCCTCTTCTCGTACATGCGGACCCGGATCCCGTCCAGGGACGGGTGCGAGGGAAGCTTCGCCAGGAAGCCGGAGTACTCGCGGACCACGCGGGGGGCATAGCGCGCGTCCCGCTGCAGAACCCTGTCGCCCCAGGCGACAAGCCGGTTCGCGCGCTTGCCGAAGTACTGCCCGGCGGAAACGCACCCCCCCGCAAGGGCCAGCAGACTGAGAAGAACGAGTGTCTTGGTCCGCATCGTTGAAAACCTCCAAAGGGTACGGGATCGGAAGCCGGGTCAGAGACGGAGATCCACGCCGAGGACCGGCCCCAGGAATCCGGTTTGCAGATCCTTGGCTTCTCCCTCCCTCGTGAGTCTGTAGCGAAGGTATTGCCCGCGGACGCCGAAACGAACGGAAAGGCTCGGCAGGACCGCGTATTCCAGCAGGGCCGCGCCACCCGCCATGATCGACAAGAGATCCACCGCGTCCTGCTGCCAGACGAAACCGGCGGCGCTCGCCTCGAGGACGAAACGAACCCGGCCCTGCAGGAGAGACCGCTCGTACACCACGCCGAGCCGGGGGAAGAACGCGTCGATCGTGTCCTCCTTGAAGGCGGTTTCCCCCCGAAGTTCGGCGTGAAAATGGACGTAGAGGAACCCCATGTCCACGGCGAAGGTCGACCGGCGACGCAAGACGGTGAAGGGGCGGAGGAACAGCCCCGTTTGCAGATGCCGCAGGCGCGAGCGGACGTGGGACCCCGCCGGAAAGATCTCGCCGTCGTATGCAAAGCCCGTCTCCGTCCGGTGAGAACCCTCCAGGGTCCCGCCGGCCACCTCCAGCCCGAACGCCACCCGGTCCGAGAGCCGCAAGGCGCTTCGGAACCAGGGCATGGCGGCCGGGCCCTCCGCTCCGAGATCGGACGCGAGGTCCACGTCGGATCCTTGCACGTGGGTCGAGTCCCGTTTGATCACGGCCGCTTCCGGCAAGGCGCCCCACAGGCACAGGGTCTCGACCACCCGGCAAACGCGGCGTTTCCCGCGGCGGACGGGGGGAAGGAATTCCGGTGCGGGAGGAGGCGGAAGCGCCCGCCCTGACTCGAGCCGGCGGGCCACCTCCTCGGCGGAACGGACCCGGACCGGCAGGCCGTCCGGCCGGGACGGCCCGAGCGCGCGGGCCCGGGCGAAGTCTTCCTGCGCCTTCTGCTTTCTGCCCTCGATCAGGTAGGCCTCGCCGCGTTTCATGAGAATGCGGGCCCGGACGGGGTCCAGGGATTCGTGGGGGGGAAGTCGATGAAGGAAGTTCGTGTAGGCGGCCCGGGCGCGGGGCGCGTTGCCCTTCGGATCCCGGCGGAGCAAATCCTCCACGCAGGCGATCTGATGGTCGGCGAGCCTGGACATCCTCGCCCGCTGGGAGAGACAACCGGTGCACAGCAGGAACACCGCCGGACCGATCATACGAAGGCTGCGTTTCATCTCGCCATCCAGAAGCCCGCCTCGGATCACACGCAACCCCCAGTGTACTCCGGATCCGGGACGGATGCACCCCCGGGCTCGCGGATTTGGGGAATTCGGGACGGGAACGTTTTTCACCCGCCCTCTTTTCCTTCCTCCTCCTCGCCGGTCTTCTCCTCCTCGTCCTTCACCACGGGGCGCGGGGGCCCGAGACCGTTCTCGATCCGCCGTTGAAGCGCCTCCGCCGCCTCCACGCCGCCCCGAAGACCGCCTCCCGCGGACAGGGCTTCTCCCAGGGCGATCGTCTCCTCCACGGCCTCGAGGGCGAAGCGCCTCTCCGTCTCCCGGGCCAGGAGCCCGTGCAGGATGCACAGGTGCTTCACCGCCCGCCCCGACGCATTGAGCACTTTCTTCCGGTCCCGCCAGCGGATCCCCGTCTGCAGGTCGGTGATCTCGATCTGGACCCTTCGATAGGCCCACCGGTACCGGGCTTCGGGCGGAAGGCACTTCGCGTCCTCCTCGGACAGGGAGGCCCACCGCGCCAGGGCGGGATTGGCCATCATGAAGGCGCCTCCGAGTCCCTCGCAACCGGCCAGGAGGATCACGAGGGAGAGGGCAGCGAAGGCGTTACGGAAGAGGAAGAAGGCGCCGGGGCGCGAGATGCTTCTTCGTACGGCCATCGCGGAAAAGGTTCTCATGAAAACATCATTTCAAGGCGTAGGGGTCGAAAAGATCCACATCCACGACTCCGCAACTCCACAACCACACAACGACACGATCAGGCCCCCTCCTCCTCCCGCAGGGTCTCCTCGGCGATCTCCAGGGCCCGCGCCAGGGCCTGGTCTTTCGTCCCGATCCGGCCCATGAGCTGCTCCTCCTCGATGTCCTTCAGAATCCTCCCGTAGAGGGGGCCTCGGGGGAGGCGAAGGTCCATCAGGTCGCGCCCGGTAATCAGCGGAGGGGGGCGGAGTTCCTCCTCGCCGAGCGTTTCCAGTCTTTCGACGGCGAAGGCGTGATTCTGGAGGTTCCCGTGGCTCGCGAGGCAGTCGAGCCGGTGGAGCTCGAGGTGCTCCTCGAATCCCTCCTGCCTGAGGAAGCGTTTCAGCGTGCTGGGTCGCATCTTCCGGATGTCCATGAACCGCATGTGGTCCTTGACCAGCGAGACGACGCGGTCGCGCATCGCGTTGGACAGGCGCAGACGCCGGCCGATCGACGAGGCGATCCGGGCGCCCTCCCGGGCGTGCTTGTTGAAACGGATGCGGTCGCTCTGGGTCGCCGTGACGGGCTTGCCCACGTCATGCAGGAGGATGCCGAGCGCGAGGGTCGCGGAGGGATGGTCCGCGATCTCGAGCATCCGGAGCGTATGCTGGAAGACGTCCCCTTCCGGGTGGAAGGACGCCGGCTGCTCCACGCCCTCCATGGCGGAGACTTCCGGCAGGATGGTTTCGAGAAGGCCGAGGGCCTGCATCCGTTCCACGCCGCGCCGGCGGCCGGGCGCGGTCATGATCTTCAGCAGCTCGTCGCGGATCCGCTCCTTGGAGATGAAGGCGATGTCCGGCGCGAGGTCCTTCACGGCCGCGGCGGTGCCGTCTTCGAGCTCGAAGCCGAGTTCGGCGCAGAACCGGACGGCCCGGAGCATGCGTAAATGGTCCTCGGCGAAGCGCTCGCGGGGGTCCCCGATGGCCCGGACGAGCCGGCGCCCGAGGTCCTCGCGCCCCCCCACGAAGTCGAGCACGGTGTCGTCGGCGGGATCGAGAAAGAGGCCGTTGATGGTGAAGTCGCGGCGTCGCGCGTCCTCTTCCGGGCGGTCGGCGGGCTTCACGCGATCCGGGTGCCGGCCGTCCGAATAGCCCGCCTCCGACCGGAACGTGGTCACCTCGAAGGGGAATCCCCGATGCACGACCAGCACGACCCCGAACTTCACGCCCACCGGCACGGTTTTCGGGAAGAGGGAACGCACGGCTTCGGCGGGAGCGCTGGTGGCGATGTCCCAGTCCTTCGGGGTCTTCTCCAGAAGGAGGTCGCGCACGCACCCCCCGGCGAAGAGGGCCCGGTACCCCGCCCCGGCCAGGGTGCGGGCCACCTCAGAAGCGGCCTGTCGTTTCTCGTCCATCCGCGTTGCACCTCGTTGCCCCTTGGGGTCCCGAAGCGGGGAAATCCATTGAAGCGGCCGAAGGGGGGTGATACAATGTTTTCTTGGTCAAGGAGATAGGTCTCCCCCCGCAAGGTCTCGGCCCTTTCCCGGGAAACGGCGCGCCGGACGGGGCGCGATCCGGGAAACCGGCGATACCCTGCATCATGCCTTCAGTACAATCTATTGGAAGGACGGTGGCATGGGAACCCAAAAATGGCTGGCTCTCCTTGCTGTAGGGCTTCTCGTCGCGACGGGTTGCTACTATTACGAGGACGACTACCTGAGAGCGTCGGACCGGACCCGGTACGGGTACTGGGACCGGCAGGATGACGCCTCTCCGACGCCCGCCGATCCGCAGGCGGCCCCTTCTCCTCCTTCGGACCCGTACGATCCCTATCCCTACGACGCCTACCGGCCCGCGCCCGCCCCCCCCTCCGACGATCCCCGTTTCGCCGAGAGTCAGCTGCAAGCCGAGGATCGACTGTCGGACGCCGGCATCGTCGAGAGCGATTTCGACGTGCGGGTGTGCCTCGTCGGCGTCGATCCGGAACAGCAGGAGGAGATCGAAAGGGACCTTCGGAACCTGGAGGGCGTGGACGGGGCCGAAACCCTCGAATACCAGGCCGGGGAGATGACGGTGGGCGTCGTGTACAAAGGCTCCCTCCGGGCGCTGCACGAGGCGCTCGGCCGCACGCTCCGGTACCGGGTCCGCCGGTACGCCGTGGAGCTGGTCGGGTCCGTCGAGTCGGAGAAGCCCCTCCAGGTGCGCATCTTCGCGCCGGGAGACGGCGCCCGGCTCGTTTCTTCCACGGTGTTCGTGGGCGTGGAGGTGAAGGGCTCCGACCGTCCCCGGGTCACCGTCAACGGCGTTCCCGCCGACTCCCGTCCGACGCCCGGACGCTTCAGCGCGCGCATCCTCCTCGATCCCGGTGAGAACGAGATCGTCGCCGTGGCCGTGGACGAGCAGGGGCGACGGGGCGTCGCCAAGAGCACCGTGTTCATCACCGATGGCGAGGCACCCGTCGAGGACGACGCCGGACTCACCGTGCTGGTGCAGGGAAAGGTCGACGACCCCCTCAGCACCGTCACGGTGGACGGGAAACCCGTAACGGTCGAGCCCGACGGCTCCTACCGGGTGGAGGTTCCGCTTCGGAAGGGGCAGGCGTTCGTGGTCGTCGTGGCCGTGGATTCCCTCGGGAACAAGACCGTCCGGAAGATTCCGGTCGGCGGCCGGTAGGGGTCTGCCGGTGAATTCTTCCCCCTGCTCTGTCGCCAAAAAGCAGGGGGTTCTGGGGGGATGTGGAAAAATCGGTGGTGTCTGAGATTCGCTCACGTCAACAGGAATGGGGTCAGTCCTTCGTTTTTCGTCCTTCGTTGCGAGAGGAAACCCGTCCTCGCGAAGAGAACAAGGACTAAAAACGAAGGACTGACCCCTTCCCTCGCGTTTTCAGCGAATCTCATACACCACCGAAAAATCCCCCCGCCCAAGAACCATCGGGATTTTTTCACAGCCTCTCACTTCGTCCGATCGAGACGAAGGAAGAAATCCCCGGCCTCGATGTCGAGGCCCCGGGCGCCCAGTCCCACATGCTCCGCGCGGGAGCGGATGCCGTCCGCCGGGCCCGAGATCACGGCCAGGAATCGAGAGGGGGCCAGGACCGCCTCGGCCGCGTCCCTCACCTCTCCCGCCGTGACCGCAGTAAACCCGTCCATCTTCGTGACGTCCCCCGGCACGCCATGCATGCTCGCGAAGGTCCGCGCCTGCGCGCGGGAGCAGGCGAAGGCGAGCCTTCGCCTCCTCTTGATCGTTTCCGCGGCGGCCAGGACATCCCGGTCGCGGGCGAGGTTCGAGGCCAGACGGTTCGCTTCTTCGAGGAGGACCGAGACGAGATCGACGGCCCAGGGAGGGGGAAGCCGGAACGAGAACAGGGCGTGCCGGTGGCCCGCCGGATCATGGCGGATGTCCGTCTCGAAGCCGGAGGACACCTGATGGCGGGCCTGGAAGGCACGGAGGGCCCGCCGGGCCAGCAGGTTGAGGGCCACTTCGATGGCTGCATTTCTTTCGTCGGAGAGCGGCGGAAGCGGAAAACCCGCCGTCCCGGAAGCGAGGGGTGCGTCCGTCCCGACGAGGACGAGCTTGTTCAACCCGGTGGAGGCTTGCGGGGGCGTGCGCGGCTCCTTCGGGCCCTCGGAGAGCTCCTTCGTGATGCCGTCGAGGGTGTCCAGCATCGGCAGATCCTGGAAGGGGCCGGACACGCCGATGGAGATCCGGCGAGCCGACAGCAGGGAAGCGAACGCGTCGGGGAGGTTCCCGGCGGTCCAAACGTCCATGCCGGAAGCGGTCAGGAACCCCGCCTCGCCTCCCGAGGCGATCTGGAAGTACGTTTCCCGTTCCCGGAGGCCCGGGGTTTCGTCCCGCAGTCGCCAAGCGTCGAGGCGTCCGGCCTTCAGGGCGCGGAGGGCGTGGCCTTCCACGCGGGGGTCGCGCAGAAGTCTAAGGAAGAGCGCGAAGGCGGCGTCGAAACCTTCGGGAGGCGCCGTGAGGCCGATGACGAGAAGGGGGCCGCGGCACGCCAGGGCGATGCGTCCGCCGCTTCGGGCGAGCGCTTCGCGAAAGGCACCGGGGTCTTCGCCGCGGGGCGTCCCGCCGGCGACGGCCTCGGCCGCCAGGATGGCCGCCTCGGGCACCTCGACGTCGTAGACGCTCACGACGAGGTCCACGGCGATGCGCCGCACGCGGGGATCGGGGGCGAGGTAGGCGGAGACGTCCCTGTCCAGGACACGGAGGGAATCGGCGGCCAGGGGGGCGATCCAGTAGGAGATGGGGTACTCGATGTCGGAGACGCGCGGGGGAAGGGGCTGGTCTCCGGCGGTCGCGAAGGACGCGGTCAGGAGGAGGGCGAGAAGCGTCGAAATCGCTTTCATGGTTTCCGCTCCAGGGTCCACAGTTCCACGGGTTGGACGGCGCCCACGGTGCGGCCGGCGGTCCCGGAGACGTCTTCGGCCTCGAGGCCGTCCAGCGCGCCCGCCTCGGCCATGCGCCATGCGCCCCGCGCGAATCCGAGGGCGAGCGCGTCGGCCTCGACGCCGGGAGCGCCGAGGCGGTCGGCGGTCTCGGCCTTCCATGAGGCGCGGGCGGCCTGGAAGGCGGTGTCGCCGAGCGGGAGGATGGCCGCGATTCGTACGGCTTCCTTCAGCGCGGCGGCGAGACGGAAGAGGGACGCGCCGGGGGAGGGGAAGGCGCGGACGGTCATCACGGAGCCGAGGGCGCCGGTTTCCAGGGAGACGTCGAGGTGTTCGGCGAGGCCGGGGCCGAGAACCGCCTCCTGGAACCGCGCACGGTGGGGGAGGGCCCGGGCGAAACACTGGATGGCCGGCCAGTCCTCGTCCGATGCGCCGGGCAGGACATAGCGAAGTTCCACGCAGGGGGGGGATGCGAAGCGCGTCATGTGGAGCGGTCCCGTGGGCGGGGGGGCCGCGGGAGCGGGGAGGACTTGTTCGGAGGCCTCGGCCGGGCCGAAGTAGCGGGAGGCGAGGAAGTAGATGCGGTCGGGATCCACGTCGCCGACCACGACGAGGGCGGCCCGGTCGGGACGGTAGTGGGCCTTGTAGAACGAGGTGGCGTCGTCGGGCGAGAAGGTCTCTGCGGAAGCGCGCGTGCCGCGCACGGGTCGGGCATAGGGGTGGTCGGCGAAGGTGACGCGCCGAAGGAGCGGAGAGAAGGAGGGCGGCGCGTCGGAGAACGAGCGCAGGACGAGGTTCTTCTCCTCCTCGAACTGGCGGAAGACGGCACCGGTCATTCGGCGGCTTTCGACCCAGAGGAAGAGTTCCACGCGGTTGGCGGGAAGGGCCGCTGAGAACACGGTCGCGTCCGGGCCGGTGCGGGAGGCGAATCGGATGGCGCCCCCGCGGCGGTAGGCTCTGCGGATCGGATCGGGGGTCACGATGGCCAGGAGTCGTTCGGTGTTCTTCTCGATCTTCTCCTCGAGGACGCGGAGCACCTGGAACTTCCGGTAGTGGGCGCTTTTCTTGACCCGCTTGATCTCCGCCATCATCCGGCGGATGTGCCGCTCGCGGTCGCGGACGAAATCCAGTGTCGAGACCATTTCCTCGCGCGACATGGGGGGGAGGTTTCCGCCGGCGAGGGACTTAAGCCGGGTGCGGACCAGGTTCCGGGCCGCTTCGATCTTCCGGGGGAGGGTGTTCAGCTTGCGGACCATGTCCGCGGGAAGGAGCTCGAATTGCCGGTCCCGGAGCGCCGTCGTCTTCTTCAGCTCGGCCCTGAGGTGGATCTCGGCCTGCGGATCGGCGCTCCCCAGATCGCCGGTCCCGTGGAAGGTGAGGCGTCGCACGAAATCGGCGAGGCCCTCCTTGCCGGGGGGATCGAAGACGCTTCCCGCCCGGTAGACCAGGCGGCAGCAGGCCAGGGGGACCCCGGAGCGCTGGGAGACGAGCAGCGTCAGGCCGTTGTCCAGCCGGTAGTCGATCACGTCGCTGTCCTCGGCGACCGCGCCCGATGCGGCGAGGAAGGCACAGGCGAGGAGGACGGCGGCATGGGCAACGCGAAGACGCATGGAATTCGAACCCTTCTCTAGAGTCGCGAACGATTATAGTCGCGCGCTCGGGGAAGGGTCAATGGACAGCACCCTACGAGCAACCTCAACCGAGGGTCGCGCTCAGGGGTCACATCGATCATGGCTCGGTGGGGAAGAACAACGATCGATGACCGCCTTGGAGGGCGAGGGTCCTCCCGAGCCGAAACACTCTCTTCCTTTCCCTCCTTTCGTCACCCGTTGCGGACCTACCCCACGCCGATCCACCCGACACGCTCGCCCAGGCGCTCGTGCAGCGTGCGCTTCACGGGAACGTTCGCGGGCAGGGAGAGGTCGGGGTCCTCGGCCACCAGCGCGAAGGCGTCGTCCCGCGCCTTGCGGAGCAGATCGGCGTCGCGAAGAAGGTCCGCCGCCTTGAGCTCCGGCAGGCCGTGCTGGCGCGTCCCGAAGAACTCGCCGGGCCCACGGAGCTTCAAGTCCTCCTCCGCGATGAGGAACCCGTCCCGCGTCGTCTCCAGGCACCGAAGACGGGCACGCGCCTCCTCGGTGGACCCCCGGCCGTGCAAGAAGCAGTGCGAGACGCCCCCGCCGCGCCCGATCCGGCCGCGCAGCTGGTGCAACTGGGCCAGGCCGAAGCGCTCGGCGTCCTCGACGACCATGATCGTGGCGTTGGGGACGTCGACCCCCACCTCGATCACCGTCGTGGACGCGAGGATCTCGAACGCCCGGTCGCGGAATTTCCGCATCACCTCGTCCTTCTCCGGGCCCGGCATCCGACCGTGGAGGAATCCCACGCGGAATTCCGGAAAGATCTCCTCCCGAAGCGGCCCGGAGGCCTTCTCGAGAGACAGGAGGGGAAGCGCGTCGGATTCCTCGATGAGGGGGTAGACGAAGAAGGCCTGCCGGCCCCTTCGGATCTCGCGACGGACGAGGTCGAGCGCCGCCCTCCACTGGGCCTTCGTGCGAACCCACTTCGTCCGCGGAGGCGTGCGCCCGGGGGGCATCTCGTCGAGGACGGAGACGTCCAGATCCCCGAAAAGCGTGAGGGTCAACGTACGCGGGATGGGCGTGGCCGTCATGACCAGCACGTCGGGATGGTCGCCCTTCTCGCGCAAGGCGGCGCGCTGGGCCACGCCGAACCGGTGCTGCTCGTCCACGACCGCGAGCCCGAGCCGATGAAACGATACATCGGGCTGGATGAGGGCGTGGGTCCCCACCACGATGTCGGCTTCCCCGTCCGCGACGGCGTCCAGGCTCTCTTTCCTGGCCTTGCCCGTCGCCCCGCCGCCCAGGTAGCGGAGACGGACGCGCCCGCCCCGAAGGAAGCGCTGGAGGACGGCGAAATGCTGCTCGGCCAGGATCTCCGTGGGCGCCATGAACGCGGCCTGGGCCTTGTTCGCCACGGCCGTGAGCATGGCGTACAGGGCCACGACCGTCTTGCCCGAACCGACGTCGCCCTGGAGGAGACGGTTCATGGGCTTTTTCGAGGCCATGTCCCCGAGGATCTCCGCGATCACCTTCTCCTGGGCGCCCGTCAGCGGGAAGGGGATCCGGGCGCGGATGCGACGGTGCATCTCGGGCCACGCGGGGAAGCGGAGGCGCTTCGACTCGGCCCGGAGGGTCCGGCGCCTGAGCGCCAGGACCAGCTGCATCAGGAAGATCTCCTCGAAGGCGTAGCGGATGCGCGCGGCGCGCGCCTCGTCGAGATCGCCCGGGAAATGGGCCTGGCGAAGAGAGGGGCCGGCCTCCGGCAGGCGGTGCTTCTTCCGGATCGCGTCCGGAAGCCATTCCTCGAAATCATCCGCGTGGCGCTCCAGGGCGTCCCGGATGAGTTTCCGCAGCACGTGCTCCGAGAGCCCCTCGGTGAGGGGATAGACCGGCACGATGCGGCCGAGCGAGAGCGAGGACGGTCCCTCCTCGCCTTCCAGGACCTCGAGAACGGGGTGGGTGATCTGCAACTCTCCCTTGTAATCGGCGACCCGGCCGTGCAGCACGACCTCGGCACCCTTCTCGAACGAGGAGGGAACCGCCCAGTCGCGGAACCACGCCGCGGTGAGCGTCCCCGTGCCGTCGTGGACGGCGGCCTGCAGGATCCTCCTGCGGCGCGCCTTCCTCCGGCGGAGGGCCATCACCGTTCCGCGGACGGTGGCCGTGTCTCCGGGCTCGAGGGAAGCGATCTTCGACAGGGCGCGCCGGTCCTCGTACCGGGCGGGGAAGTGGAGGAGCAGGTCGCGGACGGTCTCGACGCCCAGGCGGCGGAGAAGCTTCGCCCGGGCCGGGCCCACGCCCTTGAGGTACTGCACGCTGGAGCCGAGCTGCGTGGCCATGGCGGGTGTTCCGGTCGTCCTTTCTTCCTTTCCCGGTTCCGACGCCCTCTTCTACCATCCCCACCCGCGCCCCACAATCCGTCCATGCGATCCCGTGGATCTCGAACCACTTCGTCATACAAAAATGACCAGCGGTTCCCTATAGTGTCCGGACTTGCGCCCACGAGATGGAAGTGGAAGGAGGAGTGTCCGATGTCCATGCGAAGCGTTGCTCTCCTGCCGGGAATCCTCGGTCTTCTCCTGTCCGGTCCCCTGTTCGCCCAGGGGGAGGCAAGGGATCCGGCCGGGAAAGCCGGGGAAACGTCCGGGGAAGACGAAGGCGAGGGTGCCGGGGTGAAGGGAGAAAAGGAAGCCGGTCCCGAAGGCCAGGAAGAGGAGGCCTGGGAAGCGCCGCCCGAGGGAGCGGATGGGGAACGGGAGGAATCGGAGGAGGAGGAAGACGAGGAGGACGGGGGGATCCTCGGCTGGATCCAGGACCGGTTCGACGAGTCGGTGAGGAGGTGGAAGGAGGGCCGGACCGTCTCGCTGGACGACGAGGTGATCACGCCGCTGGGCCAGACGCAGAAGATGCGGGAGACGACGCAGTCGACGTTGCTGATCAAGGACGAGGCCCTTTCGTCGAAGGGGGCGCTCTACCTCGACGCGGCGCTGGCCACGGCGCCGGGCGTGGAGGTGTGGAGCAAGGGGTGGTGGGGGGCGGCGTCGCGTCTGAGCATCCGCGGCACGTACGAGCCCCACGCGCTGGTGGTGCTGGACGGGCGTCCCCTGAACGCCCTGTGGGACGGGATCGCGGACATCAGCTGGATCCCGCTGGTGGCGGCGGAGCGGGTCGAGCTGGTGAAGGGCCCGTGCAGCCACACGTGGGGCTCGGGCGCCATGGGCGGCGTGGTCCAGGTGCGGACCTTTGAGCCGGACGAGCGGTTCCGGTACTCGGGGGGAGGCATGTACCTGGATCACGACTCGTTCGAGGTCCGGGGGTGGAACGCCATGAAGACGGGGCCCTTCGGCTGGTTCATCGGGGGCAGTCTCAGAAAGACGCACGGGTTCCGGCCGAATTCGGAGTTCTTTTCGGACGACACGTTCCTGAAGCTCGTCTACGACGTGACGCCGGGCGAATTCACGGTCAAGTTCAGCGCCTTCCTCCACCGGGACGGACACGGCGTTCCGGGGCCGGACCCGGACGAGGATACGGGGTGGGTTCCCGGAGTGGGGAACGAGCGCGTGGCCTCGCTCTACGACGACGACCGCCAGCGCCTCTACGCGAACACGGTGCACGCGATCTACGAGGTCGACGACCGGACGACGTTCACGGGGATCTTCTACTACGACTGGCGCTGGTACCGGACGTACACGCGCGGGCCCGCCTCCTGGACCGTGCCGTGGGGAGGTCATTCGAACTTCTACGCCTATCACCGGAACGGCATCTGGGGCGGCAGCTGCCGGTTCGACATCGAGGAGGCGGAGAGGGAGCACAAGATCGCCGTGGGGATCGACTTCAAGGCCCTGAACTACCATTTCCGGAACTACGAGCGGCCGGTGACGCTGACGGCCGTTCCGGATCCTCCCGAGGTGGTGGGACAGCACTGGCACCGGCAGAGCAACGTGTTCGGGTTCTGGGCCAACGACATCTGGCGGGCGGCGGAGCGCCTGCGCATCGTCGGGGGCGTCCGGTTCGACCTGCACAACCAGGCCTTCACCGCCGACGCCTACCATCTCGGCGCCACGCTCGAGATGGACGATCACACGCTTCTACGGGCCTCCATTTCCCGGGGCTACCGCTTTCCGAGCTTCATGGAACTCTACTACGAGAGGACCGGGGTGTACCATCCCTGGAGCGAGGACGACCCCGGCGCCGAGGGGTACGAGAACCTGAAGCCGGAGAAGATCTGGTCCTTCGAGGTGGGGGGGATGGCCGAGCGGACGATCGAAGACATTCCCGTCATCGAGGAGATGAAGATCTTCGGGCAGATCGGCGTCTTCTACCACTTCCTCTCCGACCAGATCGACATCCGGCCGCCTTCCGGCATCCAGCAGATCGACAACCTGCACCGGAAGATGGTCTGGGGTCTGGATCTCCATCTCCAGGCCCACCCCTCCTCCTTCCTCTTCCTCGATTTCAACTACGCGTGGTACTGGGCGTACGGTTTCCACTACGAGGCCGTCACGGCCTTCCCCTACGAGTACGATTTCCGCTGGCGGCGGTCCCCGCAGGTTCCCCATTCCGCCTGGCGCTTCGAGGCCGTCTTCAATTCGGGCATCGGGCTCCGTCTCATGTATCTCGCGCGCTACGCGGGCGCCCGCATTTTCTGGATCGAGGACGCCTCGACGCCCGTCCCTTCCTGGAAGCGGCAGAGCCTCGAGCAGTCCTTCCACCACGGCCTCTATCTCAGCTACGACTTCTTCGGGGTCGCCACCGTCTACGCGGGGTACGAGGCCTACCCGAACCAGGCGCCCGCGCAGGAGATCGACGAGTACTACGGGCTGTCCATGGGCGAGGACCAGGACTACCCGATCCCCGAGGAAGGATTCAACGTGGGCGTGAGCGCCGGGACGGGTTTTTGACGCGGGTCAGCCGGCGAGGCTGATGAGGCCGACGAGATCCCGGATGTCCTCGTCGTGCCACTCGAAGGAGACGCCGCCGGTGAAGCCGATGCGGTCGAAGAAGTTGTGGGCCCCCGCGTAGAGACGGAAGTGCCCGAACAGGAACAGGGAGGCCTCGAAACGGGCGACGAAGGGCTCGACGTCCTCGTCGATCTCGGTGCCGTCGAAGTCGGTGTCGGCGAAGGCGACGCGGCCCTCGAAGGAGAAGCGCAGCTGGGAATCCTGGAGATAGGGAAGATCGACGTCGAAGTCCACGCCGCCCCCGAACTGCCCCTCGAGGAGGCCCATCCTCAGGGTGAGGTGGTTCTCGAAGAACCGGAATCCCATCAGCGCTTCCATCTGGAAGAAGATGTCGTCGCTGGTGTCTCCGTCGTGCTTCCCCTCGAACATGACATCGTGGCTGTGGCTGCTGAATCCGAGCCAGGACGCTCCCACCTGGAGGAACTTGCTGGGGCTGGGCTCGACCCGGATGTAGACGCGGCCCACCGACAGCTTCTGCTTGCCGTGGTACTTGTAGCCCGCGCCCACGTAGGTGTGGAACTTCTTGAACGCGCCCAGGATGTCCCGCGCGCTGTCGACGGCTTCCTCGGCCTTGTTGAAGAGCGACGTGTCGTTGACCAGCTTGCCCACGGTGCCCCGGCCCTCGTCCATCTTCCGGGAGACGTTCTGCAAGCTCTTCGTGACCCCCTTGAGGTTCCCCACGATCTCCTTCACCTCGTTGAAGAGGATCTCGTCCGTGAGCAGCTTGCCCAGCGTCCCCTCGCCCCGGTTGAGGCGCGTCACGATGGCGTCCAGGTTGTCGTAGAGCCCCGGATCGTTGACCAGGCGCCCCAGCGTCCCGTGCCCTTCGTCGATCGACCGCGTGATCCTCTCGACGTTGATCACGATCCCCTCCACGTTGTTGTAGAGGGCCTCGTTGACGAGCATCTGACCCAGCAGGCCGCGCCCCTGGTGCATCTGGCGCGTGATGTACTCGATCCGCTCGTACAGGTCGGGGTTGTTGAACAGCGGGCCGATGCTCCCCTCCCCCCGCTCCACCTTCGAGACCAGGCTGTTGATGTTCGACGCCGTCTGGTTGAGGTTGTCGTAGAGCTCCGGCTCGTTGAGAAACTTCCCCACCGATCCCTCGCTGCGGTTCGCCTTCCGCGTGATCTCGTTGATGTTCGCTGTCGTCTCCTTGAGGTTCACAAGGATCATGTCGATGTTCTTCCGGTTCTCCTCGATGGTCTGTGTGAACGACGTTGTCGCGCTCTGGACCGCCTCGGACAGGACCGGGACCGCCCGCCCCGTCTGGACCTCCTTCCAGTCGATCTCGCCCTTGAGCGGGTCCCCCCGGCTGATGGAAACCTGCTTGCCCCCCAGCATGGAGACGTCTTCCACCACGAACTCCGCCCCCTGGTAGATGATCACCTGCTCTTCCTTGATGATCATGTGGACTTCCACGTACTGGGAATGGAAGATGATGTCCGTGACCTTGCCCACCGGCACGCCCGCGAACAGCACCTTGTCCCCCGACTTCAGGTTCTCGACGTTCTCGAAACTGCAGACGAGCGTACGTCCCTCGTAGAAGAGGCCCTTGAAACCGCCCTTGATGATGATCGTGAACGTGAACAGGAGGGCGAGAAACGTCAAGAAAAGGAAGCCCACCTTCAGGTTCTTTCCGTTCATCATGAGAAGGCCCCTCCCGAACGTCGGTCAAAACATGGGGTACAGGAACCAGTTGATCAGGTAATCCGTGATGAGAATCAGCACGAAGGAGATCACCACGGCCTTCATGGTGGCGTTGCCCACCCCCGACGCCCCCTGCGTCGCCCGAAGACCCTGGGAACATCCTACCACCGCGATCAGGACGCCGAAAACCAGCGCCTTGAACAGACCGTTCATCACGTCCGTCAGGTTCGACGCCCAGCGGACCCAGTCGTAGTACACCTTCAGATCCACGCGCAGCTGCGCGTTGGCGATCACCGCCCCCCCCAGGATGCCCACGAAATCCGTGATCAGCGTCAGGATGGGCGCCGTGATCGCCAGCGCCACCACGCGGGGCATCACCAAAAACTTGACCGGCGAGATCGACATCACCCGGAGCGCGTCGATCTCTTCCGACACCGACATCGTCCCCAGCTCCGCCGAGTAGGCCGACCCCACCAGCGCCGCCAGGATGATGCTCGTCATCACGGGGCCCATCTCCCGGTACATAGTCGCCGCGACCAGCGCCCCCACCGCCGCCTCCTGGTTGAACCGCCTCGCCTCGATCCCCGATTGCAGCGCCAGGATCAGGCCCGTGAAGAACGCCACCAGCAGCACGACGGGAAGGCTTCCGAATCCCGTCATGACGATCTTGTCGCGAACCGCGCCCCGCTTGGTCCAGAGCGCGCGAAGCCAGTACAGCGTCTCCGCGAAGAGCGTCACACCGTGGCCGGCGCCGTGGATGCTGTCCACCGTCCAGGAAAACAGCCGCTCCAGGCTCTGCACGCCGAAGAAACGGCGCGTCGCGGCTCCCGTCCGATCTTCCGGGCTCGAATCCAACGAAACCCTCCGACGGCATGATCTCCGAAATCTTACCCGATCTCGATGCAGGTGCAACGCTTTTACCCCCCGCGTGCTGCAAACACCCCTTCCTGGTATAATTCCCTCCCCTTGGCCGGGAGAGAAGCATGACGCAACGACGCGGCCTGTTCATCGTGATCGACGGTCCGGACGGCGCCGGAAAGACCACCCAGCTCGATCGACTCGAAAACGATCTGGGAGCCCGAGGCTTCCGCGTCCTCCGCGTCCGGGAACCCGGCGGCACGGCCCTCGGCGAGAGCGTCCGCTCCATCCTCCTCGATCCCGCCAACGGCGACATGACCGTGGAAGCCGAGCTCTTCCTCTACATGGCCTCCCGCGCCCAGCTCGTCCGGTCCGTCATCCGACCCGCCCTCGAGGACGGAACCGCCGTCCTCGCCGACCGGTATCTCACCGCCTCCATGGCCTACCAGGGCGCCGGCGGCGCCCTCGGCGTCGGCCGCGTCCTGGACATCGGCGCCTTCGCCGTCGGGAGCCTCTGGCCGGACCTCACCCTCCTCATCGACGTCCCCCCCGAGATCGGGCTCGAGAGACTCGGCGCGCCCGCCGACCGCATCGAGGCCCGGAACCTCGACTACCATCGCACCGTCCGGCAGGGCTTCCTCTCCCTCCCCGACGTCTTCCCCGGCCCCCTCGAGATCGTCGACGGCACGGCCGACCCCGGCCGGGTCTGGGAGGATGTGGCCGCGTCCGTGGGGAGGCTTCTCGCCGTGCGCGACAGGGAGGCGACGTGACGGACGCCTTCGAGATCATCGGCCAGGACCGGGCCCTCGCGACCCTCGACCGGGCGGTCGCCTCCGGGCGCGTCGCGCACGCCTACCTCTTCCACGGCCCCCGCGGCGTGGGCAAGCACGCCGTCGCCCTCCGTTTCGCCTCCCGTCTGTTGTGCGAGCATCCCGACGGCGCCGATCCCTGCGGCCGGTGCCCTTCCTGCGTCGCCTTCCGGGCCGGCGAGCACCCGGATTTCGACCGCATCGCCCCTCCGCCGGGCGCCCGCAACCTCTCCATCGATGCGGTCCGGGAACTCACCCGCCGCGCCTCCCTTTCTTCCTCGAGAGGCGTGCGTCGCGTCTTCGTGATCGACGATGCGCACGCGCTGACCGAAGAGGCCGCGAATTCCCTGCTGAAGATCCTGGAGGAGCCGCCGCCGGGGACCGTGATCGTCCTGGTGACCCACCGGCCCGAATCCCTCCTTCCGACCGTCGTCTCCAGAACCCGCGCCATCCCCTTCCATCCCCTCCGCCGCGAGGCCTGTCTGGACGTGCTCGACAAGCGCCACGGCGTTCCGCGCGAGGAAGCCGAGCCGCTGGCCTCCCTGGCCCTGTTCTCCCCGGGCCGGGCCCTGGAATTGCGCGAGTCCGTCTCGTATAAAAGAAAGGAGGAGATCCTGGAGAGACTCTGCGACGTGAAGCGGGAGACGGTCTTCGAGGCGGCGTCGGATCTTCTCGAGATCGCCAGGGAGACGGGCGGGGGGAAGACGCTCGAGAACCTGCGCGAGGGTCTGCGACAGGTCTTCCTGCTGGCCGGCGCCTTCCTCCGGGACGTGGAGGCGCGCCGCCGGGCCGGCGACGGGGCAGAGATGATCTTCCGGGCCCCGGCTGGCGCCCTCCGCCGGGCCCTGGCGCGCGGCGGAGGCCGGTGGGCGGCTCCGGGGCTCGACGCCCTGGGGCGGGCCCGGGACGCCCTCGATGGGAACGTCACCCCCTCCCTGGTAACCGAATGGTGGCTTTCGGACCTGGTCCGGAAGATGGACGAGCGCTAGGAGTCGCCGGTCATGGAATTGATGGACAAGATCCAGGAGATCGCCCGGAAGGACGGGCGTTTCTCGTCCCAGGCCTTCGTGTTCGTGTTCCAGGCGCTGGAGGTGGCCACGAAGCGCGTCGCGCGCCGCGATCCGCCCGGCCACGTCAGCGGGCGGGAGCTCCTCGAAGGCATCCGCCTGCTGGGCCTCGAACAGTTCGGCTATCTGGCCGGGGGCGTCTTCGAGTCGTGGGGGGTGCGGTCGACGCGAGATTTCGGGGAAATCGTCTTTGTCATGGTGCAGGAAAACCTCATGGGGAAGAACGACCGGGATTCCATCGAGGATTTCGAGAACGTCTACGACTTCGAGGAGGTCTTCGAGAAGGGCTTCACCTTCGAGAGGAGCGGTCCCGACGAGTCCTGAGAGGCTGTGAAGAAACCCCTGTATCCCTGCGCGAGCGGATTCTTCCACATCCTCTGACAACCCGCCTCGATCGGTTTCGCCGGTTCAGAAGTCCTTCCGGTGGAAGAGCCAGCCCGCGATGCCCACCACGACGGCCGTGAAGAGGAGGGAGGAGAGGATCGAACCGGCGAAGTCCACGTTCTCGAGGGAGGCCTGCTGGACCAGCATCACGCCTTCGTTTCCCTCCCCGAGTCTCATGAAGACCTGGTTGAGCTTGCCGAGGTCGGTGGTGGAGGGCAGGAGGTAGTAGAGCGCCGTCGTGATCTTCTTCAACGCCGGGGGCAGGGAGACCATGGCGTTCAGGACGGGGTTGTCGACGGTCGCCTTGCCGGTGTTCACGAGGTAGCACAGGAACCAGAAGGCCACGGGCGCCAGCACGGAGATCACGACGTTCCTGAAGAGGACGGCCGTGAGGCACGAGATCGAATAGACGATGGCGAACAGGAGGGTGATCGTCACCACGGTGAGGAGGTAGCCCGGCTGGA
Organism: uncultured Planctomycetia bacterium; assembly: GCA_964508045.1. Lineage (GTDB taxonomy): Bacteria > Planctomycetota > JAKEIC01 > JAKEIC01 > CAZDSO01 > CAZDSO01. Next base: position 11,008 of record CAZDSO010000023.1, on the reverse strand, counting down.
CGAATCCCGTCCCGAGGGTCATGCCGAGCCAGGTCCCGCCGATGAAGAGGGCGGCGTTGAGAAAGACGAACGAGAGCCCCCCGAGGTACCGCGCCAGGAGGAGCAGGAAGCGCGAGACGGGTCGCGCGAGGAGGAGGTCGATCGAGCCCTTGCGGAGGAGGTTGGGCAGGAACCAGGCCGTCACCACGATCGCGACGAGGATGCCGGCCCACCCGGCGATCTGGTTCGCGAGCAACGACTGCAGGATCAAGACGACGTTCCGCCCCGAGTAGCCGCCGAGGCCGACCTCCACCAGTCCGAAGAGGAAGGTCAGGGACTGCGCGCCGGCGATGCGGAACGGGTCCGACGCCTCGCACCGGACGGCCCAGCGCATGGCTCCCGTCTTCTCGATCTTCAAGGGGAGGAAGCCCGCCTGGCGAAGGCGCAGGTGGAGGTACCGGCGGAAACCCTTCTCCCCGCGGTGGATCATGAGCTCGTCCGACGCGGGCAGCTCGGATCCGCCGTCGGACAGAAACCGCGCGAGGTCCCCCGGCGACACGGTCCGGGCGTTGAACGCGTCCGCGTCCGGGGCGGAGAGGACCAGCGTGAACGTCCCCGCCTGTTCCTCGAGGGACCGCACCTCTGGAACGATCACGTTTTCGGATGTCTCGGGAAGCGAGACGTGGATGGAACGCCAGTCCGTTTTCTCGAAGACCCCGAGGAGAGCCTCGTCGAAGGGCCGTTTCCGGAAGCCGACGCTCAGGGAGGCGATGGAGAAGAGCAGGCTCCCCGCCGCCAGGAGGTAGAACACCTTGCTGTCCAGCGATTCCCGGAAGGAGTCCTTGATCAGTGCGAGGAACGCTCTCATGGTTCTTCCTCCCGCCCCCCGTCTTCGTCCCCGGGAGAGCCGAGCACGTCGATGAAGAGTTCTTCGAGGGACATGCGCACGGGACTGATCTCGCGGATCGGGTGGCCCGCCGCGCCGAGGGCCGCCGTCACCGCGTCCAGGGCCGCGTCGTCCGCCGCCGGAAACAGAACGGCGTCCCCCTCCCGCTCGGCCTCGCCGGCCTGCGCCTGCACCACGCCCATCGCCGAGAAGAGATCGCCCCCCACCCGCACCCGGTAGCGGCTTCCCGTCCGGGTGAGCGCCTCGACGCCCCCGCGCTTGAGGATGCGCCCGTGGTTCATGATCGCCACGTCCCGGCAGATCAGCTCCACCTCGAGTAAAAGATGGGAATTGATGAGGATCGTCTTGCCGCGGTCATGGAATTCCAGGAGAAGGTCGCGGATCGCCTTGCGCCCCACCGGGTCCACGCCGTCGGTCGGCTCGTCCAGCAAAAGGACGTCCGGATCGTGGAAGAGGGCCTGGGCGATGCCGAGACGCTGTTTCATGCCCTTGGAGTATTTCCGGGTCTTCACCCGCGCCCATTTCGAGAGCCCCACGCGGTCCAGGGCCTCCGCGCCCCGCCGGCGCCTTTCCCGCCTGGGCAGGCCGCTCAGGGCGCCGTAGAGATCCATGGCCGCGGCGCCGGTCAGGTAGCCCGGAAAGCGGTGGTCCTCGGGAAGATACCCCACCGCGCGCCGGGACCGCGTCTTCCGGCTGTCCGTGCCGAGGAGGAAGGTCTCGCCCGCGGTGGGGCGGCAGATGTCCAGGAGGACCTTCACCAGCGTGGTCTTGCCCGCGCCGTTGGGGCCGAGGAGCCCGAAGATCTCTCCGCGGGGGACCTTCATGTCCAGCCCGTCCAGCGCCTTCACCTCGTGCTGGAACGCCGCGCGGTAAATCTTGGTGAGACGGCGGACCTCGACGGCTGCCTCGATGCGATCCTCGCCGGTCTCCATGAAACCCACCCCTTTCTTGAAACCTCGTCTTCAGCCGTTGCGGTCCCCGGCCGCTGTCGAACGCGCCCGCCACCAACCCGATACGAGGGCCGCCAGGACGCCCCCGGTCAGCGCCCCGCCGGCATCGGCGACGCCGTCGAGCGCGGAGGCCGTGCGGCCGGGCACCAGGGCCTGATGGACCTCGTCCAGCGTCCCCAGACAGGCCGCGACGGCGAACGCGAGGGCGGACGCGAACCACGCCGTACGCCGCGCGCGGAAGGCCCGGAACAAGAGCGCGCTGAGAATGCCGTATTCCACGAAATGGGCGACCTTGTCCTGGAACGTCCACACCAGCGGGGGCTTGCCCAGCGGGATGGAGGAGACGACGAAGATGGCCGCCGTGTAGAGCGCCGGCGGGCCCCAGAGCCTGGCGAACGCGGGAAGGAAGCGCCTTCCCCGGGGGGGCTGGACCGCGTCGGCGCGGTTGGTGTTCGGATCCGCATGCTGGGCGTTCCCGTCATTCATTCCAGAAGACCTTGCCCCGGACGATGGTGGCGACCGGCTTACCCTTCACCCTTCTTCCGAGAAACGGGCAGTTGGCGCTCTTGGACTGGAAGCCTCCTTCGCCGAGGACCCATTTCTTGTCGAGGTCAATGAGCGTCACGTCCGCGTCGGCCCCTTCCGAGAGCGTGCCCTTCTCCAGGTTGAGGATGCGCGCCGGCGCGGGGGACAGGGCCCGGATCAGGCCGCTGAGGTCCATCAGCCCCGTGGAGAGCAGTTCGACCACGGCGATGGGGAGCATGGACTCCATGCCGATGATGCCGAACGGCGCCTCGGGGAACTCCACCTCCTTTTTTTCGGAGGCGTGGGGTGCGTGATCGGAGGCGATCGCGTCGATCGTCCCGTCGGCCAGCCCCTGCCGCACGGCTTCCACGTGCTCGGCGCTTCTCAGGGGCGGGTTCACCTTCACGGTCGTGTCGTAGGCCAGCACCGCCTCGTCGGTGAGGGTGAAGTGATGGGGCGTGGCTTCGGCCGTGACGCGGACGCCCCGCGCCTTGGCCCGCCGGATGAGTTCCACCGATCCGGCGGTGCTCACGTGCGCGATGTGGAGGCGCGCGCCCGTGGCCTCGGCGAGGATGATGTCCCGGGCCACCATGACTTCCTCCGACGCCGCCGGGATGCCCGTCAGTCCGAGCTTCATCGAGACGAATCCCTCGTGCATGACGCCGTTGCCGGACAGGGAGGGGTCCTCGCAGTGGGCGATGAGGGTCTTGTCGAACATGCCGACGTACTGGAGCCCCCGGCGCATCACCTCGGCGTCCCGGATGGGGTCCCCGTCGTCGGAGAAGGCCACCGCCCCCCCCTTCGAGAGCTGACCGATCTCGGCGAGCTCCGCCCCCTTCCGCCCCTTGGTCACCGCTCCGATCGGGAAGATGTTGGCCCCCCCCGCTCTTTCCGCCTGGAGAAAGACGTATTCCGCCTGGGCTTCGTTGTCCACCGGAGGGTACGTGTTCGGCATGCAGGCCACGGTGGAAAACCCGCCGGCCAGGGCGGCCCGGGATCCCGATTCGATGTCCTCGGCGTCCTCCTGCCCGGGTTCGCGGAGGTGGACGTGCATGTCGATCAGGCCGGGCGCGACGACGAGGCCCTTGGCGTCGATGATCTCGTCGGCCGGGGCCCCTCCCGCTCCCCGGATGACGGGTCCCTCGATCAGGAGGTCCGAGGTCTCCTCGATGGACCGGGCGGGATCGACCAGGCGCCCGCCGCGGATCAGGATGCGTTTCATCACTTTCCTCCCTTGGCCGCGGCGCTCACCAGGTAGAGAACGGCCATGCGCGCGGCCAGTCCGTTGGTGACCTGGCGGAGAATGGCGGACTGGTTTCCGTCGGCGACGTCCGAGGTGATCTCCACGCCCCGGTTCACGGGGCCGGGATGCATGACGAGGACGTCCTTCCGGGCCCTGTCGAGGCGGTCCTTGTTGATGCCGTACAGCCGCTTGTATTCGCGGAGAGAGGGAAACAGGTTGGCTTTCTGGCGCTCGAACTGGATGCGGAGGATGTAGATGACGTCGAAGTCCCCGATGACGTCGTCGATCTCGTGGAAGACCTCGACCCCGAGTTCCTTGATGCGGCTCGGAATCAGCGTCGCCGGCCCGGCCACCGCGACCCGGGCCCCCATCTTGGTCAGCCCCCAGATGTTCGACCGCGCCACGCGGCTGTGCGTGATGTCTCCGAGGAAGAGGACGCGCAGGCCCTCGAGACCCCCCTTGGCCTCCCGCATGGTGAAGATGTCCAGAAGGCCCTGGGTGGGGTGCTCGTGCGGGCCGTCGCCCGCGTTGACGATGCTGGCGTCGATGGTCCGGCTGAGGGCGTGGGGGGCGCCCGGCGATTCGTGCCGGCACACCACGATGTCCACGCCCATGGCCTCGATGTTCCGGGCCGTGTCCTTGAGGGTCTCGCCCTTGGAGGTGGAACTCCCCGTTTTCGAGAACTCGATCGTGTCCGCGGACAGCCGCTTGGCGGCCAGACCGAAGGAGGTCCGCGTCCTCGTGCTCGGCTCGAAGAAGAGGTTCACGACGACCTTGCCGCGGAGGGCCGGGACCTTCTTGATGCTCCGGGTGGAGACCTCCTTGAAGGATTCGGCCGTGTCCAGGATGTGTTGGATCTCCTCACGGTCGAGATCCTCGAGTCCAAGAAGGTGTCTTCGATTCCAGTTCATGTCGATCTCGCGATCTCTGCGGCCGCCTGGGAAACGCCACTCACTGCATGTCGATCAGCACGACCTCGTCCTTTCCGTCCACTTCCTTCAGCCGGACCTGGACGTCCTGTCCTTCGGCCGGCGTGATCGTCTTGCCGACGTAATCCGCGTGGATCGGGAGCTCCCGCATCCCCCGATCGACCATCACCGCCAGTTTGATGACCTTCGGGCGCCCGAAGTCGATGATCAAATCCAGCGCGGCGCGAGCCGAGCGCCCCGTATTCAGCACGTCATCGACCAGGACCAGGTGTTTGCCCTTCACGTTGAAGGGCAGGCTGGTCTTGCGGACGACGGGCTGCGAGGCCACCTCGTCGAGATCGTCGCGGTACAGGGTGATGTCCAGGATGCCGAGGGGAATCTCCTGCCAGCCGGCGTCCCGTTCCACGCCGGCCAGGATCCGCCGGGCGAGATGCTCTCCCCGCGTCCGGATGCCTACGAACGCGAGGTCGGAGGGCGAGGAAACGCTCTCCAGGGTGCGTTTCGCGACCTGGTTCACGAAATCCCGGATCTCCTCTTCGGTGCAGATGCGTGTCTCCTTGGAGGGCATGGAGCGATTCCCTTTCAACCGGTCCCGGAAGGTCGCCGGCCCGATGTCTCGCGACGGGACGTTGCGCGCCGGAGGGCGGATTATAGCTGCGGTCTACAAGGAGGCGCAAGGAGAAAGACGCGGCGGGGGTGCCGTGCCCGGGGCGAGGGATTATAATGGATCGAAGGCGAAGCCATCGCTTCGCGCGCACCGGCATGTTGGAGGACAAGCCTTGAAGAGGACACGGATCCTGCCGGCGCTGGCGTCGATCCTGCTTCTCGCCGGCGCAGGGGCCGCCGCCGAGGAGCGCGAGGACGACTTCGAGACGGTCGCGGCCACGGGCACCGGCGCGTCGCGGGGCGACGCGCTGGACGAGGCCAGGAAGGCGGCGGTCATGTCCTCGGTGATGAAGGTCGTCAAGAGCCAGGATTTCGGGGACTTCACCGAGGACCGCGTCGGCGTCCGCGAGGTGCTGCGCAACCGGAACCAGTACCTCAGCGGCGTCCGGGTGACCGGCGAGAAGGTCTCCCTGGACAAGGGCGGGAACGGGAAGGGGCGGGGGCTCGTTCACGAGGTCGCCATCCGGGCCCGGGTGAACGTGAAGTGGATCCGGCGGGATTTCATCCGCGCGCAGTCGATCGCGGCGCTTCGGAAGCACGGGGACCGGATCGGGATCCTGCTGCACGAGGGGGCGAAACCCTCCGAGCACGCGGAGGCGGAGCCGTCCTGGGCGTTCGTGGGGGCGATGGGCGCGGAGCGGGCGTTCATGGAATACAAGTTCCGCCCCCTGCCCATGGGGACGGTCCGGAAGCGGTTCCGGGAAGCGGTCGAGGGCGGCTCGTCGCTGGAGGAGGACGCCGCCTTCAAGGAAGAGATGGTGGAAGCGCTGGCCGGTGTGGGGGCCCACCTCCGCATCCTGGGCCGGATCACGCTCGCGCCTCTTTTGGACAGGCGGACCGAGGAGGGAGAGACGGAAAAGGGGTTCGTCGCCTCGTGGTGGGGGGAGATTCACGTGGGGGGGAAGTATGAGCGGAGGCTGAGGGTCCGGCTGGAAAAGGATCAGGGCGCCGAGGGGTGGGGCGGAACGGTGGAGGAGGCGCGGGAGAACGCCTTCAACGCGGCCGGCGCCGAGATGGCCTTCGACCTGGCGGAAGCGCTCGCCCGGAAGGAGGCGGCGGAGGCGGAGGAGGAGATGGAGGAGCCCCCGCGGGAGGTCGTGGTGATCGTCGAGGCGGTGCCGGAGGGGGCGTACGGAACGGTGGAGGGGACGGTGCGCGGCATCGAGGGCGTGTTGAAGGTGAGGCGCATTCGGCTCGGGAGCGGGTGGTATATCGCCCAGGTGACCACCCGGCTTGCGCCCGAGGATTTTCTCGCGGCGATCCGGGACGGGCTCGAGCCCAAGGGATTCGAGGTGACCGGGCACACCGAGAAGAAGGTGCGCCTGTTGTGGGGGGGGTAGGCCGGGTTCGGATCCTCGATGCCGGGTGGGGGGGCCTTTCCGGCAAACTTCCCCCTCCCTCGTCCGTTGAACAGAGCGGAGGATCTTCATGGAAGTGGAAGACTATTTCCGGCTCATGGTGGACCAGAAGGCCTCGGACCTCTTTCTCAAGTCCGGGTCGCGGCCCTCGATGCGCGTGGACGGGAAGATCCGCTTCATCGATTCCGAGGAGACGACGGGCGCGTTCTGCCGCGAGGTGTTCCGGCGGATCGCGGGCGCGGAGCTCGAGCAGAAGATGAAGGGGAAGGAGCTGGACCTCGCGGCGGAGGTGGAGGGGGCCGGCCGATTCCGCGTCAACGTCTTCAACCAGCGGGGCAACCTCGGCTTCGTCTTCCGCCACATCCAGTCGGAGATCCCCTCCTTCGAGGACCTCAACCTTCCCGCGCGACAACTCCAGCACCTCTCTTCGTTGAAACGGGGGCTGGTCCTGGTGACGGGCGTCGCCGGTTCGGGAAAGTCGACGACCATCGCGTCCATGCTGGAGCACATCAACCAGACCCGGAACGCGCACATCGTCACCATCGAGGACCCGATCGAGTTCGTCTTCGAGAACAAGCAATGCCTGGTGAACCAGCGGGAAGTGGGGCTGGACACCATCGATTTCGTCGACGCCCTGCGGGAGGTCGTGCGGCAGGCCCCCGACGTGATCATGATCGGGGAGATGCGCGACAAGGAGACGATGGAGGCCGCCATCTCCGCCGCCGAGACGGGCCATCTCGTCTTCAGCACGCTCCACACGGTCAATGCCGTGCAGACGGTCGAGAGGATCATCACCTTCTTCCCCCCGCACCAGCACGATCTGATCCGGCTCCAGCTCTCCATGGTCCTGCAGGGCGTCCTGTCCCAGCGCCTCCTGCCCAAGAGGCAGGGGCACGGGCGCGTCCCCGCCCTGGAGATCCTGATCTCCTCGCCGACGATCAAGGACATCCTCGGCGAAGGCAGGACCCAGGAATTGTACGAAGCGTTGCTGGAGGGGGACTACTACGGCTCGATGACCTTCAACCAGTCGCTGAAGGTCCTGTACATGAACGAACTGATCTCCCTCGAGGACGCCATGAACGCCGCGGACAACCCCGACGAGCTGAAGCTCGAGATCCGCGGCATCTCGAAGGGAACCAAGACCTAGGCGTGGAATCATGAGCGTCAAAGCACTGCGCATGCTCTTTCTGGCGTTGAACCTCCTCTTCGGCGCCGCGCTCCTCGTCGCCGGGGCCGTGACCTACCTCGGCTTCATCGAGCAGAAGGTCCCCCGGCGTTCCTACGCGAAGAACCGGCGCCGGGAAACCGCCTCCCTCGAGGGGATCCGGATGCCCCCCCTGAACGAGTACGCCTCCATCTGGCGAATGCGCGCCGTGCCCGCCGACAACGAGGAGCCGGAAGTCGTGGACGTCGGACCCGAGGAAAGCACGCTGGATCAGCTCCGCAGAATGCTGGAGAGCATGTTCAACCTGGTGGGCATCTTCTTCAACCTCACGACCCCCGACGATTCCTACGCCGTCGTCCAGCTTCGAAAGCAGGGCAACCAGACGCGGACCGTGAGCCCGGGCGACATGCTTTCCTCCGCGGAGGTGAAGGCCGTGGAGCGGGACCGCGTCGTCTTCCGCTTCAAGGAAAAGGACGTGGGGCTCGACATGGGCGTCGCCCTCGCCTCCTTCTCCCGGGGACCGCGTGCGGCCGGGCCTCCCGGGGCGGCGGGAAGGATCGACCGGCCGACCGGGGCGGGAATCGACGCCCAGGGGCGCGTGGTGAACGCCGCGCTGGCCTTCAAGGGATCGCGCCGCCTGGGGCCCAACCAGTGGCAGATCGAGCGGCGGGAGCTGCAGCACCTGGCGCGCAGCCAGTCCCGGATCATCAACGACTACCAGCTTCGGATCCACGTCGGCAAGGGGGGGAAGACCGACGGGGTGGAAGTGGGCAGCGTCCCGGAGAACTCCTATGCGGCCCAGCGGGGGTTCAAGAAGGGCGACGTCGTCCACTCCATCGGCGGCGTCAAGGTCACCTCCATGAACGACTTCTCCAAGATCGCGGAGAAGCTGAAGAACTCGAGGCGCGTCGTCTTCCAGGTGAAGCGCCGCGGCCGCCCCGTCACGATGACCTATACCCTCCGGTAAACAAGCCATTCTCCACTTCCCCCTCCCCGATCCCGCGCACCCACAGCACCAGCGACTCGATGACCATCCACCCCTCGAGCACCACGATGACGGCGCTGATGAGGAACAAGTGCAGCGACGCCGTCCCCTTCAGGTAGAAATCCCGCAGGTTGAAGGCCATGGCGACGCCCGTGAGCACCAGCATGATGAGCATGGGGATCAGCGTGTAGGCGGTGGGGCGCCCCCGCTTCTTCAGATAGACCGTGATCACGAGAAGGGCCAGGCAGGCCAGGAGCTGGTTGGTGGCGCCGAACAGCGGCCAGAGGATGAGGCCCCCCGCGCCCCCCTTCTTCGCGAGCGCCAGCGCGCCCCCCGAAATCACCGCCAGGGCGGACGCGATGTAGATGTTCGAGAGGAAGTGGAGTTTCACGCCGGAGGCGAGCTCGGCGATCACATAGCGCTGGAGCCTCGTCGCCGTGTCGAGGGTGGTGGCCGCGAACGAGGCGACGAAGACGCCCATGATGGTGATGCCGATGTTCACGGGGATGCCGAAGGACTTGAGCATGTTGGACGCGCCGGTGACGAAGGCGCCCACCTTGGCGCCCAGGCTGTTCGCGCCGGACCAGGAGGCGTAGTGGGCCTTCCACGACGCCGCGCCCGTCAGACCGCCTTCCGCCCCCAGCCCGATGCCGGCGGACACCGCGAGAATGACCAGCACGGCGAGCGCGCCCTCCAGGAGCATCCCGCCGTAGCCGATGACCAGGGCGTGGTTTTCCTTGGAGAGCTGTTTGCTCGTGGTCCCCGAGCCCACCAGCGAGTGGAATCCCGAGATCGCGCCGCAGGCGATGGTGATGAAGAGGAAGGGGAAGATGAGGGGCGTCTTGTCGGGTTTCGGGGCCTTCTCGCCCGTCTCCTTCGGCAGGGCGAACACGGGAATCTCCGATCCGACGGGCACGCTCACCGCGTAATGGTCCCCGGTTTTTTCCTCGATCGACACGAAGTACTTTCCCTTCTGCCCATCCATGTCCACGCGGTAGCGGTCCTTGTCCCCGGCGCCGTCCAGCCGCACGAGGACCGGGGCCAGTTTCCCCTTCTCGGGCAGCGCGATGCGGTCCTTGCCCTGGAGCCCATCGGGGAGTTCCCGGGCCTCGATCACGGCGCCGGGCGTCAGGGGGATGCCTTCCGGGGCGGGGCTGAAGGCGGGGGCCACGATGGTGGGGTGGGCGACGAGGACGCCGAGCATCAGGACGAACAGGACCACGAAGAGCTCGTGCCCGTTGATGTAGTCGCGGGGCTGCAAAAGACGCCACACGGGCAGGACCGAGGCGATGAAGGCGTAGATCAGCAGGATCACCGTCCAGCTCTCGATGGGATGGACCTTGCCGAGAAGCGGCAGGTCCAGCGCCGGCATCTCGACCGGCACGTAGGCCCCCACGACGACGAAGGCGTAGAGCAGGATCACGCCGACGATGCTCAGAAGGAGTGCGTTCATGTTCTTCCGGTAGACGAGGTGGCCGATGACGACGGCGATGGGAATCTCGACCCAGATGGGGATGACGGCCTGGGGGAAGCGGTTGAACAGGGCCGCGATGACCAGGCAGAAGACGGCGATGACGATGAGAAGGCACAGGAGAACGATGAACATGAACATGAGGCGCACGCGCCGGGAGATCACCTTGTCGGCGACATCGCCGATGCTCTTGCCCTGGTTCCGCGCCGAGATGATCAGGGCGCCGAAATCGTGGACCGCGCCCATGAAGACGCTGCCGAGGAGCACCCAGATCAGCGCGGGGACCCACCCCCAGATGATCCCGATGGCGGGCCCCACGATGGGGCCGGTCCCGGCGATGGAGGTGTAGTGATGGCCGAACAGCACCTCCAGTTTCGTGGGAACGTAGTCCCGCCCGTCGTTGATCTCCTTGGCCGGCGTGACCGCCTCCGCATCCAGCCGGAAGATCCGGCGCGCCAGGAACTTCCCGTAGGTCTTGTAGGCGATGAGGTAGGCGACGAAGGCGCCGACGGCGATGAGAACGGATTCCACGGGATCGGCCCCCCAATTGTTCGGATTGCGTGAACGAACCCGGATGTCGGGAATGCGGTTTCCGGATGCAGGGCCCCGTCGTGTCCACGTTCCCGAAAACCCAGCCTATCACCAGGGCGACGAGCGTCAAGGGAGCCGCGCGGGCGAGCCCTTCGCGCTGCAAGGAAGTCGTGGCACTCTCTTGCTTTTCGTAGCTCCCCTTCATGGAAAGACCCCAGGGTGACCCTCGAATGCCAGGTCCTCAGGGGGTGCACGGGGTTTTTCGGGACCTTTCACCCCCGACCCATGGCAGGAGTGCA
>CAZDSO010000022.1:0-38094 GCA_964508045.1 uncultured Planctomycetia bacterium | reverse complement strand
GGTGTGGCAATGTACTAGGTCTTTTGGAGATTACCTTCAAGACCGGGTAGGGGCGGGCCCATGTGACCGCCCCAATCTTGCCGGACGTTTGGGCGACCACACGGGGTCGCCCCTACCGCGCGAACGGCCAGCAGGTACACTCTGGGAGTGACGCCGATGGACACTTCCATGCTCGCGTTCGTGAAGACCTTCATCGAGTCCCGCGACCCGATCGCCACGGGGCTCGAGACGCGCTTTCCCTTCCGGCGGCTCTTCGGCCACTGCGTGCGGTGCGCGCGCTGGGCTCGCCGTCTTGCGGTGGCGGAGGGCGCCGAGGTGGAAGTGGCGGAGGTCAGCGCGCTGTTTCACGACGTCGGCAAGGCGGTGGATGCCTCGGACGAGGGCCATGCGGAAGCAGGTGCGAAAGAGGGCAGCACGTACGTTTCCGCCTACGAGCGGATCGCGGCTTCGGCCACGAAGCTGCAGGCTTGTTGGGTGGAGGCCTTCCACACGGCCACGGCGAGGGAGATCGCGCGGGGAAGGCTCGATGTCCTGAACACCTTTATGAAGGATCTGGCCTATGAGCTCGGCCGTGCCGAGAGCCCGGACGGTGCGGGATGATCGAGATCGTTTTTCACGGAGTACTGCGGGCGAGACGCCCGCGCCCCATTCTGCCGCTGACATCGACTATCGAAATTCGAACATCCTTACGATGCGTAGATGGAAGCGATGCTGCTGGTGTCGACGGAAGGAGCGGTCATGGAACGAGCTGGCGTGTTGACATGCGGGGGATGCCGCCGCACGATCTTGTGGGTCATCGGTCTTTCCAGGTGGACCCCCTGAAGAAAGGAGACACGCCATGCCCGAGTTCGGATCGCCCTTTTCGGGGCTCAAGCACGAGAGGAAGCTCACCAGGGAGGAGCTGGTCCGCGCCGTCCGCTTCATGGTGGCGGCGGAGTACGAGGCGGTGCAGCTCTACATGCAGCTCGCCGAGTCGACGGACGACCAGCTCGCGATCGAGGTGCTCAAGGACATCGCCGACGAGGAGCGCGTCCACGCCGGCGAGTTCCTCAGGCTCCTGCACCACCTCGAGCCGGAGGAGAAGAAGTTCTACGACGAGGGCGCGGAGGAGGTGGAGGAGGAGATCAAGAAGCTCTCGTAACGCGCCAATCGCAGGGCAACCGCATTTCGCCTGGCGGGCAGGGGCCTGCGCCCCGGTCTGCCGCTGCAATCTGAAATCCGAAGCCCTGAGCGAGCGAAGCGAGTCGCAGGGTCGAATCCCCTCGCGCGGCATTCGTCTCGCCGAGCCGCTAGCGTGACCGCCTGCGCCTCGGAGACCGTTTCGGTTTCGGCTTGGATTTGGGGTCTTCTTGCAGGGTGATCTTGCCGTCGATCACCCCGTCCTCGGCGTCGATCTCCTGCATGACGGCCTGGAACGAACCGGGATCCAGCGTCCCGTTCTTCCGGAAAAGGGTGAGCAGCGAGCGGCACAGAAGGGCCAGCTCCCCCACCTGGTTTTCCAGGTCCTCGATGCGGGATTCCAGTTTCCCCGTGCGCCGCGCCATCCGGCGCCCCATCTGGCTGGAATGCGTCTTGAGGGACTGGATGTCCTCCCGTTGCCTCCAATCGTTGTCGAAGATGTGGTCGAACAGACTGGCCATGGAATCCTCCCTCTCCTCAAGAACCTCGAGAGCCTCGCGTCCGCGTCGGGGTTCACGCGTCCGCCGCGATCATGACGTTGGACGCCTTGATCACGGCGAACACCTCTTTGCCTTCCTGACCGTGCATTTCAGCATGTTCCGCGCGCTGATCTTCATGGGGAACTCTCCTCTTTCAAGAACGCGTTCAGACACGCCGAAGCTCCCATCGCGTCACCAGGGCCGCGGGGATCTCGGCGTGCACCTTGCCGAAGAGCGAATCCAACCCCTCCGGAAAGACGGGCTCCTCCAGCCCCGTAAGCACGAACCCCGCCTTGAAGCATGCCTTGAAGAGGTCCTTCAGGGGCCGGTGGAAGTAGTACTGCAGCTCGGGCTGTCCGACCATGCCCACGCCCTTGTAGGCGAAGGAGCGGATGTATTCGAAGACGTGGACGCCGTAGCGCTGTTTCAGACCTTCCTCCACCTCGTCTGCCTCGTGCACCATTCTGCAGGGCGACGACTTGAAGCAGGGATGGACCTGGGAAAAGACGAAACGGCCGGAAGGCTTCAGCAGGGAGGGAAGGGTCGAGAGCAAGGAACCGATGGAAGACATGTCCATCAGGGCCATGGTGCAGACGGCCGCGTCGAATTCGCCTGCAGGAATGGTCCCGAGCGCTTCCGGGTCGGTCGCGTCCAGCACGCGGTACTCGATCGTTCCCGGGCCGGGTACGCCTTTCTCTCGCGCGCGCTCCACGAAAACCTCGGCGACGTCGAAGGCGAGAACGTCCGCACCCTGCTTCGACATCCACCGCGCGAACTGGCCGTTCCCGCACGCGACGTCGAGGACGCGCTCCCCGGATTTCAGGCGAAGCATCGCGGCCTGGGAGGGTTCCACCAAGACCCGGTGGAAGTCGTTCCCCTCCCCCATCCGCTCGTCCCAGAACGCAGCATTGGCGTTCCAGATGCGGCGGACCTCGTCGTTCAAGGATGCCGGCTTCCCCTCCTCGCCAGCCATTCACGGGTCTCCACGTCAGACGTCTCGACGCGAGGAACGTCACGTGGACCGATTCTACCCGCGAAGGACCCAAACCGAAGGGAATTTCCCTGGCATGGACAATCTGCAGCCTTTCATCGTGCTTGGGCTCGGGAGGACCCTCGCCCTCCAAGGTGTCACCGAAATTCTCGGTTTCACGATGTAGCCTTCCCGTCCTTTGGGATTCAGCCGTTTTGGCCAAGGAATCCTCATGCCAGCAGGTCCCGCCCCACCGCGCGGGCGACCGCTTTCGTCGCGCTCGCGAGATCCCGGAACTGCTCCGGAAGCAGGCTCTGCGTCCCGTCGCAGAGCGCCTCGTCCGGGCACGGGTGCGACTCCACGATCAGCCCGTCCGCGCCCGCCGCGATGCCCGCCAGTCCCGCCGGGATCACGTAGCGGCGATGGCCCGTGGAATGGCTCGGGTCCACGATCACCGGAAGGTGGCTGAGATCCTTCAGCACCGCCACCGCCGTGATGTCCAGCGTGTTCCGCGTCTGCCGCTCGAACGTCCGGATCCCCCGCTCGCACAGGATCACGTTCGGGTTTCCGCCCGCAACGATGTATTCCGCGGCCTGGAGCATCTCCTCGATCGTGGACATCATCCCGCGCTTGAGAAGCACCGGGTTCTCGGCCCCCCCGGCCGCTTCGAGCAGCCGGAAGTTCTGCATGTTCCGCGAGCCGATCTGAAGCACGTCCGCGTGCTCCCCCACCCGCGCCACGTCCTCCGGGGCCATCACTTCCGTCACCACCGGCAGGCCGAAGGCCTCCCGGGCCTCGGACAGGAACGCGAGGCCCCGGTCCTTCAGCCCCTGGAACGCATACGGCGAGCTGCGCGGCTTGAAAGCGCCGCCGCGCAGCAGGTGGGCGCCGGCCTGCTTCATGGCCTCGGCCGCGCGGAACAGCTGGTCTCTCGACTCGACGGCGCACGGCCCCCCGATCAGGACGACCTCCTTCCCCCCCACCGGCACGCCGCTCACGTTCACCACCGTGTCCGCCGATTTGAACTCGCGGCTCACCAGCTTGTAGTTCTTGCTGAACGCCGCCACCCCCTGCACACCCTCCAACGATGCGGCGAGTGCCTCGACCCGACGCCGGTCCGCGCCCGGCAGGCAGACGGTGACCCGTTCCTCCTGCCGCATCACGTAGGGCGAAAACCCCGCCTCCTCCGCCCCGGAGAGGACGTTTCCCACCTCCTTCAAGGACGCCCCCCGCTTCATCATGACCTTCATGGTTCACCTCTTTATCAGCGTCGTGTGACTTGCACGGAACGCCTGCTCCCAGCCGGCGAATACCACCGGGGAAGCAGGAACGCCATCCTGTTCGGGCAATCCTTCATTCCGAATATTTTCCCTGGATTGGAGGGCGAGCCTCCCGGCGAGCCAACGTGATTGGGCTCGGGGGGACCCTCGCCCTCCAAGGAAGACCCATGCAAGCGGAAAGCAATACCTGGACATCCTATGCGCCCCTCAATCCCAGTCGATCGCCTGTTTCGACGTAGGCGTTTTGGTTCGAACCGTCCAGCGCACCGCGCATCTCCGACAGCAGCGCAAACACCGCCTGGGCCGGATCCGAAGGCCTCGAGCGCGCCGCGCGGATCAGCGCGCTTCCCACGATCACCCCGTCCGCGACGGCCGCCGCCTCCGCCGCCTGGGCGGGCGTCGAGACCCCGAATCCGATGCAGACCGGCAGACCGGAGCGGAAACGGATGCGCCTGACGAGATCGTCCAGCGCGAACCGGGCCTCCGGACGCTCTCCCGTGACGCCGGTCACCGACACCAGGTACGCGAAGCCGCTTCCGTGCCCGAGGACGTCGGGCATCCTGTCTTCGGACGTGTTCGGCGCGACCAGCGGAACGAGGTCGAGATCACGGCTTTCCGCCTCCCAGCGGATTTCCGGCGCCTGGTCGAAAGGCAGATCGGGAACGATGAGCCCGCAGGCCCCCGCCTCCTGCGCGTCGTCCATGAAGGCCGCCGCGCCCCGACGAAGCACGGGGTTGACATAGGTCATGAGAAGGACGGGGATCCCGATCTCCGCTTCCTTCACCGCTTGCAGAACCGCCTGGAGCCGGACGCCCCTGGACAGGACCTCGTGCCCTGCATCCTGGATCGCCGGCCCGTCCGCAAGCGGGTCGGAAAAGGGGATGCCCACCTCCACGGCGTCCGCGCCGGCTTCCTCCGCGCGCGCGAGAAACGCGGCGAACGTCTCCCGATCGGGCCACAGACCCATGAAGTACGGGAGAAGGGCCTTGCGGCCCTCGTCTCTCAAGCGGGCGAAGGTTGCCCCGAGAGGATTCTGCATCGTCGCGTTTCTGTTTTTCATTTCTCCGTCCTGCTTCCGATCGAAACTCCGGTCTTCTGTACAGACCCTCCCGCTGAATACGACGCGTACGTGTGGAGGTCCTTGTCGCCGCGTCCCGACAGGTTGACGACGATCAGGCCTTCCGGCCCCAGCGTTTCCGCCAGCGTCCTCGCCCCGGCGACCGCATGCGCCGATTCCAGGGCGGGAATGATTCCCTCCGCTTCGGAAAGTTCCTCGAAGGCTTCCAGCGCCTCCGCGTCCGAGACGGCCGTGTAGTCCGCCCGCCCCGCCTTCTTCAGCCACGCGTGCTCCGGTCCCACCCCCGGATAATCCAGTCCCGCCGACACCGAATGCGTCGGCGTCACCTGCCCGTCGGCGTCCTGGAGGAGGAAACTGCGCGAGCCGTGCAGCACGCCGGGCGCGCCGAACGCAAGCGTCGCGGCGTGTTGCCCCGCTTCCGGACCCCGCCCCAGCGCCTCTACGCCGACGAGGCGGACCTCCTTGCGACGGAGGAAGGGGTGGAACATCCCGATGGCGTTCGATCCGCCCCCCACGCAGGCCACGACGACGTCGGGCATGCGCTTCTCCGCGGACAGAACCTGGCGACGGGTCTCCCGGCCGATGACGGACTGGAAATCGCGGACCATCGCCGGGTAGGGATGGGGCCCCACGGCCGAGCCGAGAAGGTAGTGGGAATCGGCGACGTTCGTCACCCAGTCCCGGATCGCCTCGTTGACCGCGTCCTTGAGGGTCCGCGACCCCGTCTCCACCCCGATCACGTCCGCCCCGAGCAGGTGCATCTTCTCCACGTTCACGGCCTGCCGTTCCATGTCCACGGTGCCCATGTAGACGGTGCACGAAAGCCCCATGAGCGCGGCCGCGGTGGCCGTGGCCACGCCGTGCTGGCCCGCGCCCGTCTCCGCCACCAGGCGCTTCTTGCCGAGCCGCCGGGCGAGAAGGGCCTGCCCCAGGCCATTGTTGATCTTGTGGGCGCCCGTGTGGTTCAGATCCTCCCGCTTGAGATAGACCTTCGCCCCCCCCCACCGCGCGGTGAGGTTTCGCGCCTCCGTGAGAGGCGTCGGCCTTCCCGAATACGTCCCGAGAAGCCCCATCCATTCGCGCCGGAACGCCCGATCGCGCCTGAAACGCCGGCAGGCCGCCTCCAGTTCCATCAATGAGCCCTGCAGGACTTCCGGAACAAACCGTCCTCCGAAGGGGCCGAAGCGCCCCTTGTCATCCGGGTATCGCATCGTCTCACCTCCGCGACGAAACGCCGCATCTTCTCCTTGTCCTTCAAGCCCGGGCGGAGCTCGAGGCTGGAGCTCGCGTCCACGGCATCCGGCCGCACCGCCGACACGACGCCGGCCACGTTGTCCGGATCCAGCCCTCCCGCCAGCACCATGCGTCCGAGCGTCGAGGCCCGCTTCGCGAGCGCCAGATCGACCCGCCTGCCCGTCCCCCCGGCGCGACCTTTCACGAAGGCGTCCAGCAGGAACGTTTCCGTCCCGAATGACCGGATCGACTCGATCACGTCCGCGTTCCTCGCCCGGAACGCCTTGAGGGCGGGAACGCCCAGCCTCCTCGCGAAGGCGGGCCCCTCGCTTCCGTGCAGCTGGACGAGGTCCAGACCCACTTCCTGGACCACGCCCTTCACCTCCTCCGCGGAGGCGTCCACGAACACGCCGACAAGCGTAACGCCATTGCCGAGCCGCCGGGCGATCCTCGCGGCCCGCCCGACATCGATCCGCCGGGGGCTCTCGGCAAAGACGAACCCCAGCGCGTCGGCCCCGGCCTCCTGCGCCGACAGGGCGTCCTCGAGATGGGTGATGCCGCAGATCTTGATTCCGGTCATGGCCGGCCCTCCTCCCTTTCCCCTTCCCGCGCGGGCATCATCTCCCGCGCTTTCCGCGCGGGGTCGGGCGCGATCACCAGCGCCTCGCCCACCAGCACGGCGTCCGCGCCGTACCCCGCCGCCCGGGCCACGTCCTTCGCGTCTCGCAGGCCGCTTTCGACCACGAAGCAGGCGGAATCCGGGACGCGGGGCGCCAGGGCTTCCGCCGTACCCCCATCAACCGTCATGGTCTCGAGGTCCCGATTGTTGACGCCGACGATCCCCGCCCCGGCCTGCAGCGCGCGCTCGAGCTCCTCCTCGTCATGGATTTCCACCAGTGCGTCCATGCCGAGCGCGCCGACCGCCTCCAGCATGTCGCGGAGCGCGTGTTCGTCGAGGAGCGCGACGATGAGAAGCACGGCGTCGGCTCCGAGGGCGCGGCTCTCGGCCACCTGGTAGGGATCGAAGAGGAAGTCCTTCCGGAGGACGGGGAGCCGGATGGCGTTGTGCACCCGGGCCACGCGATCCGGTGCGCCGAGGAAGAAGTCCTCCTCGGTGACGACCGAGACGGCGGCCGCGCCCCCTCGTTCATAGGCCCGGGCGAGGCCGGAGACGTCCAGGCCGGATTGCAGGACGCCCCGCGAGGGAGAGGCGGTCTTGATCTCGGCGATGAGGGCGATCCGGTCCGCGCCGTCGAGGGCCTTTCGGAACGGCCGCGAAGCGTCGGCGCGCCTTGCGCGAACCAGCATCTCCCGCGGCGGAACTTCGGCCCTCAGCGCCTCGAGCCTTCGCGCCTTGGCCTCGACGATTCCATCGAGAACGGTGCCGGTCTTTCGGGCAGTCGTATCCATGTTTCGTTCCGTCTCTCGCACCTTTGGCCATGGCCCCAGGGGAACATGGGACCATGGCACAATTTGACCATTGTCTAGTTGTCGAGCTGCTCCCGCGTTCCGGTCAGGACGCCGGCCCCCGCCTTCGCGCCCTGCCCTTCGAGGGGTTCCGCCCGGTCCCGCGTGAAGGCGAGGAACGCTTCGAGCGTGTGCAGGGCCTTTCCCGTATCGATCGCCGCGCCCGCCTGCGCCACGCCCTCCGGAAGATCCTTCGCCCTGCCTCCGACCGCCAGCCCCAGGGCCGCGTTGAGCAGCACGGTGTCGCGCCGGGGTCCCTTCTCGCCCGCCAGGACGGCCCGGGTGATGCGCGCGTTCTCCGCCGCCGCGCCGCCCTTCAGGTCGCCGGCGTCCGCCCGCGCGAACCCGAGCTCCCGGGGATCGAGATCGAGGAAGCGGACCGCACCGCCTTCGACGAAGCCGATGCGGTTGCTCCCCGCCGTGGTGGCCTCGTCGAATCCCCCCCCGCCGTGGACCACGGCACCGCGCCGCGCCCCCAGCGTCTTCAACACCTCGGCCAGCGGTTCGACCAGATCCGGCGAGAACACGCCGATCAGCTGGGAACGCACCCCCCCGGGGTTGGTCAGGGGCCCGAGCACGTTGAAGATCGTGCGCAGCTTCAGCGCCCTTCTGACGGGCGCCACGTTGCGCATGGCGGGGTGGTAGGCGGGCGCGAAGAAGAAGCCGATGCCCGTCTCGCGGAGGCACCGCACGGCCTCGCGCGGCGAGAGGGCGACCGTCGCGCCGAGGGCTTCGAGGAGATCGGCGCTTCCGCAACGGGAGGAGGCCGCGCGGTTGCCGTGCTTGGCCACGGGAAGCCCGGCCCCCGCCGCGACGAACGCAGCCGTGGTGGAGATGTTGAACGTGGCCTTGCCGTCCCCGCCCGTGCCGCACAGATCGCACGCCTCCATCCCGGCAAGGTCGGCCCGGACGGACCGGTTCCGCATGCCGCGCACGCTTCCCACCAGCTCGGGCACGGCCTCCCCCTTGGCGCGCAGCGCGACCAGGTAGGCCGAGACCAGCGCGGTCCCCGCCGTTCCGTCCATGATTTCCCCCATGACCGCCTCGGCCGCATCCTCGGTGAGGTCGGCCCCGTCCAGCAGCGTTTCGATGGCTTCGCGAATCATGATGCCTCCTTCACGGACAAGGCCCTCCCGGCCTGTCCGAGGTCCGATGTCCGGTTTCCGTGTTTCCCGCCGCCTTTCCGGCCTTGCAGGGCCAGAAAATTCTGGAAGAGGCGTCGTCCCCGCTCCGTGAGGAAGGACTCGGGATGGAACTGGACGCCTTCCACGGGATGATCCCGGTGACGAACGCCCATGATCTCCCCGTCCGTGGTCTGGGCCGACACCTCGAGACAGGCGGGCAGGTCCTCCTCGGCCACCGCCAGGGAATGGTAGCGCGTGGCCTTCATGGGGCTCGGGAGCCCGGCGAAGAGCCCCGCGCCGTCGTGGTAGACGCGCGACAGCTTCCCGTGGACGAGGTGGCGGGCTCTTTGGACCGTGCCCCCGAGCACGGAGGCGATGCACTGGTGCCCCAGGCAGATGCCGAGGATGGGGACGCGCCCAAGGAAGGTCTCGATGATCGCGCGGGACACCCCGGCGTCGTCGGGCGTGCCCGGACCGGGGGAGATCACCAGGGAGTCGGGCGCCATCGCCAGGGCCTGATCCGGCGTCACGGCGTCGTTCCGGACCACCTTCACCGTCTCCCCCAGCGCCCCGAGGGCGTGGGCGACGTTGTAGACGAAGGAATCGTAGTTGTCGATGAGCAGGATCATGGTCCTCCCTCCACGGCGATGCGGACGGCTTCCTTGAGCGCCGCCAGCTTGTCCTCGGTTTCCTGGAACTCCCTTTCCGGATCCGAATCGGCCACGATGCCCGCCCCCGCCCGGAGCGTCGCCGTGTCCCCCTCGATCTGGATCGTCCGGATGGTCAGGCAGGCGTCCATGTCGCCCCCCGGGGAGACGTAGCCCACGCATCCGGCGTAGGCTTCCCGGTTGTCCCGTTCGAGCTCGTTGATGATCTCCATGGCCCTGATCTTGGGCGCGCCGGTCACCGTTCCGGCCGGGAACGCGGCCCGCAACAGGTCGAACGCATCGGTCCCTTCCGCCATCCCGGCCGTCACGTCCGAGACGATGTGCTGCACGTGGGAAAACTTCTCGATGCGCATCGCATGGTTCACCTCCACGCACCCGGTGCGGGCGACGCGCCCCAGGTCGTTCCGCGCGAGGTCCACGAGCATGACGTGCTCCGCGCGTTCCTTCTCGTCCGCGAGCAGATCGGACGCCAGGCTCGCGTCCTGGTCGGGATCCTGGCCCCGGGGACGCGTCCCGGCGATGGGCGAGAGGAGGGCGCGGCGCCCCTCGAGCTTGACGAGCATCTCGGGGGAGGAGCCGACGAGCTTCCTCTCCCCGAAGTCGAGGTAGAACATGTAGGGGGAGGGATTGCCCATCCGAAGGGCCCGGTAGATGCGAAACGGATCGCAACGCAGGGCGACCCGCTCGCTTCTGGAGAGGACCACCTGGAAGATGTCGCCGGCGAGGATGTGCGTTTTCGCCTCGGCCACCGCATCCAGGTAGGCCTGCTTCGGCTCGACGGGCTCGAACACGACCTCGCCCGCGGGGTCCGGCGCGTCGCCCGGAGGCCCCCCCGCCAGGGCCTCGAGGAGAACCCGGTTCTTCGCTTCGGCCCGCGCGCGCCCTCCGTCGCCGACGCGCGTCAGCACGGCCGCGCGATGCTTCAGATGGTCGAACACCACCAGGGAGTCCACGATCACGAACCGGCAGAGCGGCCCGGAAGCGGGAGGCGCGTTCGGGAGCCTTTCGATCGTTTGGACATAGTCGTAGGCGATCATCCCGACGGCGCCGCCGAGCAGATGGCCCGGCGGGTCCGCTTCCGGACGGGCGCCGGCGAGACGGCTCTGGATCGCATCCAGCGGATCGTCGCACACCTCTGTCGAGACGCCGTGGGGTCCGTGAACGCGGACCGTCCCGTCCCGTCCGCCCTCGATCTCGGTGGATCCGAACCCGATGAAGGAATGGCGCCCCAGGGCGCCTCCGGTCTCGGCCGATTCCAGCAGGAACCTCGCCCCCGCCCCCCGGAGCTTGAGAAAGGCGCCCACCGGCGTCTCGAGATCGGCCGCGATCTCGTCCACCACCGCGCGGGGAGTCGTTTCCATCGCTTGTCCCATCGTCGCCGTCATGGTCCCGTCCTTTCAGGGCAAAAAGAAAGCCGCCGCCAAATCTCTCGATTTGACGGCGGCTTTTCTCGTCTCGGGCTTTCAGGTTGTCGGTCGAGAGCGCCTCACGCCGTCAAATCACGGAAAGGGCCAGCACCAGGACCAAGCCCGGCTCGCCGTCGCCGCATTTCCGTGATTCGATTGCATGATGACACTCCCGGGGAACGTTGGTTCCCTTTGCTCTGCAACTATGCGGGTGAACGCGGAAAAGTCAAGCGATTTTTCGATTTTATTCGACTGTCGTGTCCCAGCCAAAATGAGACGGTTGTCCCACCCATTTTGAGAACGTATCGTTTCAATGCATCTGTTTTGGAGGGCGAGGGTCCTCCCGAGCCACGAGTTTTCTGGCTCGCCGGGAGGCTCGTCCTCCAATCCAAACCGATCCATGTAGGTGTGGTGCGCCACGAGCACGGAGGCGCGGGGATGGCCTCGCGGAAATCGTCCGGAACCAGACGCGAGGTGCCGGGGCGTCCTTGCCGGCGGCCCCCGGCGGAGGGCGGGCCCCCGGCGATTTCGAGAACCGCCTTGCTCACCAAAGACGTGAGAACGTGAGGGGTGAGTCCCAACAAAGGTGGGATGGCAATCTCAAAAAGAGTGGGATACGACAGTTTTCTCTTGCATTCCAAATCCGGAGTGTGTTAGTTTTTTTCTTCAAGCAAGGGAGAACGACATGCGACTCCAGTGGACCGGCTGGCTCGGGCGCGTTCATCACGCCCACCACCATCACGCGAAAGCGTGAGGGAAGCGGTCCGCCTGGAGAGACAACACGATCGAACTCGACAGAAGGCCCGCTTCCCGCGGGCCTTTTTCTTTGGCCCGCGACGCCGGGCCCAGGAAGAGACCACGAGGTCCAGAAAGGACGGAAGCGCCATGGCTGAAAGCTTGAGACTCATCCTGCCCAAGGGAAGGATCCAGGAGAACGTCCTCTCCCTCCTTCGGAAGATCGGCCTGCCCTTCTCGGCGAACGGCCGCTCGCTCCGGCCCGCCTGCGGGGACGGCTCCATCGAGGCCAAGATCCTGAAGCCGCAGAACATCCCGACACTGGTCGCGCTGGGGCGCCACGACGCGGGCTTCACGGGCCACGACTGGATCGTCGAGCAGGAAGCGGACGTCGTGGAACTCCTGGACCTCGGGTTCGATCCCGTCCGCATCGTCGCGGCGGTCCCCGAGACGCTGGCGGAAAACGACCGGTGGAAGCGGGAGCGGCTGGTCGTGGCTTCCGAGTACCGGAAGCTCGCCGAAACGTTCATCCGGGACCGGAAACTCGACGCCGTGTTCGTCCAGAGCTTCGGGGCCACCGAGGCCCTCCCGCCGGAAGACGCGGACCTCATCGTCGACAACACCGCCACCGGCACGACGCTGCGCCAGAACCGCCTTCGCGTCGTGGACGAGCTGATGCGCTCCACCACGCGCTTCATCGGCAACCGGGATGCCCTGGAAGATCCGGACAAGCGGAAACGCCTGGACGAGATGGTCATGCTCATGAAGAGCATCCTGCAGGCGAGGGACCGCGTGCTGCTCGAGATGAACGTCTCCAACGACTGCTTCGAGAGCCTGGTGGGCGACCTGCCCTGCATGCGCTCCCCCACCGTGGCCCCGCTGCACGGCGAGGCGGGGTACGCCGTGAAGATCGCGGTGCCCGCGCAGGAAGCGCCGAAGCTGATCCCGAAGCTGGTCGAGGCCGGCGCGCGGGACATCCTGGAGTTCCGCCTGGAGAAGATCGTGGCGACCTAGCAGGTCGGCAGGCCTGGAAGATCGAGGTAGGGATTTCAGATTGGAGATTGGAGATTGAAGTCAGCCATGAGACTTCGGCGCTCCCAGAAACCATGAAAACTTGGAGGGCGAGCCTCTCCTCCTTCGCTTGCCGGCATCTGCGAGAGCTACGGAGGACCCTACGTAGCCTCGAAGATCCGATCGGCGAAGTACGGGCTGGCGAGCCGGCTGTGTTTGGGCTCGGGAGGACCCTCGCCCTCCAAGGCGGTCACGGATCATGGTTTTTCCCGAATTTTCGGAACCGATTTCAGCCGAAAGGCCGTTGCTTCCGTCTCCAATCGAAAACCGAACCATGCAGCCATGAGGATTTCCAAGGAGCAGGCCATGGGCATCGAACCGAGAAGAAGCGTGGCGGGCGTGAAGCGATACAGCCCCCCGCTCGAAGGGCGTCGCGGACGCGTCCGCCTCGACTTCAACGAGAACACCGAGGGGTTTCCCTGGGCTGCGCCGGGCCTTCCCCTGGAAACGACCGCCGTCTATCCGGAATACGGCCCCCTCCTCGAGAAGATCTCCGCGTATTTCGGTCTCGACGCCTCGCGGATTCTCCTGACCAACGGCGCAGGAGAAGGCCTCTTCCTCGCCTCCTTCACCTTCCTCGAACCCGGCGAGGACGCCGCCGTCACCTCCGCGCCCACCTTCTCCCTCATCCCTCACTTCCTCAGGATCGTGGGCGCGCAGCTCGTCGAGGTCCCGTGCACGGAAACCTGCGACTTCGACACCGCCGGCATCGAGGCCTCCCTCGGGAAGGGGGCGAAGCTGGCCGTCTTCGCCTCGCCGGAGAATCCGACGGGCGCCGTCCTCGGGCCGGAGACCGTGAAACGCTGGGCGCTCCGCTTCCCCGGGACCCTGTTCGTGATCGACGAGGCGTACGGGGAGTACGGCGCCCCCTCCGCCCTCCCCCACCTCGACGCGTGCCCGAACCTTCTCGTCCTTCGCACCTTCGCCAAGGCCTTCGGCATGGCGGGGCTCAGGCTCGGCGTGGCCCTGGGCGATCCCGGCGTGATCGAAGCCATGGCCCGCGTCAAGCTGCCCTACAGCGTCAACGCCGCGGCCGTGAGCGTCGCGATGGCCCTGCTCGACCGCGCCGGCGAAGTGAAAGAGAGCGCCGCTTCCACCATGGCCCGCAAGGACGCCCTGGCAAGGGAACTCGCCCGCCGCGGATGGCCGACCGTGAAAGGACACGCCAACTTCCTCCTCCTCGACGCCGGCCTCGACGCCGCGCCGCTCACCGCCTTCTGCCGGGAACGCGGGGTGCTGCTCCGGGACCGCTCCGCGCTCGCCGGCACCGCGGGCAAGGTCCGCGTCACCGCCGGAACCGAGGGCGAACACGAGCGGCTGCTGGACTGCCTAGACGCCTTCCGAGAAAAACGCGCGCTGATCCTCGACCTCGACGATACGCTGGTGGACACGTCCGCAAGCTACGACGCCGCGGTGGCCTCGCTCGTGCAGGAGGGATCCGGCGCCCCCCTGGAAGCAGGAGAACTCGCGAGCCTGCGGGCCGAAGGCGGCTTCAACGACGACTGGGACGCCGCGAAGGAATTGCTCCGGCGCCGGGGCGTGGAAACCGAAATCAACAGGATCGCGCGCCGCGGCAAGGCGATCTACCTGGCCTCGGCCCGGGAGAGGGAGTTCCTCCTGGTGCCCGTGGAAAGCCTTCGCCGGCTCGGCCGGTTCCGCCGGCTTCTCCTCTACACCGGCCGCACCCGGGACGAGTACGAGCCCGTGTGGGGAGATACGCTGACGCCCCTGTTCGAGCGCGTGGCCTGCAAGGACGACCTCCCGGGCCTGCCCCCCAAGCCCGCGCCGGACCAGCTTCGGGCCCTGATGCGCGAGCAGGGGATCGAGGGCGGTGCCTAC
Organism: uncultured Planctomycetia bacterium; assembly: GCA_964508045.1. Classification (GTDB taxonomy): domain Bacteria; phylum Planctomycetota; class JAKEIC01; order JAKEIC01; family CAZDSO01; genus CAZDSO01. The sequence continues at coordinate 23,565 of CAZDSO010000022.1, read as the reverse complement.
GTCGGCAACCTGGTCGACGACATGCGCGCCGCGACCGGCGCCGGGCTGACCGCCGTGGCGGTCGCGACCACCCACGACGAGGAGACGCTCCGCGCAGGCGGCGCGGAGGCGGTGCTCGGGTCCCCGAAGGACCTGGAAAGGATGTTCCCCCATGAAGACGAGAGACGGTGAAACCCGGCGGGAAACCGGCGAGACGAGGATCCGCATGCGGCTCGGCCTCGACGGTCCCCCTTCGAGCTCGATCCGCACCGGCCTTCCCTTCCTGGACCACATGCTCGACGCTTTCGCGACGCACGGGCGTTTCGCGCTGGAGGCCGAGGCGCAAGGCGACGTCCAGGTCGACCCCCACCACCTGGTCGAGGACTGCGGGATCTGCCTGGGCGCCACGCTGGCCGAGGCGCTGAAGGACGGACGGCCGACGGCGCGGGCGGGATGCTTCCTCTTTCCCATGGACCGGAGCCTGGCCCAGGTGGCGCTGGATCTGTGCGGACGCCCGAACCTGGTCTGGGAGGTCGAGCTGGAACCTCAACCCCTCGGCGGGATCGACCCGCGGCTGTTCCAGGATTTTTTCAAGGGTTTGGCGGACGCTGCGCGCGCCACGATCCACGTCCGCCTGCTGGCTCGCGACAACGACCACCACGCCGTGGAGGCGGTTTTCAAGGCTTTCGGGCGCGCGCTGCGCGAGGCCGTCGCGCCGGTGGAAGGGTCCGGTCCCGTGAGCACGAAGGGGAAGATCGATGCTTGACGTGATCGACTACGGCGGGGGCAACACGGGCTCGCTGACCCGCGCCCTGGGACGGCTGGAGGCCCCCTTCCGGCGTGCCGGGACGCCGGAGACGGTCGCGGAAGGCCGGCCCCTTCTCCTGCCGGGGGTGGGCTCCTTCGGCGCCGTGATGGAGGGGCTGAAGGCGCGGGGGCTCGTCGAGCCGATCCGGGAGGCGATCCTCGCGGGTCGGCCGTTTCTGGGGATCTGCGTGGGCCTGCAGATCCTGTTCGGGTCCTCCGAGGAGAGCCCCTCGGTGCCGGGGCTCGACGTTTTTCAGGGGCGCGTGGTCCGGTTCCGCGCGGGCAAGATCCCGCAGATCGGCTGGAACCGGGTCGAGCCCCGCGGGGAGGTCGGCTTTCCCGGAGGGTTCGCCTACTTCGTGAACTCCTTCGTGGCTGCGCCGACGGACAAGGAAATCGTGCTGTACGAGAGCGACTACTTCGGCCCCTTCTGCGCCGCGGTGCAGAAGGGCAACGTGACGGCCTTCCAGTTCCACCCCGAGAAGAGCGGGGGTTTCGGCCACGGCCTCCTTCGGAGATGGATCGATGCTCTGTAAGCGGATCATCCCCTGCCTGGACGTGGATCACGGCCGGACGGTCAAGGGGATCCACTTCCAGGGATTGAGGGACGTGGGCGACCCCGTCGCACTCGGCGATATCTATCAGCGCCAGGGGGCGGACGAGCTGGTCTTTCTGGACATCTCGGCCAGCGTGGAGGGGCGCGAGACGATGGTGGAGACGGTGGAGCGGGTGGCGGAAGCGCTGATGATCCCGTTCACGGTGGGCGGGGGCGTGACATCGCTGGACCGCGTGAAGCGCCTGCTCGGCGCGGGGGCCGACAAGATCTCGGTGAACACGGCGGCGGTGGAACGCCCCTCGCTGATCGACGAGATCGCTTCCGCGGCCGGCTCCCAGTGCTGCGTTCTCGCCCTGGACGCGAAGAAGCGCGCGGAGGGCGAGGGGTGGGCGGTCCTCACCCACGGGGGCCGGAAGCCCACGGGGCGCGACGCCCGGGCATGGGCCGGGGAGGCGGTGGAACGCGGGGCGGGGGAGATCCTACTGACGTCGTGGGACCGCGACGGGACGCTGGACGGGTTCGACCTGCCGCTGACGCGCGCGTTCGCCGGCGACCTCCCGGTGCCGGTGATCGCCTCGGGGGGGGCGGGCGGTCCGGGCTGCTTTGTGGACGTCTTCCGCGAGGGGAAGGCGGACGCCGCGCTGGCCGCGAGCATCTTCCACGACGGGACGTGGACGGTGCGGGCGCTCAAGGAGGAGCTGGACAAGGCGGGGATCGAGGTGAGGCTTTGAATCATACGCTTCCTGGGGTAGACGCCGGTTGTCAGGTGCATCCCATCGAAGTAGAATCGTCGTTCGTAGTGGAGGCGGATCGAGCGTTCCCAGGAGAGGACGCGGCACGGAGAAGCCCTCGATTTCCCGCGAGAAAAGGGAAGAGAAGAAGACGCCAAGTGGGCCGCGGTCCACCTCCATCCAGGCGAAAGGGGGGATTCAAGCGCGGAAATGCCGTGCTCTGGGGACGCCTCGAGGCGACGTGGAGGAGAGGTCATGCCTGCAAGGTCCTATCTCATCCGGTGCTCCTTGCTTTTGGGGTTTCTCCTGCTCACGGGTTGCAGCTGGTTCGTGGCCGGCGGCGTGGGCGCGATCGTCTATTTTCTCATGCAGGAGGGCGAGGGGAACGCCGCCCCGGGCGGCCTGATCCTGTCCCCGGAAGAGGGCTACACCACGGGCGGGAGGGTCTACCTGAAATACGTCCTCATGGACGACGAGAACGAAGCGTGTTCGATCGCCGTCGCGTTCAGCCCGGACGGCGGCGCCACCTGGTCGCCCGCCCGGGAGATCCCGGCGTTTCCTTCCGAAGGCACGCAGGGTCTCTCGGCTTCGCCTTCCGGTGACGTCCATCTCTTCGTCTGGAACTCGTGGAACGATCTCGGTTGCGCGAACGTGCCGGCGGAGGCTTCCGAGGCGCCTTGCGTGCAGTTGCGGATCACGCCGACGGACAGCGAGGGCGACGCGGGAGCGTCCGCGACGTCCCCTCCCTTCCGGGTGAACAACGAGAACATCACGACGCTTTTCGGCGGTGAAATGGAGCACGTCGACGCCGTGACCGCCGCCGGGCTCTACTGGAAGGAACCCGACACGGGGGGGAAGGGCCAGCTGGTCGTGAACCAGAACAACCTGATCGACGGTCTGGATCTCGACGACGGAAGCCTGAGCCGCCTCGCCGGAACGGGAACGCCGGGGTTCACCGGCGACAACGCGCCGGCGGACTCGACGGGGCTGACCTATCCCCATGGGGTATGCGCGGGGGGACAAGGCGACTACTTCATCGCGGATTCAGGCGCGAACCGGATACGCAGGGTGCACGACACGGGGTTCCTGGACACGGTGGCGGGAACCGGCGTCCCCGGCTATGCCGGTGAATCCACGGACCTGACGCAGACCCGGTTCTCGAATCCTTCGGGGGTCGCGTGGGACGAGAGCCGGGATCTTCTCTGGATCGCCGACACGGACAACCACTGCATCCGGGCGGCGAACCTGGGCAATACGACGCGGACGATCTCCAGGATACCCATCGAACCCGGCAAGACGGCGACGATCCTCGGCACGCCGGGGAACCCGGGCTATAGAAGCGGAACTACCGGCCTTTCGGGAAGCGTCGGCAAGTACGCTTCCCTGGACGTGGACGGCAATGGGCGCCCGTGCGTGGCGTACTGGGACGAGACCCACGGCATGCTGAAGTTCGCCCGGCGGGACTGGGACTGGCAAGTCTGGGTGCTGGACCGGTGCGGTGTCGGGTCGCACTGCTCCCTGGCCATGCATGGCCTCCAGGCGCACGTCAGCTATTGCGATGTCGAAGGCGGACTGAAATACCTCTTCATGAGCGACGACGACAGCTGGTCGGACAGGATCGTGGACGGGGACCCCGACGCCGGGCGATACTCGTCCATCGGGCTGGACAGCGCGGGGAATCCCTTCATCAGCCATTGCGCCCTGAGCACGAACGAGCTCCGGATCGCATGGCGGGCGGGTTCGAACTGGCAGACGCAGGTTCTCGACACCGGGGTGAACGACACCTCCCTCGCCGTGGAGACACCGATGGGGTCGGCGCGTCCCCACGTGGCGTACTACCTGTGCACGACCGGGGACCTCGCGTACCAGTATTTCGACGGGTCTTCGTGGTCGACGCTGGGCGGAAGCAAGATCGTCGCATCGTCGGGCACGGTCGGCAGGTATTGCTCGCTGGCGCTGGACGCGTCGAACAGGCCGCACATCGCCTACTACGACCCGGACGCCAACGGCGGCGACGTCATGTACGTGTACTGGGACGGTTCGGCCTGGCAGGGCCCCATCAGCGTGGACGGCGGTCCTGAAAACGCCGGGACGCATTGCTCCCTCTCGCTGGATGCTTCCGGTCATCCCTGCATCAGCTACCACGACGCGTCCTCGAAAGCGCTCCGGTTCGCCTCGGACCGCAACAGCAACGACTCGTTCGCGGACGCGGGAGAACGGCTCGACGTGGACGGGAAAGAGGCTCCCGACAGTGAGGGCACATGGAGCTCCATCGCGATGGTCGGAACCGTCCCCGGCATCGCCCACGTGCACGCCTGGTGCGATCCGGAACACTGCCGCCTTCGCTTCTCGGAAGCCGACGCCACCTGGTCGACATTCGAAAGCAGGACCGCGGACACGGGGTTGAACGCCCTGGTGACGTCCCCGAAGAATCTATTTCTGGAGGAGGTTTCGGGGTGCCTTTTCTTCACCGAAAACTACGTGACCACGGCGCTGAACACCGGAACAGACTACATTAGATTCCCTAGTAGCGGAGTTAGCCCGGGGCACGTTGTGATCGTGGCCGGATTCTCCGGTTGCGCTTCGCATCTCGCGTGGGACGGCTCCAACCAGGCTCTGCACGCCATCTACAGGGATCCGAACAACTACCTCCTTTCCCATGCCGTGAGAACGGGAAACGCGTGGATCACGTCGCCGATCCCTGACAGTTCGGCGGATTCGGTGGCCTTCCCCAAGGCCAAGGCGGACGCCTCGGGAAACCTTCATCTCGCGTTTTGCGACACTTCGCGAATGAACATACGATACGGAGTGAGAAATCTGTCAGGGACATGGATGTTCGAGGATCCGATCCCCTCTCCCGGTTCCTTGAAGATCCCCATGCACGTTTCCCTGGCCGTAGGACCGGGCCCCTTGCCGGCCATCGCTTTCACCGACACGACGACGTCCAACCTGATGTTTTTATCGAAGAGCGGGGGCACGTGGCAGTCTGCGGAGGTGGTGGACGGAAGCGGTCTCTGTTGTCCACAGGTGAGCCTGGCGTTCGACGGAGCGGGAAGACCCGCCATCGTCTACGGCCATGACGAAAACGACTTGAAGTTCGCACGACACGACGGCGCATCCTGGAACCTTGAGACGATACGATCCGACAATGGAAGTTGGCTCGGCAATCCATGCTTGACGTTCGATTCCCTGGATGTTCCCCACGTCAGCTTCATGTGCAGGAATGCCCTGATGTACGCCGTGAAAAACGGATCCTGGACCGTCCAGACCGTCGACGATTACGACACGGTTGGTGCGGAGTCCTGCATCGTCGTCGATGCGGCGACAGACCGGCCGCGCATCGCCTATTCCGACGACAGCTGGGGCCGGTGCAGGTTCGCGGCATGGGACGGGTCCAAGTGGGTCACGGTCTCATTCGGCCAGGGCGGAGGAAAGTTCCCTTCGATGGTCCGGGATTCCTCGGGGACCTACTTCGTCTCCTTCACGGATATCTGGGGCGAAGAGGGCACGATGATGCAGTCGATCGCTTCCGATCTGTCGCTCCTTCAAACCACCAGCATCAAGCCCTTCCTCGAGACGAACGACTACGCCGACGGCTGCAAGACCGGCTGGGCGACGCGGTTCAGCCGGCCATCAGGAATCGCCGTGACGAAATTCGGCTCCGGCATGGGCGGCACGTGCCCCTTCGACGCGCTCGTCGCCGCGTACGACAAGGAGAACCGGATCCGGGTCCTGAACACGATGAGCGTCACCTCCTCCACTTCCGATTCGTTTGCGTTGGCGGGCGTCACCATCGCGCCCGGAGAAATGCGGACGATTCTCGGAGACGGGCAGGGCGGGTTCGATCCCGCCGACGACGGAGCCGTGGTCGACCACGACGTCAACCCGGTCAAGATCGCGCGCCCCGGAGACGTCGCCGTGGATGCGGCCGGAAACATCTTCTTCTCGGACACCGGGAATTACCGAGTCCGCGTCCTCAACGCAGGCAGGCCCGCCCAGTCGAGATCCTTCGCGGGAAAGACGGTGCCCGCCGGCGCCGTCGACACGCTCCTCGGCGGACAAACCGGACCAGGTTCGGTCACGACGCTCATCGATCCTTCCGACGTCACACTGGACCCCATCACCGGAGAGCCAATCGTGACGGACCTCGGCGGCTATGTCTTCCGCATCGACCAGGGAACCTCCGCCCCCGCCGCCGTGGCGGGAAACGGGGAGACGGCCCTGGCCGGAGACGGGAGCCCCGCCTCGGCCTCCAGCCTTGTCCAGCCCGTCCAGGCCGCCTTCGACGGGGAAGGCAACCTCTACATTCTCGACGGGGATTCGAGGATCCGCATGGTGAATTTACACCTGCAAACGGACGTGACGGTGTGCGGAACCACCGTCTCCCCCGGGGACATCGACACGGTCATCGGCGGAGACGTTCGGACCCATTCCATCGACGGACCCGGCGGGAACGCCGTGGACAACCTGGGCGACGGCGGAAGCGGAAGCGATGCCACCTTCGATTCCATCAAGAGCATCGCCGTCGACGCGAGGCCGTTCGTCAACGGCGATCCCAATCCGCGGGGGATCATGTACGTGGCCGACCAGAACAACTTCCGGATCCGGGCCGTGAATCTGAACGATTCCGGGCAGGTCACGGTGGCCGGCGTCACGATCCAGGCCGGGGAGATCGACACGGTGGTCGGCACGGGGACGATGCTCTGGGGCATCGACGGGCGCGGCGGCAACCCCGCCGACGATTTCCTGTCCGGCGTGTCCCCGACGGCAGTCAACCTGGGCATGACGCGGGCCTGCGGCGTGGACGGGGAGGGCGTCCTCCTGGTGGCGGTAGTTCCGACGGGGTACATCCTCGCGGTGAACACCTCCTCGACCGCCTCCTCGTTCATCGGCGGAGCGACGATCGCCGCCTCGACAGCGCAGCACATCGCGGGGAACTGGGAGACGTACGAGACGTCCTTCAACGGAGACAACATCCCCGCCACGGAGGCGAACTTCGCGGATCCCGCCGGGCTTTCCGTCTGGCGGCATCCCACTTCCCCCGCCGGCGTCTCGGAAATCTACGTCTCCGACAAGTTCCTGAACCGCGTCCGGGTCGTCGACCACCAGGGAGAGGTCACCACGTGGGTGGGAACCGGAGCGCCGGGTTTCAACGGCGACGGCGTCCCGCCGGAGAACGTCCTCGTGACGCGCCCGTGCGGGGTCCACTGCGTCTGCCGGGGCGGAGGAGTCCGGACGGTCTACTTCGTGGACGCCTGGAACGCGAGGTTGCGATTCCAGACGCGCTGAGCACCGGGACCTCCGTGCCGGGCGGCGCAATGAGCGGGAAAATCCTGCTGACGTCGTGGGACTGCGACGGTACGCTTTCGGGATTCGACCTTCCGGTATCGCCCTGCTCAACGTCGGACCGCGGACTGAAATCTGTACTGCTGGAATCTGAAATCCCTCCATTTTGAGAATGCAAGCCATGCTGGTTCCGAGCATCGACCTGATGGACGGCAAGGCGGTGCAGCTGCGCCGCGGGAAGGATCGCGTCCTGACCTCGGACCGCGACCCCGGGGATCTCGCCAGGGAGTTCAACCGGTACGGGGAAGTGGCGGTGATCGACCTGGATGCGGCACTCGGCACGGGCGACAACCTGGATCTCGTGCGGCGTCTGTGCCGGGTCGCGGACGTTCGCGCCGGCGGCGGCGTGCGCGACGAGGCCCGGGGCCGGGCGCTTCTTCGCGCCGGGGCGAGGAAGATCATCGTCGGAACGGCCGCGGAACCCGGCCTGCTCGGCCGCTTTCCCGCGGAGAAGACGATCGTCGCGCTGGACCACCGCAAGGGGTCCGTGGTCGACAAGGGCTGGACGCGGGATACGGGGGAATCGCTCTTCGAGCGCGCGGAGCGCCTGCGCCCCTTTTGCGGGGGCTTCCTGGTCACGTTCGTGGAGGACGAGGGGGGGCTGGGCGGCATGGACCTCGAGGGCGTGAAGGAGGCGCGCGACCGCCTCGGGCTTGACGTGACGGTGGCGGGCGGCGTGGCCTCGGCCGCGGAGGCCGCCGCGATCTCGCGCCTGGGCGTGGACGTGCAGGTCGGCATGTCCCTCTACACGGGAAAGCTGGACCCGGTGGAGGCCGTGATCCAGGCGATCGATTTCGAGAAGAGCCCGCTGGTCCCCACCATCGCGCAGGACGAGGCGGGCCAGGTGCTGATGCTCGCCTACAGCTCCCCCGCTTCGCTCGCGCGCGCGCTCGCGGAGGGCAAGGGGATCTACTACAGCCGTTCGCGCCGCGAAATCTGGGAGAAGGGCGCGACGTCCGGACACGTGCAGGAACTCCTCTCCTGCCGTGCGGACTGCGACCGCGACGCGCTGCTGTTCACGGTCCGGCAGACCGGCCCCGCCTGCCACACCGGATCGTACAGCTGCTTCGGAGGGAAGCGGTTCAGCCCGCACCGGCTGTTCGAGGTGCTGGCGCAGCGCAAGCGGGACGCGCCGGAAGGGTCCTACTCGGCGACGCTCTTCGCGGACCGCGACAAGTTGCTTCGCAAGCTGATGGAGGAGGCGTTCGAGGTGACGCGGGCGTCGACCGAGGAAGAATTCGCCTGGGAACTGGGCGACGTGCTCTACTTCGCGAGCGTGATCGCGGTGGACGAGGGAATCCCGTGGGAGGCGGTGGTGTCGGAGCTGGCGGGAAGGATGAAGGGCGAGGGGGGGAAGGGGTAATGGTTAATGGGGAATGAGGAATGGGATATTCATGCTGAAGAGGCAAGCGCCATGATCGAGATCCTGGAGGGAGCCGAGGCGTGGTCGAGGCTTTCAGGCCCTCAGACCGACGTCCCGGGCCCGAAGAACAACCTGGCCGATACGGTGCGCGAGATCCTCGGGCAGGTCCGCGCGCAGGGCGACGCTGCGCTTCGCTCGCTGGCGGAGAAGTTCGGCGACGCATCGCAGGGGCCCATCGCCGTCGTCCAGACCGAGATCGATGCCGCAGGCGACTCGCTTTCGCCGGAAGCCCGCGGCGTACTCGAACGGGCCGCCGGGAACATCCGCGTCTTCGCGGAGGCCGTGCGCGACGCCCTGAAGCCGGTCCGGCTGGAACGCGACGGGTTCACGGTGGGGCTGGACTACCGCCCCGTTTCGAGCGCGGGGTGCTACGTGCCCGGGGGCCGCCATCCCCTGCCCTCGTCGGCGCTGATGACGGCGGTGACGGCTCGCGCCGCAGGAGTGGCGTCGGTCCATCTGGTCTGCCCGCGACCCACGCCCGAGGTGCTCTATTGCGCGAAGCTGGCGGGTGTCGATTCGGTCTTCCGCGCGGGCGGCGCCCAGGCGATCGCCGCGCTCGCCTTCGGGACGGAGTCCGTCCCCGCGGTGGACGTGGTGGCGGGGCCCGGCAACGCCTACGTGACCGAGGCCAAGCGGCAGTTGCAGGGACGGGTGGGGATCGACCTCCTGGCGGGTCCGAGCGAGGTGGCGATCATCGCGGACGGGAAGGCGGACCCTTCGCGGGTGGCGCTGGATCTCCTGGCGCAGTGGGAGCACGACCCGAAGGCGATCGCGTGGCTCCTGACGGACGACAGGGGTCTTGCGGAGAAGACGGCGCGTGAGCTCGACGCACGATCCTCGGACGCGGACCTGCCCGCCTTCCTCCAGGATACGTTGAAGACGTCTGCGCTTCTCGTGTTCGAGTCGCTGGAAGCCTGCGCGGAGGCTGCGAACCGGATCGCGCCGGAGCACCTCCATCTCGCGGTCGAGAACGCGGGCGGCTGGAAAGACAAGGTGGAAAACTACGGCGCGCTGTTTCTCGGACAGGACGCGACGGTCCCCTTCGGGGACTACATGTCGGGCCCGAACCACACGCTGCCCACGGGCCGGACGGCCCGGTATTCGGGCGGGTTGACGGTCCTTTCCTTCCTCCGTCCCCAGAGCTGGCTCGAGGTGGGCGGAGGGCGGGCGCGCCTGGCCTCGGACACGGCGGCGTTCGCCGAGATGGAAGGGCTTCTGGCGCACGCGAAGGCGGCGCGGGCGAGGGGGTGAGGGGTCGTGGTTATTGGTCAATAGTCATGGGTCAGGGGTCAGGGGTCAGGGGTCATTCGACAGGGGTCACGCGGAATGGTGTTACAAGGGAGTGGAGGGCGAGCGGCTCGATTGAGGGGTTCGACCGAGGCTCACCCGAAGTCCTCGAGGTGCTGCGGGCTGGAAGCCCGCGGTCCCGGTCGCAGCAAATCACAAATAGTAATGGGTAGCGTTGCATTCCTTTGCGGCCTTCGCGTTTTCTCCCGTCTCCCTCCGTGCGCGTTTCAGACCGGCTCCGGGGTCTTGAGCTCGTCGACGACGGGAAAGACGCAGTAGTCGGTTGAAAAGGCTTCACCGCCCTTGAAGACCCAGTACATCTTCCGCCGGTTGTGGTCGGGTTTCTCCTCGCCCTGGAAGCCCCACCGGCCCCGCTTGTCCTTTTCGGGCCAGAAGCGGTACTCGTTGGACCAGATGCCCACGGCGAGGATGCGCCCCTCGTGGATCTGGGCGCGGATGGCGACGGGAAAAGGATATCCGTGCGCGTTGTCCCGGAACGTGGCCCACCATTCCCAGAGGTCGGAGATTTTTTTCAGGGGCGGGTTGGTTCTTTCGACGTCGGACGCGGGGCGTCCGATCATGTCGAGAGGTTCCTGACCGACGCCGGCATGAACGACCTGGAACGAAGCATCGACGAACACGGCCGGTCCTCCAACACGTCTGCCGCATGACCGGCCATCGTCCCTGCCCCCTCCCCTCCCCCCTCCCCTCGGCATGCAAGCGGAGCGAATCCAACGGGAACGTTCGGGCAACCTGCGGGTTGCAAGAGGATTATACCTGATTCCCCCGGCTTCCCCTTCACAATTCTTCGGTGTTCAGAAGTAGTACACCACGCCCCCGCGGATGGGCGCGGCGACCATCCAGTCCCAGCGCCACATGTAGGACATATCCTTCCCCTTCTTGGGCGGGGAATACCACAGGTAGGCGGCCTCGACGAAGAAGCCGAAGCCCTGCAGGCGGATCTCCACGCCGGCGTGAAGGCCGTTGATGAACGTGCAGTACGGCCGCATGACCTCGTCGTCGTAGGTCTCGTCCGAAAAGTCGTTGAAGTACTCGTCCCTCACGCGCAGCCTGTAGGTGACGGCCCCTTCCCAGCCGAGGTAGGGGACGATCCCCTCCACGAAACCCTTGTCCATGGAGAACCAGGAATCGGAGGGCATCCCGACCGGGATCATGAAATCCACCTGCACCCCCCCGGTCAGGAGGTTCATGCTCCCCAAGGAATACGTATCCGTGTATTCCGTTCCGAGGACGGTGTACTTGTTCTCGCGCGTCTTCGCCTGGAAGTACTCGTAGCCGAGCCTCCCCCCGAACCGCACGGACGGCATGAACAGGTAGTTGAGGCTCGCGTTGAACTCGATGCCGTTGTTGTAGTAGTAGGGCCAGTCGGGGGGCCTTGCGCCCGATTTCTTGATGTCGAAGGCCTGCTCGCTCTTGGGGAAGATGAGGCCGACGGAGCCGGCGATGCTGAGCCGTTTCTCCGCGTCGCTGAAGCCTCCACCGCCGCCTCCGGTTTCGCCTCCGCCCGCGAGCCAGTTGTCGAGCTGGAAGGGGGGAAGGGGGGATACGAGCGAGGAGCCGGCTCCCTCCGCTCCAGGGCCATCCGCGAAGGCCGGGGAAAGAAATCCGAGGATACCGATCACCGTGAGGAAGGTACGCATGATTCCCTCCGTGCCAATCCTTCGTCGTCCGAGAACCGTCTGAGGCCTGGGGGGGGGGAGACTTCCCTACCCTGGCGAGGGAGATTGTTTCTGGAATCATCATACCATACGGTTTTTGCGCCCGGCTCCGCAACGAATCCTTTTTCCGATCGTTTGGCGCTGTCGTCAACGGCTCTATTCGATTGAAATGGTTGGTTGTTTCTGTGATAGTACCGGAAAGGCGAGATGGACTCTTGCGTGCTCTGGATTCATGTTGTTGCGCCAGTAGCTCAGCAGGATAGAGCATCGGATTTCTAATCCGAGGGTCGGGGGTTCAAGTCCTCCCTGGCGCGCCATTCCGGTCATGATAAGGCACGCCTGGTCTTGATGGATTCCGCCATGAAACACGTTTTCTCCCTCGGGCTTCTCGTCCTGCTGTGCGGATGCCCCCTCCCCCCCACCATCTGCCCCGTTCTCGAGACCTACGATCCGGCCGCCGACGTCCGGCGCGTCCGGTCGGAAAGCCCCTTCAAACTGTGGAACCCCACTACCATGGCCGAGGCCGGGAAAATCCTCTACGTCTTTTCGTCCTCCAAGGCCGCGAAGAAATACGATCTGAAGACGGGACGCTGGTCCCCTGTCGCCACGATTCCGGAGTACGGGACCGACCCGCGCGCCTGCGCCCTGGGGGGGAAGATCTACCTGGTCGGCGACGGACGGCTCCTGCTCTACGATCCGGCCGCGAACGCCTGGACAAATCTGGGCGAAACGCCCGTGAAGTTCGCAGCGTTCGGCTTGACCGTCCTGGACGGGACGATCTACGTGGTCGGGGGTTCCGTGCCCGGAAGCGAGCTCGCCACCATGTATTGTTTCGATCCCGCCGAGGGGCGCTGGTCGAGGAAGGCCGACCTTCCCGGCAAGCGGAGCGATCTCGTCGCCGAGGCCCTGGACGGAAAGATCTACGCCGTCGGCGGCTATCACCGGGTCGGCGAGAAGAAGGAAAGGCGGTACGGGGATGAGATCCTCGTCTACGATCCCATGCAGGATGCCTGGACCGAAGGCCCCGCCTTTCCGGACACCTTCTCCCGATGGGGCGCCAACTACGCCTCCGCCGCGATCGGAGGGAAGCTCTACGTGATCGTCCACAAGGAAGACACGACCAACGTGCATGCCTTCGACCCGGATGCGGGGTCCTGGCAGACGCGAAGCACCCGGAAAATCCTGCGGCGGACGTCCTTCGGGTGCGCTCCGAGGGACGGAAAACTGTTCTTCTACGGCGGCCTGTCCAGGGACTACGAGACGGAGGACATCCCAGGCTCGGACCGGAAACGCATCGTGTTCAAGCCGTAACCGAACGAATGCCGGACCTTTCGACGTTTCCTCACCTTTTCCGTGAAGAAATCCCGTCTCTTCATCCCCTCCCCCTTCCCGGGGCAAACTCCGGGCCCCCTCGTCCGTATAGTCTGTTGATTCCGCGATCCGGAAACGCGAAGACGAAGGAATCCCATGGCCCAGTGTCCACAGTGCGGCGCCGAGCTGCCCCCCGGGCATCCCGAGGGCGCCCCCTGCCCGCGGTGCGTCGGGCGCGGCCCCACCGCCGAACTGAAGGCCGGCGTCAGCGGAGAGACCCTCCCCACCGCTGAAAGCGCCTCCTTCGACATCCGGCCCGAGACGAACTTCGGACCCTTCCGCATCGTCTCCGAACTCGGACGCGGTGGCATGGGCGTGGTCTACCGAGCCCTGGAGGTGGCCCTCGGACGTCCCGTGGCCCTCAAGGTCCTCCTGGCCGGCGAGCGGGCCACCCAGGAACAGGCCTCCCGCTTCCTCCGGGAAGCCCGGTCCGCCGCGAACCTCTCCCACCCCAACATCGTGCCCGTCTACGCCGCCGGCACGGAGAAGGGCGTCCCCTACTTCGCCATGGAATACATCGAGGGGGAATCCCTCGAGACGCTGGCCGAAGAGCCGATGGACGTCAGGAAAGCGGTCCGGATCGTCCGCGACGTGGCCCGCGCACTCCACTACAGCCACGAACGGGGCATCGTCCACCGGGACGTCAAGCCCGGCAACATCCTCATCGACAACAGCGGCGTCCCCAAGGTGACGGATTTCGGCCTCGCCAAGGTCCAGGGGGACCAGACCGGACTCACCCAGGAAGGGACGGCGCTGGGAACCCCCGGCTACATGAGCCCGGAACAGGCCGCCGGCCGCTCCGAGGCGATCGGACCCCTCTCCGACATGTTCTCCCTCGGCGCCGTCTTCTACGAGCTCCTCGCCGGGCGACCGCCCTTCCTGGCCGAAACGCCGCTCCACCTCATGGCCCAGGTCCAGTCCGAGGATCCCCCCCCCCTTCGAAGGCTCCGGGACGACGTCTCGCGGGAAGTCCAGACCGTCTGCTTCAAGGCCCTCGAGAAGGAGCCCCGCGCCCGCTACGCCGATCTCGGCGCCATGGCGGACGACCTCGACCGGCTGCTGCAAGGCGAGCCGATCCTCGCCCGGCCCCCCTCGTTTCCCGCGCGCGCCTTGCGCTGGCTCAAGCGACAGCGCTCCACCGCCCTGGCCGCCGCCATCGCCGTGATCCTGACCGGGGCCCTGGCGGGCCTGCTGGCGGCGTCCCACGACGGAAGAACCCCCTCCCCCACGGCCGGACCCGGCGTGAAGGCGGAACCAACGGCCGGCCCGAAGGTCTCCGAGGAGGACCGCCGGCGCGCCTCCTTCCAGATGGACCTGGGCCGGGGATTCATGAAGCGGGCGGAGAAATCCCACCTCACCGCGCAACCGGCCGGGCGGACCGGCCACCTGCGATCGGCCCTCGAGGCCTTCGAGAAGGCCTGCGAGGCCGACCCGCAAAGGGCCGAGGCCTTCGTCGAGAAGGGGCGCACGCTCTCCTTTCTCGAGCGCTACCGGAAGGCCATGACGTCGTTCGACCGCGCGATCGAGCTGAATCCCGACCTCACCGACGCCTACTACGGCCGGGTGCAGATCCGCTACCGGCGCTATTTCCAGGCCCGCCTGCTCAGCGGATCGAAGGAATCGGACCGCCTGCGGGGCCTCATCGAGAAGGACCTGAAGAAGATCGAGACCATCGGCGCCAAGCCCGAAAAATCCTACACGGGACGCGCCGTGCTGATGACGCTGGACGGCGACATGGACGAGGCCCTCGAGGCGGTGGAGAAGGCCCTGGAAGCCAACGAGTCCTTCCCGGACGCCTATGCGGCCCGCGGGAACATCTACATGCTCCAGGGCATGTTCGGGAACCGGGAGGACCGCAAGGTCCTGCTCTGGAAGGCGCTGGACAACCTCACCACGGCCGTCCGCCTCTCCGGCGGCGACACGGAACACCGGACCCGCCGCACGCAGATCCTGCTGAGCCTGGACCGGCCCCGCGCCGCGCTCCAGGAGGCCGAGGCCGTGGTGCAGGCCATGCCCGACAAGCCCTTTCCCTACGTCCTCCGCGCCCAGGTGCGCAAGGCCCTCGGCGACCGGAAGGGGTTCGAGGAGGACATGGACCGCGCGGACGCGCTTCCCTACGACAACCCGGACGTCCACCTCGCCGTGGCGGGCGCCATGATCACCGGCTTCGTCACCTCGTCCGGGCTGAAGGACCTGCGCCCCCGGGACGTGGAACGGGCGCTCACGCACATCGACTCCGTCCTCGCCCAGTACCCCGACCGGACCGACATCCTGGGCATTCGCGGTTTCGCCCTGATGATCCTCGGCCGGCGGAAGGAAGCCATCGAGGCCATCGAGACCTACCTCGAGCACCATCCGGATTCCATGCTCTCGCAGGCGTTCCAGGCGGCGCTGGCCTTCCTCCACACCGGGCTGGACATCCCCTTCGCGTCCCTGCCCAAGCTCCTCGCCTCGGCCCGGCGGCTCATGGACGCCTCGACGCCCGAGGAGGAGGAGAAGCAGCTTCGCCGCGTCATCGAGGCTCTCGGGAGGCCGGGGGGCCCCGCCGAGGTCCCCCCCGAGGCGCGGCAGGGCATCGCGGTGACGGCGCGCGTCCGCCTGGCCCGCATTCTCTCGGAGCGCGCCGCGGACCGGGGGACCGATCTTTCCGCGAAGAAACGCCGCGCCCTCCGGGAAGAGGCCCTGCGCCACCTGCAGGAAGCCGCCCGCCTCGGCTTCACCGGCCTCGAGTCGCTCGCGAAGGACGGCGCGTTCGACGGCCTCCGCGACATGCCGGGCTTCGAGGAACTGCTCGGGAAGAAGTAGGGGCGGGACAAGGGCCCGCGTTTCTCACGGAGCCCGCTCCGCGGCAGGCATGCGGCGCATGACGCACGTCAAGAGGCGAAGAACAAGAAGCAGCCTAGCCGCAGCCACAGCGAGAGGACTCTCACCGCCGAGCGAAGCCCTGAACCGAGGCGATAGCCTCCGGTTCAGGGGACGCAGAGGTCAGGAGATGCGATCCCCTCGGAATCTTTCTCCGATCTCCGCGATCTCTGCGGTGGGATCCTCAGGCAACATTTTCACCGGTACAACTTTGGAGGGCGAGGGTCCCCCCGAGCCGGAACATTGCCGGCTCGCCCTCCAATTCGACGGCTCCCCTCTGTGGAGACTTGGTGCTTGCGGATCTGCGATCGACGATTTTCGTGATCAGGGGACGGGATCGTCCCCGTAGCCCCCGAAGGGGTGGCAGCGCAGGATGCGCTTGACGCCGAGCCAGCCCCCTTTGAGCGCCCCGTACTTCTTGACGGCCTCGATCGTGTAGGCCGAGCAGGTGGGGTTGAACCGGCAGCAACCGCCGAAGAGGGGGGAGAGCAGGATCTGATACGCGCGGACCAGCAGGATGAGGGGCCATTTCAGCACGAGGACGATTCTCCTCCGATCGATTCCGCGACGGACAGCAACGCCCCCACCGCCTTTTCCAGGGTCCACCTCTCCTTCGCGCGCCGGACGACGATCACCAGGTCGTACCCCGCCGGCAGGCTTTCGCGGTGGAGCCGGAAGGCCTCGCGGAAGACCCGTTTCGCCCGGTTCCTCTCGACCGCCTTGCCGACCCGCTTGCCGGCGATGAGGCCGATCCGCGTCCAGGCGAGACCGTTGGGCGCGTAGAGGGCCGAGACGTCCCTTCCGTACGCCCGGCGCCCCTCCGCGAACACGCGGTCGAACTCCTTCTTCTTGCGAAGCCTGAGCCGCTTGGGGTAGGCGAACCTCCCGGTGGCCGTTCGTGGTTCCGCTTCCTTCATGCCGTAGGTATACCATATCGGAGCCTGTCTCACAGGTAGAGCCATCCGTGCTGTAGACGATTTCATGTTGTCATTGCGTAGGGATTGTAGAATTTGTTTTTGGATTGTCGTCCGCCATGAGCCTTCAGCCTCCCGGAAACCATGAAAACTTGGAGGGCGAACCTCCTGGTGAGCCCTTGTTTGGGCTCGGGAGGACCCTCGCCCTCCAAGGCGGTCATCGATCATGACTTTCCCCGAATGTTCGATACAGATCTCAGCCGTCAGATTTCAGCGGAAGAGCGGAACGGCGTGCTGTTTGTGGGAGGCGTGTGTCCCGGGCCACGAGGGCACCCGGTCCGGGACCACGGCGAATCGCCCTCTGTTTCGTCTGTTTCATTGTTCGTGACCGGTCACCCGTCCTGTCCGTGCCGGTGTCGGCAAACCACAGCCAACACGGGTCACAGGTGACGGGTTACAGACAAAGCGAAAGGCTCGCCCAGGCGCCCTTTGACAACCACGCCTCCAGGGGCGACAATACGCGCTTTTCACGGCGCGCATCCCCCTGGAACCCGCGACAGAGGACCATCATGTCCGAAGCAGACACGTACAGGCAGGAAAGGATCAAGAAGCTGGAGCGGCTGCAGGCGCTGGGCGTCGACCCCTTCGGCGCCCGGTACGCGGACACGAATCCCGTGCGCGGGATCCGCGAGCGGTTCGAGGCGGGCGAGGCGGTCTCCGCGAAGGCGGCCGGACGCATCCTGCGCATCCGCGGGCACGGCAAGGCCAGTTTCTTCGATCTTTCGGACCGCACGGGGTCGATCCAGGTCTACATCCGCAAGGACAGCGTGGGCGCGGAGACCTACGAGGTCTTCAAGGCGACGGACCTGGGGGACGTCGTCGGGGTCGAGGGCAAGGTGGACCGCACGCGCACCGGCGAGGTGACGCTTTTCGCGGAGACCTTCACCTTCCTCACCAAGTCCCTGCGTCCCCTTCCGGAGAAGTTCCACGGCCTCAAGGACACCGAGCTGCGGTACCGGAAGCGCCATCTGGATCTCATCGCCAACGAGGCTTCCCGCGAGGTCTTCCTCAAGCGGGCGAGGATCATCTCCGGCATCCGCCGGTTTCTGGACGAACGGGGGTTCGTGGAGGTGGAGACGCCGGTGCTCCAGCCCATCTACGGAGGCGCCGCGGCGCGGCCCTTCGTCACCCGCCACCACACGCTGGACCGGGACCTGTATCTTCGCATCGCCGACGAGCTCTACCTGAAGCGCCTCCTCGTGGGGGGGCTGGAGCGGGTCTTCGAGCTCTCCAAGAACTTCCGGAACGAGGGGATCGACCGCTTTCACAACCCCGAGTTCACCTTCATGGAGTGCTACCAGGCCTTCGGGGACCTCTCCGACATGATGGACATCGTGGAGGGGATGGTGCACCGGCTGGCCCTGGACGTGAACGGCACGGCCGAGGTCACGTTCGCCGGCCGCACGGTGGACGTCACGCCGCCGTGGAAGCGGCTGTCGATGCGGGATGCCTTCCGGGCGTTCGCGGGCATCGAGCTGCAGGGGAAGGGTCTCGCGGATCTCCGCGGCGTCTGCGACGAGCTGGAGATCGCCTACGAGGCGTGCATGGGCCCCGGCAACCTCATCGACCAGATCTTCTCCAGGACGGTGGAGCCTCACCTGGTGGATCCGGTGTTCCTGGTCGATTACCCCGTGGAGACCACGCCGCTGGCGCGCCGGCACCCGGAGGATCCCGCGCTGGTCCAGCGTTTCGAGCCCTTTCTCTTCGGCACCGAGATCGGCAACGCCTTCACGGAGCTGAACGATCCGCTGGAGCAGCGCCGGCGCCTGGAGGAGCAATCCCGGCTTCACGAGGCCGGGGACGAGGAGGCGCACGTGCTGGACGAGGATTTCGTGGAAGCCCTGGAGCAGGGCATGCCGCCGGCGGGCGGCCTGGGGATCGGGGTCGACAGGCTGGTCATGATGCTGACGGGGGCGGAATCCATCCGTGACGTCATCCTTTTTCCCCAGATGCGCGACGAGTAGACCGTCAAGGCAACCATGACGGGTTGAGGAATGAAGAGTGCAAATTTCGGATGTCGGCGGCTTCAACGGGACCTCTGCTGAAGTCTCCCATCTGGCATCTGGCATCTGAAATCCCCGGCCCGGCGTTTTGGCTGTGAAGGGCGCCTGGATGTACCGCATCATCCTCGCACTGCGTTACCTGCGGGCCCGCAAGATCACCTACCTCTCCATCCTCGGAGTGGCGATGGGGGTGATGGCGCTGATCGTGGTGCTCTCGGTGATGGAGGGGTTCCAGCAGGACTTCAAGGGGCGGATCCGGGGGATGCTGTCGGACATCCTCATCCGCTACCGGGGGGACGAACCCCTCGAGGAGGTGCTCGCCGCGATCGAGGGGGTGGATCACGTGACGGGGACGGCCCCGCGGCTTCGCGGGATGGCGCTTCTCGGCGGCCGGGGCCGGTGCGCGGTGCAGACCGTAGGCGTGGACCCCGCGCGGGAGGGGGAGGTCAGCGAGCTGCCGGTTTTCGTCATGAACGCCCAGCGCGAGCGGCCGGCCGCGAACGCGAGGATCTTCTTCGAGCAGTACAAGCTGGAGGTCGAGGATCTCGTCGGAAGGCTTGAGGGGCTGTCCGGGGAGGGCGGCGAAGGGGACCTCAGGCCTTCCGATGCGAGCCGGGTCGCGCGGGACATCGAGACGCACCGCCTGTTCGCGGCGGAGATGGGGCGGATTCTCGAAAGCCTCGAGGGGAACAAGAGCTTCGAGGCCGTGAAGCGCGCCTACGTTCGGTTCCTCCGGGCCGCCCGCGAGAGCGACATCTTCGGGGAACACCTGCAGGATCTCGAGAAGGTCGTCTCGGTCCGGATGGATCTTCTCGAGGCGCAGAAGCGGACCTATGAAGCCTCCCTCGCGCGCGCCGAGGAGGAAGGGGTGACCGTGCTCCCGTTCTCCTCCCCCACTGCCCGGGAGATCATCGTGGGCGAAGAGCTGGCCACGAGTCAGCTGCACGTCATGGTCGGGGAGAGCGTCCAGCTGGTCTCGGGCTCCGGCAAGGGGCTTCCCACGGAATCGAAGGGGACCCGGAAGGGGGCGTTCACCGTGGTGGGGACCTTCAAGTCGGGGATGTTCCAGTACGACTCCCGCGTGGTCTTCATGCCGCTGGCCACGGCGCAGGCTTTCCAGGGCCGGGAGGGTCTGGTCTCGGAGATCGGGGTGAAGATCGACGACTTCTCCAACGCGGAAGCGGTGAAGGCCGACCTCAAGGAGCGGTTTCCCGGTGAGGACATCCGGACCTGGGCCGAGCATCGCAAGGCCCTGCTGCAGGCCATCCAGCTGGAGAAGGCCTTCCTGGCCGTGATCCTGTTCATGATCATCGTGGTGGCGGGATTCAACATGCTGGCCACGTTCCTGATGATGGTGACGGAGAAGACGCGGGACCTCGGGATCCTCAAGGCGCTGGGCGGGCGGCCTGCCGGGATCACGACCGTGTTCCTGCTCACCTGCACGCTGATCGGGGTCATCGGGGCGGGGCTGGGGACCGTCGCGGGGGTGCTCATCACGACGTACATCAACGAGATCGAGGCCTTCGCCAACAGGCTTGGCCTCCCGACCCCCTTTCCGCGAGGGCTGTACTACCTGGACCGCATTCCGGCCGTGATCGACGGGAGCCAGATCTTCTGGATCCTGGCGCCGACCATCGTCCTGAGCGTCCTGGTGGGCGGCGTGCTCCCGGCGCTGAAGGCGGCCCGGCTCAGGCCGCTCGACGCCCTGCGGTACGAATGAGCCGGTTCGAAAGGGTCGTTTCGTGACGGACACCATTCTGGAAGCGAAGGGCATCACGCGGGACTTCAAGATCGAGGGCGCTTCCCTCTCCGTGCTCAAGGGGGTGGACCTCGGGGTGAAGGAGGGGGAAATCCTCGTCGTGCTCGGGAAATCCGGCGTGGGCAAGAGCACGCTGCTCCACATCCTCGGCGCCCTGGACGTGCCGACGACCGGCGCCGTCGAGTACGAGGGACGGGACATCGCCTCGCTGTCCGCCTCGGAGCGGGCCGGCGTCCGGAACCGGCACTTCGGCTTCACGTTCCAGTTCTACCACCTGCTCCCCGAGCTCAACGCCCTGGAGAACGTGATGCTGCCCACCATGATCGGCACGGGCCTCTTCGCCTGGTTCAAGTCCCGCAAACAGATCCGGGCCCGCGCCCGGCAGCTGCTGGCGGACGTGGCCCTCGACGAGCGCGAGAAACACCGCCCCACCCAGCTCTCCGGCGGGGAGCGCCAGCGCGTGGCCATTGCGCGGGCCCTGATGAACGAGCCCCGGATCCTCTTCTGCGACGAACCCACGGGGAACCTCGATTCCAGGACCTCGGCGGAGATCAAGACCATGCTGTGGCGCCTGAACCTGGAGAGGAAGCAGACCATGGTCCTCGTCACCCACGACGAGGCGATGGCCGAGGAAGCCCACCGCGTGGCGAGGATGGTGGACGGGAAGGTGACCCAGGTGAAAAGCGGAGGTAAAGGCTAGCCGTGTTCAAGTTCTTCCTGTCCCTTCGATACCTGCGAACGCGCCTCATCGCCCTGATCTCGGTGCTGGCCGTGGCCTGCGCCGTCGTCATCGCCTACGTGCCGAACCCCGTCATGGAGGGCTACCTCACCGAACTCAAGACGAAGGTCCGCGGCACGTCCGCGGACGTGCTGATCGAAAGCAGCGAACCCATGGACACGCGGGGGGTCGCGAAAAAGGCCATGGATCTCGACGAGCGGATCGAGGCCTGGTCGCCCCGCATCGAGGGCACCGTGATCTTCTCCACGGGGGACCGCGTGGACACGTTCGACTACGGCCGGGTCATCGGGGTGCGGCCGGAAACCGAAGCCCGTGTGAGCGATTTCGAGGACTATCTGGAACGGGCCGGGACGCCTCCCGACCGGCCCTTCGAGATCAGCCCCGAGACGGCGCTCGAGGTCGTCCGCCGGGAACGGGCCGAGGCGCGGCTGGGGCGGGAGATCGTCTCCGCGATGTCCGGGAAGGAGCGGCGCCGGAAACTGGAGGCGCTCGGGCGGCGCCTCGGCATGATCTACTACGCCGACGCGGAGGCCCTGGCGGGCACCATCGAGCGGTACACCCGGAAGTTCGCCGGCCCCCCCTGGCACTGGCCGGAGGAGAAGGCGCGCGAAAAGGCCGCATCCCTGGCCCGCCGGAAACGCGAGGAGAACGCGGCCGCCATCGAGAAGGCGCTTCAAGCCCGGGAGGGCCGCCGCGCCTTCGTCCGCCTGGAGAAGGAGGATGCGCGTGCGCGCGTTCAATCCGTGCGCCTGCCGGCGGGCTACCGGGAATCCGAGGCCTTCCTGCGGAAGCTGAAAGACCTTCGCCGCCGGCCCGCCGTCTTGGTCGGTCAATCCATGCTGGAGCACTGGCGGGATCTCCGCATCGGCGACGAGATCGAGATCCTGACGGGGAATTTCTCGGGCCCGGAGGAAAGGATGCGCGCGCCCCGGGGCCGCAACCTCGTCGCGGTTATCGCGGGGGCCTACGATTCCGGCTTCTACGATGTCGACGTCCGGACGTTCTACATGTCCCTCGACGCGGCGGAGGATTTCCTGTCCGAGGCGAGTCCGGTCCGCGGCGTGGGGTTCAAGATCCGCGACTGGCGCCGGGCCGAAGAGGTCCGGGACGTCCTGCGCGAGGTCTTTCGCTCGCCGGGGCTTCTCGTCACCACCTGGAAGGACCGCAAGGCCGTTCTCATCCAGGCCGTGCAGCGCCAGAAGCAGGTGCTGTTCGTCATCCTCTTCTTCGCCGACCTCGTGGCGGGGCTGGGGATCCTGATCACACTCAGGATCCTGGTGGCGGAGAAGGTCCGGGACATCGGGATCCTCTCGGCGGTGGGCGCGAGTCCGGGAAAGATCATGACGACGTTCGTGATCACGGGCCTGGTCATCGCCCTGGCCGGGGCCGTGGTGGGCGTGGGCGTCGGGATGGGCATCGTGAGTCTCAGCAACGAGATCGTGGCCGCGCTCGACTGGCTGGGCTTCACGGAGTTCCGGTCCTACATCGAGGAGATCCAGCACCTCGAGCGGATACCCGTGGAGTACCGCCCGCTGACGCTGGTCAAGATTCTCGGGGCCACGCTGGTCTCCGCGCTGCTCTTTTCCCTGTTGCCGGCCTTCCTCGCGTCCCGCCTCAAGCCGGTGGACGCCATCCGCCGCGAGTTCCTCTAGCCCAAACTTCCCCCCTCTTCGAGGGGGGAAGTTTGGGCTAAAACAGATCCATTGAACCGATACGTTCAGGTGTGGCAATGTACTAGGTCGCGCCGTCCTGCGAATCGTCCACCGTGGTCTCGAACTGGTCGAGCAGGAGGTTGGGGGGTGCGAAGAGGTCGCCGTTCCGGTAGGAGAGGAGGAGGGCTTCCACGACGCCGGGATGGAAGAGGCCCTCCTCGTTCTTGCCCACGACCACCAGCGCGGCCTTGATGCCGCCCTCCATCTCGCGCGAGAGGTGGTCGAAGCGGTCGGCCAGGCCGATGATCCTGGCGATGAGGGGAATCTCGTCGCCGGCGAGGCCGTCGGGGTAGCCGGAGCCGTCCGCGCGCTCGTGGTGGTGCTTGATGCCGGGCAG
>CAZDSO010000021.1:0-38323 GCA_964508045.1 uncultured Planctomycetia bacterium | reverse complement strand
GTGAGCCACGTAGCGGTTGCGGAGTGGCGCAGCAGCGTTGCCGAAGAGCAGACAACTTTGCAGCACTCCACGTTCCGCCGCCGCCGGTCTTGCCCATGCAAGGGCAATGGCGGGTCCTTCGGAGGATGGAGGCGGGCTACGGAAAGAAAGAGAAGACCACGACTTGCCGACAGCGCGAAGGCTTCCGCTCGCTCGCGAATTGACAGGTCGCGCTGAAATGCGAAAATGGCGCGAGTTTTATCGCGGGAGCGGACCATGTCCATCACCATCGAGTGCGGGAGCTGCGGGGGCCTCTTGAAGGTCGACGCGTCCTTCTGCGGACGCCGCGTGCGGTGCTCGAAGTGCAAGGCGGTCATCCAGGTCCCCGAGAACGACGATCTCGAGGAGGACGAGGAAGAGGAGGAACGTCCCCGTCCCGCCCGGCGAGGGCGCCCGCGCCGCGAGCCGCGAAAGGACGCGGGCCGTTCGCGGGGCGACCGGCGGGAAGCAAGGCGGAGACGCCCGGCCCCTTCCGGGGGAGGAGGGGGCAATCCCCTCCTGTGGATCGGGGGGGGCGTCGGGGCGGCGGCGCTGGTTCTGGTGGTCGTGCTGGCGCTGGTTCTCGGCGGAGGCGGGGGGGACGGCGAGGGGGGCCCGCGGGACGAGGGGTCCGGCGCAAAGACATCGGCGAAATCGGATCCCGGGCGGGACGCGAAGATCGAGGCCTACCGGGACCGCGCGGCATCGGCGCAGCTTCCCGAGGAGCTCGTCGCGGTCGGCGAGGAAGCGGAGGCGCTGGGTCTCGAGGACGAGGCGCGCCGGCACTTCCTCGAGGCGATCGAGCTGGACCCGGAATGCGAGCCGGCGCGGCGGAAGCTCGGCCACGTGCGCTACGCGCTGCCCCCGGAGGCCGCGGACTACCCCCCGGATCTGGTGAAGGATCTCCACGACCTTTCGGGCACGTGGCTCGCGCCCGCCGAGCGCGAGGAGATCGAGGCGAAGGAAGCAAAGGTGCTGGCGCGGGCGCGGGCGGAGCTGGAGAAGCGCAAGCGCGACCCCTTCCACGCGCACGTCGCCCGCATCCTGAACGACCTGGAGAGCGTGGAGGGTTTCAAGGACTACCAGTTCGTCCACCGCCGCTCCGATCCCTACCTGATCGTGGAGCACGCCGGCCGGAAGGGCTTCAACCCCTACCGCTCGGACGAGGCGAAGGCGCAGCTGGCGTTGAAGGTGAAAGCCCTGAAGAAGGTCTTCCGGTACGTGGTGGACAACTTCATCCGTCCGGCGGGCCTGAAGCGGGACAAGACGCGCCCGCTGGTCGTGGTCTCCTTCGAGGACCGTGACGTCTTCGAGGAATACAACGCCTCGGTGGATATGCCCATTCCGCCGGGGGCGCTGGCCTACTTCCACCGCCAATCGAAGTACATCATCATGTACAACGGGCCGACCGGGCAATTCAACCAGGAGGCCTCCGACTCCACGCTGTTCCACGAGGCCACGCACCAGATCTTCGACGCTTTCTGCAACCCCGACGGGGGGTTCGACACGGTGCTGAGCCTGTGGTTCAACGAGGGGATGGCGGAGTACGTGGGGTCGTTGCGGCTCAAGCCCGCGCCCGGGGGGACCTTCGAGCATCTCATCGCCTACGAGATGAAATCGGGGCGCCTCGCCGAGTTCTACGCCGCCCGGTTTCCGAAGAAGTTCCAGCAGAGGCGGATGTTCGGCCTCGAGAAGCCCTACTTCTTGAGCCTGCAGGAGATGGTGACCACCTTTCACGCGGGCCAGAACATCGCGCAGGTCGTCACCAAGTGGGTGCGCGCAGGCGGCATGGACCCCCGGTCGGCTTCCCCGGGGCAGCGGGACCAGATCCTGGCCATCGCCGGCTCCCTCATCTACGCCGAGGCGTCCTCCTTCATGTTCTTCTGCTTCAAGGGCAAGCCCGGGAAGTACAAGGACAAGATGATGGAATACCTCAAGCGCGAGCTCACCGGGCGGCGGATCATCCGCAACGCGCAGACCTTCCGCGAGATCTTCGGCGACGATCTCGAAGCGATCGAGAAGGAATGGCTCGACTACGTGGACTCCCAGACCACCATGGGGATCAAGGAAGGGAAGATGTACTAGAAGCCTTGCCGGTCGGGGATTTCAGATTACAGTCGTCAGATTTCACGTTGGAGATTCCAGTCAGGATCCCGTTCCGCCCGCTCTGCGCTGCAATCTGCAATCCAAGACCGATGCGGTTCGCCTCGGCGATCTACGCGATGTCGCGCTTGCGCTCCACCACCTCGTCCACCAGGCCGTAGGCTTTCGCCTCTTCGGGTCCCAGCCAGAAATCCCGGTTGGCGTCCTTGTCCACGGTTTCGCGGCTCTTGCCCGTCTCCCGGGCCACGATCTCGTTGTACCGCTTCCTCAGGTTCAGGATCTCCTTGGCGGTGATGGCGATGTCCGCGGCGGACCCCATGGCGGCGCTGGAGGGCTGGTGCAGAAGGAAGCGCGCGTTCGGCAGGGAAAACCGGCGCCCCTTCTCCGCGGCCAGGAAGATGATCACCGCCGCGCTGGCGCATAGCCCCGAGCAGACGCAACGCACCGGCGGTCCGACGAACCGCGCCATGTCGTAGATGGCGAACCCCGCATCCGCGGATCCCCCCGGCGAGTTGAGGACCAGCGTGATCTCCTTCTCCGGGTCGTCCTCTTCCATCAGGATCAGCTGCGTGATCACCTTTCGCGCGATCTGGTCGTCGATGGGTTGGGACAGGATGACGGTCCGGCTCTTGAGCAGCCTCTCCTCGAACTTCCGCGACGCGCCCTCCCTGTCACCTTCGTCCTCGTGCGAGAAGCCCATCTCCCCTCCTTGTCTTTGAAGGTGCCGGAACCAACGTCGTTTCCGTCCGCGACCGGGCCTTGTCCCGCCGCGCGGGCATCCCTCCCGAGAAAGCCGGCACCGGAGGTCTCTTTCCTCCTCGGGACGGGCAGGTCCGCGCATTGTAGCCGATCCGACAGCGCAATGACAGGAACCGCAATCCAACACCGGCAGACGTTCCTGCGGTCTGGGCGGTCGCAAGGGCCGCCCCTGCAAGTTACGACAATCTCCAGTCGCCAATCGAAAATCTACAATCCCTAGGCTTTCCCGCTCCTACGGCGTCCCCGCTCCCCTGGCTGAAATCTGACGGCTGCAATCTGGAATCCGTGTCCGGTGACACCGCAAAGGACCCGGAGCCGATCCCTCGGATCCCATGCGCTCCGCTAGGGATCCCGCGCGAGCCTGAACCCCAGCGCCTCGTCCCGCGTCGTCTTCCGCACCGCCACGCGGCTGTCCGTGCGCAGGTTGAAGGGATGGGAATCGAAGCCGCCGCCCCGCACCAAGACGGTCCTCCCCGCCTCCTTCCCCGACGAGGCCGTCCATTCATGCACGTTGCCCGCCATGTGGAGAAGGCCGAGCGGCGTCGCCCCCGCCCCCAAGGAATCCGCGGGAACCGTCCCGCTTTCCGCATGGCGGCCGACGGCCTTCGACGGATCGAACGACGCGCCGAAGGGATACGCCCGCCCCGCGGGCCCGGCGGCCGCCTGTTGCCACTCCGCTTCCGTGGGCAACCGCATGTCGCGAAACCGCGCGAAGGCGCGCGCCTCGTACCACGAAATCCCCACGACGGGATGGTCCGCCTTCCCCGGCGGGAAACGGCCTTCCGACCAGAAGGCCGGGCCGGGTTTCCCGGTCCGGTCCCGGAACGCCTCCCGGGCCTTCCACCCCTCCGCGTCCCAGAACGACTTCGTGTGGTATCCCTCGATGTCCACGAATGCCTGGTACGCCCGGTTGGTGACCTCCGTGATCGACATCAGGAAGGGGGCGACCGCCCGGGCGCGCTCGTCTCCGCCGGGGGACGGGACGGACACCTCGCCCCCCGGCACCAGGACCATCCCGTCCCGGTCGGCGAGCGCGCGGGCGAGGGTCTTCCCGATCTCGTCCAGGGCGTCGAGTTCGGGGCGCCCCGCCAGGCGCGCCGGGACCGGTTTCCTCACCTCCAGCAGGGCCCGTCCGAGCAACCCCCCTTCCTGCAGCGCTTTCGCCGTGGCGGCCCTTTCCCGGACCCAGTCGGAAACCTCCTCGGCGAGCGCGGATTCCAGGGCCTCGAGGTGCTTTCGGGCCTGATCGGCTTCCTTCGTTTCCGGGAACCTCTCGACCACGGCTTCCATCTTCTCCCGGGAGGCCCCTGGATCGTCCGGGTGGGTTTTGAGGTAGATCTCTGCTTCGCCCAGCGCCTCCGCCGCTTCCTTGTGCACGCCGGGATCCGGCGGGAAGAACCCCGTGGTGTCGAGAGGCTGCAGGACCGCGAACCTCAGCCCCACGGCCGCGCCGGCGATGACGACGAACCACAACAGCACCCACCAGGCTTTCGAGCGCGGCTTCTTGATCTTCGGCACGGGGGCTTTCCGCCGGGGTTCGGTCTCCTCCTCCAGGACGATGTCGGGCGTCTCCCCTTTCTCGATGAGATCGATGTCGGAAACCAGCTCCTCGCAGTCCTGGTAGCGGAACTCGCGGTTCTTCTCCATCATCTTCGAGATGAGCCGGCTGACCGTCACGGGAATGAGGGGGTTCCGGTCCACCGGCGGCACCAGTTTCTCGTTCATGTGCTTGAGCAGCACCTCCATGGGCGTGCTGCCCTCGAAGGGCCGCTTGCCCGTGATGAGGTGGTAGATGGTGGCCCCCAGGGAGTAGAGGTCGGCCTTGGCGTCCACGTCCTGGCAGTCGATCTGTTCCGGGGAGATGTAGTAGGGCGTTCCCACGATCTCTCCCGACCCGGACAGGGAGCTGGACGCTTGGACGTCGCGGGCAAGGCCGAAGTCCGCCACCTGGATGACGCCGTTTCTGTTGATCATGATGTTGTCGGGCTTCATGTCCCGGTGGATGATGCCCTTCTCGTGAGCCGCCGCCAGGCCCCGCGCCGCGCTCTTGATGATCCGCAGCGACTCCTCGATCTTCACCGCCCGTTTCTCCTTGATCAGGTCCCCCACGCTCTTGCCCACCACCAGCTCCATGGCGATGAAGTGGACGTCCCCGTCCTGGCCGAAGTCATAGCATTTCACGATGTTGGGATGGTCCAGTTTCGACGCCGAGGCGGCCTCCTTGAGGAAACGGTCCACCTTGGCCTCGTCCCGGGCGAAAAGCGGCGGCAGGATCTTCATCGCCACCATCTGCCCGTCGTCCTTCCTCGCCTTGTAGACCGTCCCCATGCCCCCCCGGCCGATGATCTCCAGGATGAGGTAATCCTTGACCCGCTTGCCCAGGAAGTAATCGTCCTTCAGGACCGCCTCCTCGTCGGCCCGTTTCTTGATCTCGAGATCCCCCATCAGCGCCGCGCCCCACCCCTTCCCTTCCCCGCCGCCGCCTTCCTCTCCCTGCCCCCCCGCCTCCGCCGCGCGCTCGATGTCCTCCGCCGCGTAGATGTTCTCCTCCTCCATGAACTCGCGGTAGTAGTCCTTGTGTCCCGTGCGCTTCGTGAGAAGATCGGCTTCCGGCGCGAGCGCCGTCCCCTCGATGGGGTCCGCCTCCGAAACCGGCGCCTCCGGCGCCGGCATCTCCTCCTCCGGCGCCGCCCCGTCCCCTTCCTCCGCGGCGGCCTCCGGCGGCGCTTCCTCCTCGGACTCTCTCTCCTCGGCTTCCTCCGCCGCTTCCTCCTCGGGAAGGGGGGGGATGTCTTCATCGAGGGGGGATTCGAGGTACTTCAGGTTCCGGGACCCGCAGTTCAGGCACTTCTCGATGGTCCCCGGCAGTTTCGAGGGATCGAAAACCTGCTTGCAGTGCGCGCACTGGACCCTCAGCCGCGTCCGCCGGGCCGTATCGCGCCGTTTCCGCTCCACCATCGTGATCCGGCGGACCTTTTGCTCCTCCTCCTCCTCGTCCTCCGGGGGGAGCGGGGGAGGGGAAGGCGCCGTCCCGGAAGGGGCGGGGGGCGGCGTCGGCGGGGGCTTCTCTTCGGTCGGGACGGAAGGCGCGCCGTGGGGAGGAGCCTCGGCCGGGTTCTCGAACAGGGCGTCGGGATCGGCGATCTTGTCGAGCAGGTCGTCCACGTCGCCCAGGTCCTCCCCTCCCTCGCCGGCCCCCGCCGGGGGGGCCGTGGGAGGACCGGTTGTCGGTTCGTCCCCGATCTCCCGGGGTTCGGGGCGGGGTTCCTGCCGGAAGAGGTCGTCCGGGTTGGAGAGCCCGTCGATGAAATCGTCGACGGAATCCAGGCCGTCGGCTTCGCTTCCCGAGAAACCGCAGCCGGGACAGGGTCCGGGACCGGGAAGCAGGGGCTCCCCGCAACGGGGACACCGCTTTCCACCCTCCGCGGGTTCGTCGGGCGTGTTATTGTTGGACAGCATAGAGGCGACGATCTTGCGATCCGAACAGGGTTTTTCCTTCGGCCAGGACGGGCGTGGCCTTGAGGGGCCCGCCGGTCTGGAAGGTCCACTGGATTTCCCGGTTGGGGATGTCCAGGGCGTACAGGACGCCCTCGCGGTCGCCGAAGTACAGGACGGAGCCCTTGACGACCGGCGCGGCTTCGATCGCGCCGCGGACGCCCAGTTTCCAGGAGAAGGCTCCCGTACGCTTGTCGAGCGCCACGAGATCGCCGTTTCTCGTTCCCACGAGAAGCACATCGTCGTGGACCCGGGGGATGGTGGCCACGGGGGAGGAGACGGAGGCGGGCCACCCGGGAAGGGCCGTTCCCTCGGCGATGTCGAGGGCGCAGATCCGTCCGGTCTCCGTGCCGGCGAAAACGATCCCCTGATGGATCGCGACGGGGGCGAACAGGGGACCGGGAAGCCGGGTCTCCCATTTCCTCTTTCCGGCCATGAGGTCGAAGGCGATCAGGCACCCCGTTTCGTCTCCCACGATGAGGATGCCCTTGTAGACGGCGGGGGCGGATTCGATCCGGCCGCCGAGTTCGAACAGCACCTCGAGGCCGGCGTCCTCGGCCACCGGTCGCCAGACGACGCGTCCGTTCTGGAGGGCGAGGATCAGGCCGAGGGAGTCCGTTCCACGGAACACGAGAGGGGGATGGAGGCAGAGGGCGCCCAGCGACTGGAGGGGCCGCAGGATTTTTCCGTCTCGGCGGATGGCGTAGAGCGTCTCATCATGGGCGACGATGTACAGGAAACCGTTGCCCGCGAGGGCGGGGCCGGCCGCGGGATCCCCCCGGAGCCCGAGGCTGCGCCGCCATTTCATGCCGCCCGAGGCGAGATCGAGGCAGGAGAGGACCCGGTTTCGGGAAGCGACGAAGACGTCGTTTCCATGCACCAGGGGCGACCCGACCACGGGCCCTCCGACGTCGGTCTTCCACGCCACTTCCTTCTTCAGCTGCAGGCGGAAGGGCCTTTCGGCCGAGGCGGCGTCGAGGGCGACCGTCCGGGTCTCGAAGCCGGGGCAGGAGGCCCGCAGCTCGTGAACGTCTCCGATCCTCAGGGGGAGTTCCTTCTCGCCGGGGGGAAGGGGTTTCCCGTCGAGGGCGACGCGGCTGCCCGCGGGAAGCACCTCGAAGGGGAGGGGGAGGGGGGGGATTTCCTCGCCGGGCGTGAAGCCGGGGACGTCCCGCACCAGGGCGCGGTAGGCGTTCAGGGCCTCTTCGGCCTCGCCGTCCCGGACGGCGTTCTTCACGGCCTCCCAGCGGAAGAGGATCTCCCGGATCCGGTTGAGGAGGTCTTCCAGGGTCTTGCGGGCGGGTCCTTCGTCGAGGCCGTCCCCCGCGTCGAGTTTTTCCCCGATGCGGGCTTCCGCGTCCGCGAGGGACCGGGGGGAGGGGTTCTCGAAGACGCTCTTTTGTTCGTTCGCGAAGCGCCGGGCCTCATCCTGCTGTTTCTCGCGGCGCATGGACTCCAGTCGTTTCCGGGTTTCTAGAATGCGATCGGGGGCGATGAAGGGAAAGGCGTCGTGGTAGGCATCGAGTTTCCGGAGAGCCGTATCGAAGGTTCCGTCCCGAACGCAATCGGCGACCTCGCTCTGGAGCTGGGGAAAGCGGTCGCGCCCCAGGATCTCGTACCCGACGGCGCCGAACGCGAGGAGGGCGAACAGGAGGATCGCGGCGGTCCGGAGCACGCGAGGAAGGGTTCCCCAGCGCTTCTGGGCGATCCGGGCGAGTTCGCGCCGGGCGTTTTTGTTCTTCTCGTCGATCTGCAGGATCCGCTCGAAGACGGTCTTCAGGCGGGACTCGTCCTTGCCCTCCTCCTTGAGGATGGCGGCGACGATTTCGAATTCCCGCACGGCCGCCTGGGTTTCCTGGAGTTCCTCATGCGTCTCGGCGAGGAGATTGTGGGCCCGCGTGTCGCGGGGGACCCAGTCGATGATGCGCGTGACGATGTTCTTGGTGCGGTTGAACAGCCGGTTGGCCTTGTAGGTCTCGGCGAGCCTCAGGCCGTGTTCGATGGCCCGGGTCCGGTCGCTGGACCGCGCGTAGACGTCGAACAGCGCCTCCTGGCAGTCGAAGTCCGTCGGGTTCAGCTTGACGCCCTTCTCGAGAAGAACCTGGGCGTCCTCGACGTTCTTTTCCTGGATCTTGGCATCCGCGAGCTTGCGGAGGTGGACGGCCGCGCGGTCCCTCGCCCCGGCCCGCTCCAGCGCCTCCACGAGCTTCCGGCGGACGGACTGGTCGTCCGGGCCGAGCTCCAGCGCCCTCTCGAGCATGCGGACCTCGGCGAAGACGTCCGACGCGTCCGATTCCTCCGCCAGATCCAGTCCGCCCCCGACCTTCACCACCCAGTCCTTGTCGAGGAACAGCGCCAGCATCTCCGAGACCTCGTAGGTGCCGAACTCCCCTTCCTCGATGATCTTGTTCACGCTGCGCTTGCCGTCCAGGAATCCGGCCAGTTCACGCTGGGCGGGCTCCGCCTCTTCTCCCTCGAGGAGCCGGCGGTGGCCGGTCCGCGTGAGACGGAACGCCCACCGGAAGTCGGGAATCTGGTTCCGGATGAGGGGCCAGCGATCGATCTTGTCCTTGATGCGGTCGATCAGGGTGGGGATGTCGGTAGAGAGCGTCGTGGCCTTCAGCTTCTTGTTGAACAGCGAATCCGGCATGCTGAAGGTGTACTCCAGCACGCCGTCCTCCCAGGTGATGATGTCGTAGATCTCGTTTTCCACCTGCGTGTGGACCACGTGCTCGATGTCGGCGGGCTGGATGAGTTTCATGGTCCGGGTGAGGACGTCGCCGATCCGCTTTCCGGTCCGCTTCTGCGTGAGCAAGGCCTCGCGCATCTTGGCGGGCGTCACCAGGCCGTGGCGGACCAGCAGCTTTCCCAGCGGCGTCTTGCGCCGGGAACCCGCCGCCAGGAGGCGGATGCCGCCCACCGTGAAGTAGATGTGCTTCTCGTCCTCCCCCCGCGTGACGTGGATGTTCCCCACGAACCGGTTGGATTCGACGAGAAACAGGGCTCTCTTCAGGGCCTTGGGGGTCAGCTTGCCGGAGAGTTCCCCCTCCCGTGCCTCAGGCGCCATGGCTTCCCTCGACTGCGTCCTCGGCCGCGTCCGGCATGCGTGAAGAGGCGTCCGGAGAGCCGTTGGAACAACGCCCGGCCGCGCCGCGGAAAGGACATCCCGGAGGAAACGCGAAACCGGGTTTCATCCCGATGGAGCGTACCAGATGCGGCCGGAGCGTTCAACCGCGCGAGGGCTTCGGCGCGTCTTCGAGACCTTCGCCCTCCAGGCCGATATCGATCATGACCGAAGTGCTGCGCCACTCCGCAACCGCTACGTGGCTCACGACGAACGTCAGCCCGCGCCCAATCAAAACAGCCGCAACGCGAATGGCTCGGGGAGAGGCATTCTCGTTGCAGACCGAGTCGGAATGCTCGCCTGTAGCCGGTTCTCCGCGATGATCTGCTTTCATGGATTTGGTCTTCTATGCCCTGCGATTCCCGGGAAGGTGCAGGGATTCCCCCCTGGAATCCCAGTCACGTTGAAAAGGATCGCAGGATGACCGTGCGGCCCGGCGTCACCGCAGCACGTTGACCTTGATCTTGAGGTCGCGGATCTGAACGTGGCCTGCGTCGTAGGGACGGAACACGACGCCGCCCGTGCCCGGCTTGTCCAGCACCTTGGGCTGCGCCTGCTTGTCGCCCACCTCGAGGTAGAGCGTCAGCTGTTCGATCTTCACGTGCACCTTCGTCCAGCCGGCGCACTCGGGGACGACGGTGACGGCGTAGCTGCGCGACTGGGCGTCGTAGCGCATGTAGACGATGCACGCCACCGAACTCTTCATCTCGAACGACAGCTCGTAATCGAACCATTTCGAGGCGTTGGAAAACCCGCCGCTGAAGATGTTCGTGCCGTTCCCGTCGAGCCGGAGCACCGGCGGGTCCTCGTCGTCGATCCACTGCACCTTGCCCTTCGCCCCCCAGTTCGCGAGGATGTCGTTCTTGCTCTTCATCATCTCCACCCACGACCCCGCCTCGATCGCCCGCCGGTTCTCCGCGATGATCTTCCTGGCCTTCGCCTCCGCCGCCCGCTGCGCCATCAGCTGGATCCGCCCCTTCAGGTACTCCAGCTCCTGGACCCGGTCCGGGTAGTCGCTCCGATACTTTTCGACGTACTCGTCCAGCTTCACCAGCGCTTCCTTGAACTTCTCCGCGTCCGCCAGCGCGCGCACCGCCTCCTTCGCCTTCCCGATCAGCTGGTCCTTCCACCGCTCCCAGCGCTCCTTGAGCCCTTCCCGCTCCACCTGCATCTCGCGGATGTGCTCCTCCTTGAACTTCAGCTTCTTCCCCGTCTTGGGATCCTCGATCTCCCCCTCCGTGGCGTTCGCGATCCAGCGGTTCCAGAGATTCAAGGCCTCCTGGAACTTCTCCTCCTCCTCCAGCAAACGCGCCTTCTCCCGGTACTGCGCGACCTTCTCGCCCGGAATCCTCGCAAGGCGCGCCCGTTCCTCCTCGTCCTTCTTCCGCTTCTGGGCCAGCGCCTTCCGTTGTTGCATCTCCTTCTTCACGCTGTCCTCCGAAGAAGGCGGAGAGGCCGGCTCTAGGTCCTTCTGCGGGGACAAATCCGCATCCTCGGGGGCGCCCGTATCGTCGGACCCTTCCGGTTCGATCACCCGGCCATCGTCCCCGTCCCCCATCATGGAAAACGCCACCACCCCGATCACCAGAATCAGCACCGCCGCCCCCACCAGACCCCCGCCCACCAGAGGGAGGTTCATCGGCTTCTTCGTCCGCGGAGGCGTCGCCACCCGCGTCGACGGTGGCCGCGCCGGACCGCGCGTCCCCGCCTTCGCCCGAGACCGCCCTTTCCGCTTCGGGCTCGGCGCCTCCTCCTCGAGGAGTCCCTCCACCGCGCTCTTGCACTTCGGACAGTAACTCGCGTTCTTGTAGCGGACCGCTTCACCCGACTCGAACAGGGAGGGATCGATCCGCTCCCCGCATTCCTCGCAATACGTGATGATCAGGCCCGTCTTCTTCTCCTGCGCGCCGAAGATCTGATCCTGGAGAAACACCCCCGACGGCTCCCGCGACGGATCCTTCCGACGCACACCCGTCTTCCGGTGCGCCCGCAGCATCCCCGAAGAACTCGGACGGCCCCGGCGCGCACCCGTCTTCTTCTCCCCCCGCACCGTCGCCAGACGGCTCGAAGAACCGCCCCCCTTCGAGGAAGAACCCCGCTTTCCTCCCTCGCCCTTGCCCCCCGGCAGCGACTCCATCACCTTCCGCGCGAAACGCGGCGGCGGTTTCATGTCCTCGAAAAACGTCGTGTACGCCGCGAGATCCACGTCGTACAGGATCTTCTGGAGCGCCTGACGGCACCCCTCGCAGGACGCGAGGTGCTCCTCCAGCCCCTCGTACTCGTCCAGGGACGCCTCGCCGGCGTGAAAGGCTTCCAGGATCTCTCCGACGTCTTCGCAGTCCATGATCGCACTCCGATCTCAAAGGTCTTGGGGGCGTCCGAACGGGGGCGGGACGGTCATCCCTTCGGACGGTAACTGCCCAGCTTCTCCCGGAGCTGCCGCCGGGCCGCGAAAAGACGGCTCTTCACCGTCTTTCCCTCGATCCCCAGGATCCCGGCGATCTCCGCGTAGGAGAGCCCTTCCAGGTACTTCAGGGCCAGAAGCGCCCGCGCCGCGGCCGGAAGGCTGTTGGCCGCGTCCATCACGCGCTTCTTCAAATCCGTGCCAGGGGCCTTCTTGACCAGGAACCCCAGATCCAGCGGGTGTCCCGGTTCGAACACCGCCGGACGCTTCTTCTCCTCGCGTAG
Organism: uncultured Planctomycetia bacterium; assembly: GCA_964508045.1. Taxonomy (GTDB): domain Bacteria; phylum Planctomycetota; class JAKEIC01; order JAKEIC01; family CAZDSO01; genus CAZDSO01. The sequence continues at coordinate 26,136 of CAZDSO010000021.1, read as the reverse complement.
GTGCCCCTTGCTCACGTTGTAGGCGATTCCCACGAGCCATTTGTCGAATTTCTCCGGGTTTTTCAGGCTCTTCAACCCCTTGTACGCTCTCAGGAACGTCTCCTGGGCCGCGTCCTCGGCCGCGTGATAGTCCCCGACGAGGGAGCAGGAGAGGATGAAAATGCGCTTGTGGAATTTCTCGACAAGCTTCGAGAAAGCCTGTCGATCCCCATCCATCGCCTTCTTGGCCAACGAACCTTCGTTCCCCGGCATAACTCCCTCAACCGGCTCTCACCGGCTCTATAAAAGAAGTGTCAGAATATCGCAAAAAGTTGGTGTTTTCCAAAAAAACCCGGCCGTTTTCTCCCCCGCGGGACCCGCCGAAGAGGTCGCAGGGATGGTTCAAGGAATCGCCCCCCCCCGCCCCCCTGCCGATGCGGCATCGGCATCCTCCCCGCGCCAGCGGAACCGCTCCGGCAACGGAATCCCGAAACGCTCCAGAACCTTGGCCCCCAGGTACGCGGCCAGATCCTCCACCGACCGGGGACCGAAGTAGAAGGCCGGCGCCGCCGGCAGGATCGTCGCCCCCGCCCGCGCGGCCCGGAGCATGTTCCGAAGATGCACCTCGCTCACCGGCGTCTCCCGGGGGACCAGCACCAGCGGCCTTCCTTCCTTCAGGGCCACGTCCGCGGCCCGCTCGACCAGGCTCGTCGAGACCCCCGAGGCGATCCGGCCGAGCGTGCCCATGCCGCACGGGACCACCGCCATGCCGAGCGCCGGGAAGGACCCGCTCGCCACCGGCGCGCAGAAATCCTCGATCCCCCACGCGCGCACCCGGGCGCAGGCCTCCGGGGAAAGCCACCCTGAAGGGTCGGGGCGCACGGGATCGACGTCCACGCCGGCTTCCCGCCGCAGGATGTCCGCGCCCCGGCGCGACAGGACCCAGTGGATCCGGAATCCGCCCGCGGCGAAACCCTCCAGGACGACGCGGGCCACCGCCACGCCGCTGGCGCCGGTCACGCCCACGACGACGTGCCTCTCTCCTTCGGCCATCCTGCCTCCCTAGCGCATCTCATCTTGAGAAGGGGAAAGCGGCATGATATCAAAGGGTCCGGAAGAAGGGAACGGCGGGCCGGGGGACGGCGTTTCGCGCTGGGTCTGTTTTGATGGAGAGGGAGACCTTTCTGTGGTTCTGCCGATGAGCTTCCGCACGCCGCCCTCCGGGATCCGCGCGCCGGAGGGGAAGAAGAAGATCCTCCTCGTGCGCCTCTCCTCGGGCGGGGACGTGCTCCAGACCCTCCCCGCACTGGCGATCCTCAGGCGCCGCCTCCCCGACGCGCACCTCACCTTCCTGGTGGAGGACCGCTTCGCCCCCTTCGTGCAAGGGCGCCCCGAGATCGACACGTTGCGCATCTGGCCCCGCCGGCAGTGGTCTCCCTTCCTCCCCTCCCGGCGTCTTCCGGGGTCGCTGGCCGGCGCCCTCGCCTTCTTCGCCGAGACGACCAAGGCCCGCTTCGATACGGTTCTCGACTTCCAGGGCAACCTCAAGAGCGGATTGCACACCGGCTTTTCCCTGGCGCCGCTGCGCGTGGGGTTCGACCGGCGGTCCGCCCGGGAGGGGAACGTCCTCTTCACCAACCGGCGGGTGCCCGCCTCGGAAACGGGTTCCCGGATCGTGAAGTACGTCGCCCTTCTCGCCGGCATCGGCATCACGGGCGAGCGCCCCGCGCCGGTGCCGCTTCCATCGGGCGCGGCCGAGGCGCACGAGCGGGCCGCGGCGGATCAGGGGCGGCCCCGGGAGGGGTTTCTGGCCGTGCATCCGGGCACGAGTCCGCGCGGCGCGGCCAAGCAATGGCCCCTCGAGCGCTGGCGGACGTTGCTCTCGCGTCTGGGGCGGGAGGGGCCCGTGCTTCTCAGCTGGGGCCCCGGGGAAGAACCAGCCGCGGAAGCGCTTCGGGGCATCCGCGGCGTCTTCACGCCGCCGCGTCCCCTCGGCGTGCCGGCGCTGGCCGGGGCTCTTGTTCGGGCGCGCGCCTTCGTGGGCCCGGACTCGGCGCCCCTGCACCTGGCGCATGTGCTCGGCTGTCCCGCCGTGGGGCTTTTCGGCCCCACCGATCCGGCGCGCTACGCGCCCTGGATGACGGGGGAGGCCGTGGCGTCGCCCCTGCCCTGCGCGCCCTGCCATCGGTGGAGGTGCGCGGACCCCGTCTGCATGGAAGCCATCGAGGTGGACGAGGTGGCGGAGGCGATCGCCCGCGTGACGCGGTGAGGCCCCGGCGGATCCGTTCGCGCTGTCGCCGCCTTTCCCCCAGGGATTTCGCATGGCAGAAACAGAGGACCACGATGTGCTGACAGCGCGAAACGCTCCGGGCGCGAAAACCCCCTGTCCCCGCCGCCCTCGATGCCTATAATGGAGCGTTTCCCGCATCCGGGATCGCGCGCGGGCCCGGTCGGCGGAGCCGGACGTTTTTTTTCGGATGCATCATGGAACACTTCAAGCAGGCGCTGTCCGAAGCGGTGGCCGAGGCCGCGGGGATGTCTCCGGACGAGGTTTTCCCGCTGTTCGAGGTTCCCCCCAAGCGGAGCCTCGGGGACCTGGCCTTTCCCTGCTTTTCCCTGGCCCGGCGGATGCGCAAGGCGCCGCCCGCCATCGCTTCGGATCTGGAGGGGAAGGTCGATCTGCCGGACTTCGTCGAGCGCGTCGTGAGCGCCGGCCCCTATCTCAACTTCCGGATCGCGCCGGAGGCGCTCTGCCGTACGGTCCTGGGGGAGGTGCGGGCGCGGGGCGAGGCCTTCGGGAACAGCTCGGTGGGCGGGGACCGGGTGGTGGTGGTGGATTACTCCTCGCCGAACATCTCGAAGCATCTCGCCTTCCATCACATCCGCTCCACGATGATCGGGCAGTCCCTGGTCCGTCTGCACCGGGCTTCGGGGTGGAAGACGGTGGGGATCAACCACCTGGGAGACTGGGGGACGACCTTCGGCAAACTGATGGTGGCCGTCTCCTCCTGGACGGAGGGGGACTTCCTGGGACGGGCGACGTTGAAGGACCTGAACGATCTCTACGTCCGTTTCCACCGCGAAGCACAGACGGATGCCGGTCTCGAGGACCGGGCGCGCGCGTGGTTCAAGCGCCTGGAGGAAGGGGACGCGGAGGCGACGCGGATGTGGAAGGCCTTCCGGGAGATCAGCCTGGAGGCCTTCGACCGGGTGTACGGCAAGCTGGGCGTTTCCTTCGACCACGTGATCGGGGAGAGTTTCTTCCTGGACCGTCTGGACGAGACGGTCGAGCGAGTGGCGTCGGCGGGTCTTCTGGAAGAGAGCGAGGGTGCGCAGGTGGTCCCGCTGGAGGCGGAGGGCCTTCCGCCGGGCCTGTTGCGGAAGAAGGACGGGGCCACCCTGTACCTGACGCGGGATCTGGCGGCGGCGATCTACCGCCGGGAGCGGTTCGGGTTCGACCGCGCGCTGTACGTGACGGACGCGGGCCAGTCGCTCCACTTCAAGCAGCTGTTCGCGGTGCTCCGCCGCCTGGGTTTCGACGCCGCCGACGACATGCACCACGTTCCCTTCGGGGTGCTTCTGATGGGGGGCCAGAAGGGGGGAAGCCGGAGAGGGGAGGTGGTGCTGCTGGAGCGGGTCCTCGACGAGGCGGCGGAGCGGACGCTCGCCATGATCGAGGAGAAGAACCCGGATTTGCCCCGCAAGGAGGAGGTGGCGCGCGCGGTGGGCGTGGGAGCGGTGGTGTTCAACGACCTGAAGAACAAGCGCATCAAGGACGTCCGTTTCCGGTGGGAGGAGGTCCTCAACCTGGAGGGGGATTCGGGTCCCTACGTGCAATACGCCTTCGTCCGGGCCTGCGGGATCTTCCGCAAGCACGGCGGTCCGCCGCCCGCGGAGGCCGACCTGTCGAGGCTCGAGGAAGAGGAGGAACTCGAGCTGGTGCAGCGGATCGGCCGGTTCCCCGAGACGGTCCGCCGCGCCTGCGAGACGTTCGAGCCGTCGGTCGTCGCCCAGCATCTTCTGGATCTCTCGGCGGCGTTCCATCGTTTCCATCACAAGCACCGGGTGCTTTCCGACGATGCCGCGTTGACGGACGCGCGGCTGATGCTGGTGGACGGCGCCCGGACGACGCTGCGCCGCGGCCTGGACCTGCTGGGCATCGAGGCCGTGGAAGAGATGTAGGAGACCGCCGGATGGAAGAGGGGAAGGCGATCTTCGTGGACCGCGCCGAGGAGACGGAGCTCGTCGAGAGCCTGGTGGAGGGACTGCGGGAAGGGACGCCCGGCAATCTCTGTTTTTCGGGCCCCCCGGGGACGGGGAAGACCGCCCTGCTGAAGCGCGCCATCGAACTCCACGCCGAGGCGTGGGTGGAGGAGGGGCTGATTCCGGTGTGGGTCCCCCTGGAAGACGTGGGGGCCGTTCCGGTCGATCTGGCGCTCCGCTACGTCTCCCGCGTCGCGGCCGCCTTTCTGGACGCCGTGGGCGCGAAGGCGGAGGCCGCGCGGATTCTCGTGGAGGACACCTTTCCGGACGAGGCGCGCCGCCTGCGGAGCCCGGCCATGGAATCGTTCACCGAGACGATGGTCCGGTTCATGCACACCGAGGGCATGCCGGGAGACGCGCTGCTGGAGGCCGCCTTCCGTTTCCCGGAACGCTTCGCAACGGAAAAGGATCTCCGGTTCGTCCTCTTCCTCGACGATTTCCCCCGCCTCATGCGCCACCGCCTCGATCAGGGACGGGCCGCCGTGGACCTTTTCGAGGCGGTCCTCGCGGATCAGGCGGAGGTGTTCTACGTGGTGAGCATCGTGCCCTCCCCGTTCGCGGACCGCTACTTCGTCGCGGAGGGCGCGCCGTTCCACAAGGCCTTCCAGTATTTCCCCGTCGAGGCGCTTCCCCCCGCCGAGGCCGAGGCGATGGCGCGGGACATCCTCGGGACACCGGGCGATCCGGCCCGGCGGGCCGCGCGGTTGTCGGCGGGCTTCCCGCTCTACCTGTCGGCGGTGGCGCGTGCCGCGCGGCGGAGCGGGGGGGAGGGCGCGGTCACGGCGGAGGACGTGGATCGCGCCTTCGCGACCCAGGTGCTGAGCCCGTGGGGGGCGATCCACCTCCATTTCCAGCGCCTGTTGACGGATTCCCTGGCGCGCAAGGAAGACGTCGAGCCGGCGAAGGCCGTGGTGGCGGCGCTGGCCTCGGGGCGCCGCGTGTCCCGGGAGGAGATGGAGAAGGTCTCGGGACGGGCAGGCAAGGCGCTGGGGGCGCTTCTGGGCCGCATCCTGTCCCTGGGTTTGTTCCGGAAGGTGGACAGCCACTTCTACTTCGACGATCCCCTGTTCCGCTACTGGGCGGTGTCGGCGCAGGAGAATCCGCCGGAGAGTTTCACGGGGAAGGAGGCGAAAGGGCGGGCCCAGTCGTTCCTGGACCGGTTCCTGGACCGGCGGAAGAAAACGTCCATGGCGCAGGGGAAGATCAACTTCCGGCATCTCGTGGCCGCCCTGAAGGGCCGCGAGGTCCCCGGGTCATGGATGGGCGTGTCGGAACCGGTCCGGTTTCCGCCGTTCGACAAGGTCCAGGGCTTCGCCTTCACCTCGAAAGACATCAAGGTCTACTACCTCACGGCGGAAGACACGGGGTGGTTTATGCTGGTGCTCTGGCGGGACGTGAAGGTGGAACGATCCCTGGTGGACATTTTCGCCCGGCGGGCGCTGAAGCGCGCCCGGAAATTGTGGCTCGTGGGACGGGGCGGGTTTTCCGCGGCGGCGAAGGACTGCGCCCAATCCCTCGGGATCTACACGTCTTCGGAGGATGATCTTCGGAAAATGATGGAGGACGAAACGTCATGAAATTGTCCAAACGTGTCGGAGGCCTCAAGGCCTCCGCGACCCTGGCGGTCACGGGAAAGGCGAAACAGATGGCTTCCGAGGGGATCGACGTGGTCTCCCTCTCGGCGGGCGAGCCGGATTTCAACGTGCCGGACGCGGCCGTGGCCGGGGTTCTCGAGGCGCTGAGCGAGAAGCGCAACCGGTACACGCAGGTCCCCGGCATCCCCGAGCTCCGGGCGGCCGTCGCAGAAAAACTCTCGAAGGAAAACGGGCTCGCCTACGACCCCGACGAGATCGTCATGACCGTGGGGGCGAAACAGGCCCTCTTCAACGCCATGCAGGCCCTTCTCGACGAGGGCGACGAGGTCCTCGTCCCCGAACCCTACTGGGTCTCCTATCCCGCCCAGATCGAACTGGCCGGCGGAACGCTCGTGCCCGTCCCCTGCCGCGCCGAGGACGGCTTCCGGCTGGATCCCGCGGCCGTCGACGACGCCTGCACGGCGCGGACCCGGGCCCTCCTCCTCAACTCTCCCAACAACCCCACCGGCGCCGTGTATGCCGAACAAGCCCTCGCGGAGGTGGCGAACATCGCCATGAAACGAGACCTGTTCGTGATCTCCGACGAGATCTACGAGAACCTCGTCTACGGGGACGCGCGACACGTCAGCATCGTTTCCCTCGATCCCGGCATGAAGGAACGCGCCCTGGTGGTCAACGGCTTCTCCAAGTCCTGGGCCATGCCGGGCTGGCGCCTGGGATACGCGGCGGGACCGAAACCCCTCATCCAGGCCATGACCCGGATCCAGGGACACGCCACCTCCAATCCGACGTCGCTCGTCCAGTACGCCGCCCTCGCGGTCCTCGGCGCGGGACGCGACTCCGTGAACGCCATGCGCGACGCCTTCGACCAGCGGCGGCGGGCCGTCTGCGAACGCCTGCAGGCGATCGAAGGCCTCTCCGTGCCCGTGCCCGAGGGGGCGTTCTACGTGATGCCGGACGCACGCGGGCTCCTTCCCGCGAAATTCGAGGGGCAGGCGCTGAAGGACGACACCGACCTGGCCCTGGCCCTCCTCGAAAAAGCGCACGTCGCCACCGTCCCCGGCGGGGCCTTCGGCGCCCCGGGCTGCCTTCGCCTCTCCTACGCCGCCTCCATGGAGGATCTCGAAAAGGCCTGTGACCGCATCGAGGCCTTCGTCGCCCGGCTCGAGAGGTGACGAGAAATCCCGCACGTTGATGGACGCCTGTCCTGGGATCTTTGTGGAAACGCTTCATGCCCCAGGAGAACCAGGATCTGTTCCGGCCCGATCCGGGCCTCGCGCCGCTCGCCGACAGGATGCGGCCGCGGACCCTCGAGGCGTTCGTCGGCCAGGAGGAGATCGCGGGCGAGGGCTCGTTCCTCCGCGAGATGATCGACGCCGACCGCCCCGTCTCGATCCTTTTCCACGGGCCGCCGGGGTCCGGAAAGACCACCCTGGCCCGGATCATCGCCCGGACCACGAACCACGCCTTCGTCTCCTTCAGCGCGGTGACCGCCGGCGTGAAGGACGTCCGCGCCGTGGTGAAGGAGGCCCGGGACACCCTCAACCATCTCGGCAAGCGCACCGTCGTCTTCCTGGACGAGGTGCACCGGTTCAACAAGGCCCAGCAGGACGCCTTCCTTCCCCACGTGGAGAACGGCACGATCGTGCTGATCGGCGCCACGACGGAGAACCCCTCCTTCGAGGTGAACGCCGCCCTGCTCTCGCGGTGCAAGGTGTTCACCCTGCGTCGATTGAATGCGGAGGAGCTCGGGACGATCTTCCGGCGGGCCCTCGAGGACGAGGAACGCGGCCTGGGTGCGCGCAGGCTGAGCCTGACGCCCGAGGGCGAAGGGATGCTGGTCCGCCTGGCCGACGGCGACGCGCGGCGGGGATTGAACCTTATCGAGATGGCTTCCGATCTTCTCGAGGAGAAACCGGAAGGCGAGAGGACGATCGATCCGGCCCTGTTGCAGTCGGTCGCGCAGTCGGGAACCCTCGTCTACGACAAGGCGGGGGAGGAACACTACAACCTCATCTCCGCGCTGCACAAGAGCCTCCGGGGCTCCGACCCCCAGGGAGCCCTCTACTGGCTCGCGCGCATGCTCGAGGGGGGCGAGGATCCCCTCTACATCGCCCGCCGGATGGTCCGTTTCGCCTCGGAGGACGTGGGCCTGGCGGATCCCCGGGCGTTGCAGGTGGCCCTCCAGGCCTGGCAGACGGCGCACTTCATCGGCTTGCCGGAGGCGGACACGGCCCTGGCCCAGGCAGCGGTCTACCTGGCGACGTCGCCCAAGAGCAACGCCCTCTACCGCGCCGTCGGCGAGGCGCGGCGCGACGCCCGGGAGAAGGGTTCGCTTCCCGTGCCCATGCACCTTCGCAATCCAGTGACGGGCTGGATGAAGGACGCAGGGTACGGCAAGGGCTACCGGTACGCGCACGACGCGCCCGATCGGGCCTCGGGACAGAGCCACCTCCCCGAGGAGATCGAGGGCGCGGACTACTACGTCCCGGGCCCCTTCGGCTTCGAGAAGGACGTGAAGAAACGCATGGCGTACTGGAAGGAGCTGCGGGAGAAGGCGCGGCGCCGCGAGGAGGGGGAATAGGGGATGGGGGATGGGGGGATGGGCAACCGGGATGCCTCTTCTACGAGATCCGTCCGCCAACGGCCTGCTAGCCGTCCAGCGGGTCGGAGCGCTTCTTCCGGCCTTCCCACCAGGGGCGGAAGGTCTCGATCACGTGCTTGTGGGCGGGGCTGTGGCCCATGCCCTCGATCATCGTGCGCTTCCATCCCGGATAGCCGAGGTGCTCGAGGACCTTGACGGCGGCGTCCGTCTGCGGCTCGATGCCGGGGCTGTTCTTGTTCCCGTGGGTGTACTGGCGGTGGGGGTCGGAAGCGCCGGTGATGATGTGAAGGGGAAACGTGCGGTCCGCTTCCGAGAACGAGTCCCCGAGCTCGTGATAGTTCCGGTTCATGAAGTTCGCGCAGGCGGGGGCGGCGCCGGCGACGAGGTCGGGGTGTTTGAAGATCATCATGTACGTCACGTTGCCGCCCCCCGAGAACCCCGTGACGTAGACGCGCTCCTCGGCGTCGAAGGACGTCTTCATATCCTCCAGAACGGCCAGCACGCCCGCCTCGTCCCAGTCGAGGCGCCCCTGATTCCCTTCCTCGATCGTCTCCTCGGCGTAGATCTTCGCGTACTTCTTTCGCAGGTTGCCCTTGATCTCGTTGGTGTTGGAAAAGGTGCAGGGCGAGACGACGATGAAGGGCAGGTCGCCTCGACGGTTCTTGTAGCCGCGCGCGATGCCCGCGAAGCCGCTGCCCGCCCCGTCCACGCACAGAAGCACGGGCCAGCGGCGCCCGCGGTTCCGCTTCCAGGCCTTGGGCAGGGAGAGGTAGTAGCGGAGGGGATGCGTCGTGGCCGTCATGAGGACCAGCCCGTCCACGGCGGCCGTCTCGATGGCCGCCCGGAGGGGGGAGACGTACCGCTTCGGGGGACCGAGCGCCAGCGCACGGTTGGCGAGGCGGACGCCCTTGTCCGTCTCCTTGCCCGAGCAGGCGGCCGTCACCAGGGCCAGGATCTTCCGCCACCGGCCGCTGGAGGGGGAGGCCTCGAGCGCGGACCAGAGATAGGTCTCGAAGCGGGCCTGGTCGCGGGGGTCCTCGACCCGCGCGCCGGAGGCGTAGAGCCTTTCGTAGAGGGAGGCGATCTTGCGGCCGGCGGACGCCCGCTTCCGCTCCCAGGTCGCGAGGTCCCGCGCGGACGGCTCGCCCTCGACGGCGCCGATCTCCGCCTTCAGATCGTCCAGCCCCCGCGCGTGAGGGTCGGCGGCCTCGGCCTGCTCGAGGCAGGTCGCGGCCTGCGCGGCGAGCTTCCGCGACGCGCACCAGGACCCGAGCCGCACCCATTCCGCCGCGACCTTCGAGAGCCCCACCTTCTCCGCCCGCGTCAATCCCGGCGGAAGCGCGAGAGAGGCATCCGCGGCGGCCAGGACCACGAGGAGCACGAGACCGGGGAGAGCATGCCGCTTCGCGTTTGTCAGCATACCGACGCCTTTCCACGAGACGACCGGTTCGGTCGCGCGGAAAAATCGTAGCAGGCTCTCCCGGCCGCTTCAACCCGCGTGCGGCGAAGCGGCATCCGGAAGATCAGGTTCTAGCGGTAGACGTTGCCGAAGAGCCTCCGGTAGGTTCGCGGAATGGAGGAGTCGGTCTGGGCCACGGTATGGAGCAGGAAGGCATCGCCCTCGCCGTTGATCAGGACCTTTCCGTCATCCACGCCTTCTCCGGAAACGGTGCCGGCGCCCGGTTTCATCTGGCGGCTGGCGATGCCGGTGGGGGCGAACGTGGAGGCGGCGAGGTCGAAGGGCCTGGCGAACAGGTGGGTGACGGTGTCCACCCATCCGTTCGGAATCTGCTCGCCGTGCATCAGGAATCCCTTCCCGTCGGGACCCACGGCCACGTCGAAGAACGGGACGTGGGTCTGCGCGGAAGCGCCGCCGGCGCTCATGTCGCCCGGCGTCGGGTTGAAGACGGAATCGCCGCTTCGCGTCCGGTCGAGGTCGAATCCCCGCAGGAAGAGGCGGTCGCGCCGCGGGGCCCCGATCTCCACGTCCTGCAGGAAGACGACGAAGCCCCGTCCGCTGGCCGGATCCATGGCGAGGGAGGCCTGGCCCACGTCGAGGCCGCTGGAGATCTCCTCGTCGTGGTCGACCCACTCGGCGGCCTTGAGGGTATGCCCGGCGCCGGGGTCGAACGCGGCGGCCAGGAGGCTGACATCGTCCGTCGTCCCCGTCTGGGTCCTTGTGAAGAGGATCACGGCCCGTCCGTCGTCCGCAGCCCCCACGCGGGGGGCATGGTGATCGAGCCCGGTCGTTCCGGCGGCGCTGACGGACACGGCGCCCGCATCCCAGGCGCCGGCGCCATGGAGGTACCGGCGGAACATGACGGTCGATCCGCTTCCCACCGCGCCTTCCTCCCAGACCGCCAGGAAGTTCCCCTGCCCGTCCGCGTCCGCGTCGAAGGCGCCGATGGGATCGCCGGCGGACTCGAGCGAGACCGGCGGATCCGAAAGAGCCTGGCCGAAGGTCATGTTGAGGATCACCTGCCCCATCAGATCCTGCCCTTCCTTGAACAGGACCAGGGTCCGACCCCGGTCGGACGCCCAGAGCGAGGGCGCGCCCGCCGTCGAGGCCGAGGCTGCGCTGACGCGGGCCGGGCCGGTCACCGTCCCGTCGGCGTCCACCCGGAGGACGAACGCGCCGTGCCCGCTCCCCTTCTCCTGCCGGTACGCCACGAAGGCCCGGCCGCCTGCCGCGTCCACCGAGACATCGGTCACGGAACCGAACCCCGACGAGGCGCTGGACAGGTGCGATCCCGAACGAAGGGAAAGCACGCTCCGGGACGCGGCCTCGTATCGGGCCCCGTACAGGTGCACGGTCCCGGATCCGTCATCTTGGAGGAAGAAGACGAAAGCGTCGTCGCCCGATCCGGGCACCACGTCCACCCAGAGGACGTCGGCGGACGTCCCGTTGTCCACGGTGTCCAAACCGGGAAGATCGAACTGCTGGGCGTGCGCATCATACGCCCGGACGTACAACTCCCGCGTCGCGCCGGCGTCCTGCACGAGGGCGGTCACGGCCCCCGTGGCGGTCGCCGCGCCGTCGAATTGGTGGATCCGGCGGGCGGAGGCGGCTTCGGGATGCTCGTCGACCAGCACGGCGCCGGTCAGGCCCTTGGCGGGTGGCAGGTTGTAACCATGATAGGAATTCCCGAAGAGCCTGTAGGTGGTCTCGGTCCCCACGACCTCCTGCCGTCTCCACACCGCCATCCCTTCCCCCGTATCGGAGGCGAGAAGAAGGGCGGCCTGGCCGTCCTGCACCTGCGACCGGGAGGAAGACGGGGCGAACAAGGAGGAACGGTTCGCGGCGTCCACGGCCCTGGCGCCCTCGAAGGCGTCGGACCGGCCGGCCACGGCACGGTTCACGAAGACCCGGGTGAGCAGGCCGTCCGATCCCGTGAAACACACCAGGAAACGGCCGCGGGCGTCGAAACCCGTCCCGACCAGCCGGGGATCGGAAAAGACCATGGGAAGCGCCTGCAGTTCTCCGGTTTCCACGCCTCCGAGATCGGCGGGCCGGGGCGCCTCGAACGTCCCGGTCGCCCCGGTGAAACGCGATGCGAAAAGCCGTTCAGGACCGCCCGAAACGCTGAGCGCCTGGACGAACACCGCTTCGCCGATCCCATGCGGCCCGAAGGCGAACCGGTAGCCGGACCGTACGGGACCGTCCGCAACGCTGACCTTCGTCGAACCGGTCGTGTCGAAGGTCCCCGCATCGGGATCGAACACGTTGGCGTGGAGGGACGCGCCGGAACCGGTCGTCCGGAAGAGCGCCACGGTCGTCCCGTCCGAGGCGGTCGCCGTCACGGGGCCTGTGAAGTGGTCCGCGGCGGCCGACCCCTGCGGCGCCAGATCCTGGGGCAGGGCCTCGGTGAAGGTCTGGCCGGAAAAATCGAACACCCGGCTCCAGACCCGTGAAGCGCCCGTCGTGGGATGCGGCTGCTCGTACAGGATCAGGCCGTCCCCGTTCGGAAGCACGGCGCCCGTGAAATCGAGAACGTCGTCGTTGTACCCGGGAGGATTCACACGCGTGGCCGCGTTGAAGGCCGAGAGGGACGACTCCGAGGAGAACCGGCTCACCGAGCACTGGATCACCGTCCCCGCGCCCGGATCCGCATCCTGGAGCATCAGAAGATACCCGATGCCGGGAGGACCCGACATCACCTTCAACGCCGTCACGGGATGACCCGACGTCGTGAAGGGGTCCGCCTTGTCCGGTGCGCTGAACGTCCGGGCCAAACGGTCGTAGAACACGCCGAAAGTCTCGCTCTGGCCCGGGGAAGCCGGATTCTCGTAGAAACCAATGACCGCGTTCCCCGCGGAATCCAGGGCGGCGTCGAAACCCGACACGCCTTCCGGCGTCGTGTTGTCGCCGCCCTCGTCGATCAGCTGCGGCGGCGTCAGACCCCCGCCTCCCGAGGGCTGCACGCTCGCGAACAGGCGCGGAAGCCCGTTGAACGTCTCGATCCACAGGATCAGGCCTTCGCCACCCTTCCCCATCAGCACCTTGGCATCGGATACGTCGCCCGCGTTCGCGTCGAACGTCTCCGGCTCCGTAAAGTACCGGACCATCGGATTCTGCGTGTGGTCGTAGCGGACCACGTTCATCCGGACCGTGCCCGTTCCGTCGTCGGCGAGATAGATCGCCATGCCGTCGCCGTCCGGCCCCATGGCGGCGTGGCGCGCCGGATCGAAGGAGACGCTGCCCGCCGGCGAGGACGGCGGAAGATCCAGCGCCCGCGCCGACCCGAATTCCTCCGGTCCCGGGACCGGAAAGATCGGGGGGGAGGACTTTTCCTCGTCGGGACATCCTGCTGTCAGCGTTGCCACGGCGAGACCCGCCGCGACCCAGATCGCCAGACGAAGGGGATGTCTCCGTCTATTGAGGCGACTCATGTTCGAATCCTTTGAAAAAGTTCGGATCGTCCCGGATCCCCATCCCTGGGAATCATTCACCCCATGAAACCGTAAACTATTCTTTACATACCCGTCCTCAAGTTAACACGACCTCTTCCGCCGGTCAACTTCTTTCCACCCTACACTGTAAAGATAAGTTTATAGTTCCTTGGCTTCCTTTCAGGGGGCGGATTTTCCCGGTTTTTCCTTACCCTTTACCCAAAAGCGAGTTACAACGAGAAATCCCCGCCCTTTCCCTCCCGTCGAAACCAGGAGGCAAGGCCGGGTATTCCATCATCCTGATCCAGGCTCAGTTCCGGCCATAAAGAGTGCGATTTCCATGCCATCTCAGGTCAGGAGTTCGAGGGTCTCGTGAAGCGCTTTGGCCAGTTCCCGGGCGGAAGCGTATCGTTCCTCGGGCCGCAGGGCCACGGCCTTGAGGGCGACCTCGGACAGGGCGGCGGGAAACTCCGGGCGAAAGAGGGAAGGGGAGGCGGGAGACCTCGAAAAATCGGGGAGAAAATCGCATTCCTTGATCATGCGGTAGGGGAGCGTGCCGGTCAGGACCTCGTAGAGGATCACGCCGAGGGAGAAGATGTCGGATTCGACGCCGACGGGACCGCCCTTGTCGGAGAACCTCTCGGGTGCGATGTAGCCGATGGTGCCGTGGAGCCGGCTTCCCCGCGTGATTCTCAGTTTTTCCCGTGTGGACTTGGCCAGGCCGAAATCGATGAGGTGCGGTTGGTTCCTGTCGTCGACGAGGATGTTGGTGGGCTTCAGGTCCCTGTGAAGGATCTCTCTTTCATGGGCGTAATGGAGGGCGAAGCCGGTCTGGCTCAGGACGTTCAGCACGAGCCGGATGTCGGGGTCGTTCCTCTCGATCCACTCGTCGAGGGAAAGCCCCTCGATGAAGTCCATGGCGATGTAGTGTCGTTTTTCGTGCACGCCGATGCGGCGGACGGAGACGATGTAGGGATGGCGGAGTTCCTCGACGGTCCGGGCTTCCCGGTGGAAGCGGAGGATCTGCTCGTCCGTGGCCTCCTCGCTTCCTTCGAGGATCTTGAGGGCGACGACGTCGTCCGTCTCCTTTTCCCTCGCCTTCCACACGACGCTCGAGCCTCCCCGGGCGATTTCCTCCAGGAGCTCGAAATCGCCGAAATTCCGGCCTTCCTTTCTACCTTCCCGTCGTGCGTCTTGTTTCAGGAGGGCGGCGTCGATCTTGCGGGCCAGGGTCCGGGGATTGAAGGGCTTTCGGATGAGGTCGTAGATGCCCTTTTTCATGAGCTGAATGGCTTTTTCCAGCGTGGCGAACCCCGTGACGATGATGATGATCAGCTCGGGGTACCGGGACAGCGCGATCTCCACCACCTCCTCGCCCCGCAGGCGGGGCATGGCCAGATCGAGAAGGAGGAGATGGACATCCTCGCCCTCGAGGGTCTCCAGGGCCGCTTCCCCGTCCTTCGTCTGGATCACGTCCACGAAGCCCATGTCCAGGAGACTTTCACTGAGGGTCTCCCGCACGGCCTCGTCGTCGTCCGCGATCAGGACCGTGATTTCGTCGAGTTTCAAGAAACCTCCGGCATGCCGCATCGGGAACGGCGGCATTGTAACGGGGAGGGAAGCCGGGAACAACCGGAGAGAAAGCCCATGAGAGTTCTTGACTTCCCGACGATCCTCCATGTACGCTGGTTTCCTCGATCGAACAAGGTGATGGATGGGTAGTCCGCTTCGAGGCGGAAGAACCTGTTTCCCGGGGAGGGAATCATGTCGAACGAATCGCATGCATCCGCCGTGGAAACCTGGGGAAAAATCCGCAACTTGGACATCGAGGCCTTCAAGTCGCGTACCCCCCATTTCTTCCTCCTGGGGCTTTTCGTGCCGCAGGACCAGCAGCGACAGAAATTCGCAACGCTCTCCGGCGACACCGCCGGCGCCAGCACCCCCGTCTCCAAGGGCCTTCCCCAGCCCGTCCCCTCCTCGGAGGTCGTCCCGCTGCAAAAACGAGAGGGCGTGTCCCTGGCGGACAAGATCACCGTGGGGAGGACCCAGAACAACGACTGCGTGATCACCGATCTCCTGGTCTCGAAACTCCACGGCTACTTCTCCGTATCCGGGCAAGGTCAGATCTCCTTCACCGACAGCGGTTCCTCCAACGGAACGCGCATCGGCGGAAAAACCGCCCCGCCGTTCGAATCCATCCCCCTGCACAGCCGCACACACATGACGTTCGGAACGCGTGCGGCCTACCTGTTCGTCTCGGCCGAAGATCTGTACAAGATCCTGCAAGACATGCTCAAATCGGAACCCGTGAGCTGAAGAAACCCCTCAGATGGAGAAAGAGAGCCCATGGAAAAGAAAGACAACCTCGTGGTCGCCTCGAAGGTGAAGGAGTACATCCGTTCCAAGGACGCCATGATGTCCTCCGACTTCATCGAGGCCCTGAACCGGGAAGTCCTCGTGCTGCTGGACAAGGCCGTTACGCGCTGCAAGGCGAACAAGCGGTCCATCACCTCGCCCAAGGATCTCTGAGCGCTCCGATCCGGCTTTGAACCACCGTCGTCAGGACGCGTCTCGACCCTCCGGAGGGGAGGCGTCTTCGTCGCCCTCTTTCCGTGGCGAACGGTCTCCGCCCATCAATCGCCAGGGGCCTTCCGTGACCAGCTGCCTCGCCCGGGCGGGATCCTTCAACAAGCCCGCCGCCTCCCGCTCCGCCTCCGAGAGGTCGAGCAACCGCGCCGGAACCCCATGGCCGTCCGACGCCAGCGCATGGACCCATCCCGCTTCCAGGAAACGGCGGGCGGTCCGTCTCACCTTCCGCCCCCCTTCCCCCACGAGGCTTCCCGCCGTCACCTGGATAAGCGCCCCCGCCCCCACCAGATCGCGCATCCGCTCCGGATGCCGCCAGAAAACCTCCGTCCGCTCCGGGTGGGCCAGCACCGGGACCAGACCCGTCGACCGGAACCGGAAAAGAAATTCCGGGAAGTGGGGCGGGAGGACACCGGCCGGCGTCTCCAGAAGAAGGTACTTCCCCGACCCGAGGGCGGGGAGGGTTCCCTTCCGGGCTTCCTCCACGATTTCCGGGAACAGGGACACCTCCGCCCCCAGCCGGATCTCGGCCGGCCACCCCGCTTCCGCCGCGCGCGCTTCGAGATCCTCCACGAGCCGTCGGGCGCGACGTCGCTCCCAGAAGCCGTGAGGCGGCCCGAAGTGCGGCGTGGCGCAGAAGCGGCGCGTGCCGGCTTCAAAGGCCTGCCGGAGGAGGGCGAGGCTTTCCTCCATGTCCGCCGGCCCGTCGTCCATCCCTGGAAGCAGGTGGATGTGCAGATCCGTGTAGTCCATGCTGGCTATTTCCCATTTCCCCTGGCCTGTTTTCCCTCTCTTCCACGTTCACGCTCGTGGATCGCCCCTCGCGCCCATCGCGAAAGGAGCGCCTCGAGGACCGGCCGCCCCGGCGCTCCCGTCTTCAGCCGGCGATCCGCCTCGAAAAGCGCCTCGAGAAACCCGTGCATGTCTTTCAGATCCGTCCGGCGGGCCTCCGCCACCAGAAGCGGCACGAAGACCCGATGCTTGCCGAGCGCCCGGCCCACCTCTTCCTCCCCGCGCCCCGCCTCCAGAAGGGCCCGGGCCCGGAATAGCTCCCGGATCTTGACGTGGATCCGCTCGAGCAGCACCGTGGCCACCCGTCTCTCCCCCGTCACCGTCCCCCCCTTCCCGTACGAACGGATCCCCTGCTCGAACAGGCCCTGGAGGATGCGCAGCCCCTGTGGGAGGTCGCGCTTTCCCATGGCGTCGGTGAGCCGGAAGACGCCGTATTCATTGTATTCTCCCACCGTCGCCGACAGGACCTCGGCGGACACCGGCTTCGTCGAGGAGGGCCCCGCGTCGAGATACAGGGCGAGCTTCCGGATTTCCTCGTGGAGGGCGCCGAGGTCGTTGCCGACCCTTTCCGCGAGATCCTGGGCCACCGGCAGGGTGAAGACGACCCCTTCCGCCCGGCCCTCCTTCACGATCCACCGGGCCAGGGCGTTGTCGTGCACCGGTGCCTTCGGCTTCCACGGGGGAGGCTTGTCGAACAGGCGCTTGCACTGGATGACCGTTCCCTCGTCCCGGATCTTCCGACCGATCCGGGTCCGGGCGTCCAGGGATTCCACCTCCAGGACGAGCACGCCGGCGCCTCGCGGGCCTGCGAGGTAGTCCAGCAAACGGTCCGCGCCCCCTTCCCGGGACAGGAGCCGGGAGGCCCGCCTCACCACGATCACCGTCTTGCCCCCGAAAAGCGACGGCGTCATCAGATCCGAGAGCAGGGCCCCGATCGAGGAGGGGCGCTCCTCTTCCGGTCCCTCCCAGTCGACGTCCCGGACCCCCAGCCCTTCCCGGCCTCCCCGCGTCAGCAGGGCGACCAGCTTGTCCACGGCGCGGCGCTTGAAGAAGGGCTCGTCGCCCGTCACGGCGAAGACGGGAACCGGCGGCAGGCGTTTGCGCTTCTCGAAGGCCTCGTATTCCATCACCCTCCCCCCTTTCCCCACGGGGCGTTCCCGCGGATCAGGTCCAAAAGGCCCGTGAATCCGAGAACGAGCACCGCGATCGCGGAATTCAGGACGGCCGCGAGGAAGAAGAGCGCCAGGGCCGGGCCCAGCACGCGGGCGCCGGAGGCCATGAGCACGCCTTCCTTCCCGCCCAGCACGAGGAAGACGAGGTTTCCGGCGAGAAGCAACAGGAGCAGGACCAGGGCGCCGCGGCGCGCGCCCCGGTAGTCCTGCAGGCTGGGCGCCAGGTGGCTGCCCACGCACAGGACCAGGTAGAGAAAGACCCACAACTTCCAGTGCCCGAAGGCGGCCGGCGTGAAAATGCCGCCCAGGACGCCGGTGACCATCCCGAACAGGGAGCGGCCCGCCTCGAGAAACGCCCCTCGCGCGATGGCCTCCGCCATGCCCGCCGCGTCCAGGGCGCCGCGGGCCGCGTCCGGGAAGAAGATCCACAGGAAGAGGTAGAGGACCAGGGCCCCGCCGGCGAGCGGCGCCACGCCGATGAAGAAGTTGCCCACGACGGCGTACGGATTCCCCGGATTCCACGAGTGGCGGACATAGCCCATGCGGCCGGACTCCCGGTCCGGCTTGAAAAGGGCCATCTCCTCGATGCGGTGCCCGAACACCAGGCACAGCAGGGCGTGACTGGTCTCGTGAACGGGCGTGCCCAGCCATCCGGTCCACAGGATGCTGCCCCAGCCGAAATGGCGGGAAAGATGCCTCTGCACGAGCCGCTCGAGGCCGTGGAGCAAAAGCCCCACCAGGAAGAAAGGGCCGAGGAGGCAGACGAGCTGGATGGCCGTCTGCTCGGCCCCCCCCACGAGGATCTGGACGATCCCGTCTCGACTCGCAACGGCGCCCGGCATGACGCCGGATTGTATCGGATGCCGGCGATCGGGCAAAGACGATTGCAGGCCCTGACGACTTGGAGTACAGTGGTCTCCCGGCGCCTTCCCCCTCGGAAAGCACGCCGGCGCTCGAGGCGAAAGCGGACGAGAGAGGCTGGTGCGCGGACGCGCGCGCAAGGGTTCGCGTCCGCAAGGTCGACAATCGTTCATCTCATCAGGAGGTTCTCATGCCGGAAAAACCACTCGATTTCGCAACGCGCCAGCTCCATGCGGAAGGACACGTCAAGCCCTTCCACGCCCATTCCATGCCCATCTTCCAGACGTCGACGTTCTACTTCGACAGCCCGGAACACGGGGCGGATCTGTTCGCCAAGAAGCAGGAAGGCCACATCTACACGCGACTCGGCAACCCCACCACGGAAGCCCTGGAGCGCGTGGTGGCCGACCTCGCGAACGGCGACGGTGCCGTGGCCTTCGGCTCCGGCATGGCGGCGATCCAGGCCGCCCTGCTCACCTTCGTCCAGGCGGGAGACCATGTCATCTCGGGAGACACGCTCTACGGGCCCTGCATCCACCTGATCAAGGACGTCTTCAAGCGCTTCGGCATCGAGAGCACCTTCCTGGACTCCTCCGATCTCGACGCCGTGCGCGAGGCCATCCGTCCCGAGACGAAGGCCCTCTATTTCGAGACGCCGGCCAATCCCACCTGCCGCATCAGCGACATCGCCGCGCTCGCCGACCTCGCCCACGAGCACGGCGTCCTGTGCATGGTGGACAACACCTTCGCCACGCCCTATCTCCAGCGCCCGCTGGATCTCGGCGCGGACATCTCCGTGCACAGCGCCACGAAGTACCTGAACGGCCACGGGGACCTGGTCGGAGGGATCGTCATCGCCGACGGGGAAAAGGCGCAGGCCGTGCGCAAGTTCCGCGAGGACACCGGCGCCATCATGGGCCCCATGGATTCTTTCCTCTTCCTCCGGGGCGTGAGGACGCTCAGTCTCCGCATGGAACGCCACCACGAAAACGGGCTGGCCGTCGCGGAGCACCTGCAAAAACACCCCAAGACCGAAACCGTGCACCATCCCGGCCTGCCCGGCTTCCCGGGCCACGAGATCGCGAAGAAGCAGATGCACGGCTACCCCAGCGTATTCTCCTTCGAGTTGAAAGGCGGCGTCGAGGCCGGCCGGACCCTGCTGAACAACGTCCATCTGTGTACCGTGGCCGTGAGCCTGGGCACCGTGGATACGCTCATCCAGCATCCCGCCTCCATGACCCATGCCGGGGTCTCCAAGGAGATGATGGAGCAGCAGGGGCTCACCGAAGGCATGGTCCGGATCTCCGTGGGCGTGGAGAAGGCCGAGGACGTCATCGCCGACCTCGATACAGCCCTCGAAAAGGTCTGACGCGGGCAGTGGAAAGCGGACACGTGACCCATGGACGAGCAGAGCCGAAGGCTCCTTGAGGCGTTCCAGGCGAATCCCGGCGACACCAAGGCCTTCCAGGCGGCCTCGGAGCGCCTCTTCTTCGAGAGCCAGTGGGACGCCTACGTGAAGGTCACCGCCAGGCGCGCCCGGGCGCTCGACGACGCGATGGAGGCGGCCCGCCTGTTCGCAAAGGCCGCCTCCATCGCCGAGGACAAACTCAAGGACCTCGACACCGCCGAGGACCTGCTCCGGGAAGCGCTGAAGCGGCGCCGGGATTTCCGCCCGGCCCTGCTGGGGCTTCGCGAGGTGCTGGAGCGCCGGGAAAAATTCGAGGCCCTGTGCGACATCCTGGACGAGGAGGCCCGGCTCGCCCCCCCCATGGAACGGCCGCTTCTCCTTCTCCAGGCGGGGAAGATCCTGGAATCCAAGGTCGGCGACATGCGCCGGGCCATCGAAACCTACCGGCGCGTGCTGGACCTGAAGCCCCTCAACGTCCACGCCATCAACGCCCTCGAGAAAATCTACCGCGTCCTCTCCCGCTGGGAAGACCTCCGGGAACTGCTCGAGTCCCTCCTCTCCCTCGACCCCCAGCCCGACCTGCAGTCCAGGATCCTCTTCAAACTCGGCAAGCTCTACGAGACGCGGTTCTCCGATCTCGTTCGCGCCGCTCGCTGCCTGGAGATGGTCCGCGACCTCAAGCCCGAGGCCGTCAGCCTCTACCGGGATCTCGCAAGGCTCTACCGCGAGCAGGGAAACTGGCGCGCCCTCGTCCGCGTCCTGGAAGACGAGGCCGACCTCGACCTCCCCGACGAGGAGAAGGCCCGCGACCTCAAGACGGCCGGCGAGATCCTCGTGGAAAAACTGGGCGACGTCGAACAGGCGGGCCGGCTCTTCTCCAAGGCCGCGGAACTGGCTCCCGACGCCGGCGCGGAGACGGAAAACCCGGCGGAACCCACGCCCGTGGAAACGGTCGCGGAGGCCCGCCGAAAGATCGAGTTGGCGGTGGACGCGGCCCCCGACCCCGGCGCCAAGGTCCAGCGCATTCTCGAACTGATGGATCATCTCCTCGAAACGGGAAAAGCCGGCGAGGCCGGCCCCTGGATCGAGACCGCCCTCGCTGAAGCCCCCGAGGACCCCGACCTCTGGCAGAACCTGCTCCGCGCCTCCGCGGACGTGGGCCACGAGGAACGCGCCGCAAAGGCCCTCGAGGCCCGCGCCGAGGCGATGTCGGACCCCGCCCGCGCCGCCGAACTCCTGATCCGGCTCGGCGACTTCGTCGTCGAGACCCTCGAGGACAGACCCCGCGGCATCCGGGCCTACCAGCAGGCCCTGAAACGCCGCCCCGACGACGAGACGGCCGTCGCCCGCCTGGAAACCCACTGGGAAGCCATGGGACACCGGGAAGGCCTCTCCAGCCTCTATCGCTGGCAAGCCTCCTCCGGAAAGGACGAGAGGACCCGCACCCGGGCGCGGCGCAAGCTCACCCGCGTGCTGGTCCGGGATCCCGAGACCTCCGAGGAGGCCCGCAACCTCCTGGCTTCCTCCCTGTCGGAGAATCCAAGAGACGAGGAGATCCTCGAGGAGTACGCACGGCTGTTGAAGGACGCACAGGATCCCGCGGCGCTCCTGGAACCCCTCGAGAAGGCGGTGGCGAAGGACCCCCAGGCCCACGGGGCCCGCAAGCGCCTCGCCGAAGGACTCCTGAAGGCGGGCCGCCCGGGGGAAGCGGCCGACCACCTCGAGATCCTGTGCGACGCTGATCCCGAGGACGAGGAACTCCGGCCGCAGCTGGAGGAGGCGCTGGACGCCGCCAAGGACTACGACCGCAGGGCCCTCCTGTGGACGGAGTCGCTGAAAACCGCCGGGAGCTTCGAGGAGAAGCTGGCCGGCACGCTGAAGCTCGGCGAACTCTACCGCGACAAGTTGCAAGACATCCCCATGGCCGTCACGACCTTCGAGGACGCGCTGGCCATCGACCCGGCCAACGAGGCGGCCTTCGACGCCCTCGAACAGGTCTACCTCGCAGGAGAGCGCTGGGAGGATCTCGTCGATCTTCTGGAGAGGCGCGCGGCCTTCGAGCTGGGGAACCGCGCCTCCGCCGCGATCTACGCGCGGATCGGGAAGATCTGGGCCGAACAGATGGAGGACTTGCAGCCGGCCGCCTCCGCCTTCGAGAAAGCCGCCACCCTCGAACCCGAGAACGCCGGCCATCTCAAGGAACTGGAGGAGACGTACGCCGGACTCGACGACGCCGACGGCCTGATCCGGACCCTCTCCCGGCTCCGCGAGACCACCGCCGATCCGGGCGAGGCGGTCCGCGTCCTGGCCAAGGCGGGCGAGATCTCCCTCGCGCGAAAAGACGACCCCGAGCAGGCCAGGACCTTCTTCCGGGAAGTGCTCGACGTGAGGCCCGACCACGTCCCCGCCCTGAAGGGCATGCAGCGGGCCTGCGCGGCGCTGGGCGACGACGCCGGACGCGCCGAGGCCATGCTCGACGAGGCGGCCGTGACCGAGGACCCCGTCTCCCGGGCCGGCCTGGTCCGCGAAGCGGGAACGCTCCTGGTCGACGCGGATCCGGTCCGCGCCGAGCAGGCCCTCCGGGAGGCCCTCGCCCTCGAACCCGAGGATCTCGAGGCGGCGGAGTCGCTCGAGCGGATCTACGAGAACCGGGAAGACTGGGGCCGGCTGGTGGACGTCGGACTGATCCGGCTGGACCGGATGGAGCCCGGACCCGAACGCAACGCCCAGGGCCTGAAGGTGGCTTCCGCCCTGGAGACGCTGGGCCGCCTCCAGGAGGCGCTCACGATTTTCTCCTCGGTCCTGAAGGACGACCCGGAAAGCGTCGAGGCCATCTCGGGGGTCCGCCGGATCGCCGAGAAGACGGATTCGCACGAGGAAGCGGCCGAAGCCCTCCGCCGCGAGATCGCGCTCGCCCCCCCCGGTCAGCGCCCCCCGCTTCGAAAACGGCTGGGAACCCTCCTGGAGAACAACCTCTCGGCGTTCGAGGAGGCGCTCGAGGCGTATCGCGCGGCGGAGGAGGAGGACCCCGAAGGACGCCCCCTCACGCCGGACATCGAGCGGCTGCTGCTCAAGACCGGCCGGGAGGAGGCGCTGGTCGACGCCCTGGAGGCCCTGGCCGCCTCCGCCGAAGGGGAGGAGCGCGCCCTGGCCCTCGCCCGGGCGGGAGACGTGGCCGCGCGCCGGCTCTTCGACTCGGACCGCGCCGTGAGGAACCTCTCGGCGGCGATGGAAACGTCGCCGGCGCTTCCCGGCGTCCGCGAATCGTTGAAAACGCTCCTGACCCGGGAGAGGCGATGGAGCGCGCTGCTTCCCCTGCTGGAGGACGAGGCCGGCGCGCTGGAAGGCGAGGCGGGAGCCGGGGCGCGGCTCGAAATCGCCCGGATCGCGGAACGGTTCACCGGCGACCTCGAGGCCGCTTCCGAGAACTACCGCCGGGTCCTCTCGCGGGAGCCGGGGAACCGGACCGCCCTTCGGGGCCTGGCCCGCGTCCTTCGCAAGCGCAAGGACTGGAGCGGCCTGGCGGACACGCTGAGCGCGGAATTCGAGCACGTCGAGGATGACCGGGAGGCCGCCGCCCTCGCGTTGGAAACGGCGTCCCTCATCGAGAACCGTCTGGAGGACGACGAAGCCGCCGCGGCCTGGTACGAGAAGGGACTCAGCCTCGTGCCCGGCCATCCGGCCGCCCTCAGCGCGCTGGAAAGGCTCTACAACGCCCGGAAGGACTGGAAGGCGCTCGTGCGCGTGTGGGAGGCGGTGCTCCGCACGAAGGCCAGCGACGTCCGGAAGAAGGCGGTATGCGTGCGGCTGGGGCGGCTCTACGAGGAGCAGTTCCGCCAGCTGAACGTGGCGCTTCGTTGCTACAAATCGGCGCTGGAGTTCGATCCGAACTGCCGGGAGGCGCTCCGCGGGGTCCAGCGGGTGGCGCGCACGGCGGGAAACATGGAGGCGTGCCGCAAGGCCTTCGAGAAGGAGATCCGGCTGGGCGGCGAGCCGGCCCGCCTGGCGCTTCTCCATCAGGGCGTGGGCATCCTCCTCATGCAGGAGGACAAGCACACGGAGGCCCTCGAGCACCTGGAGAAGGCCTCGAAGCTCGCGCCGGGGAACCGGGACGTTCTGAGGGACCTGATCCGGCTCTACGAGCGGGAGGACCTTTCCGAAGAGCTGGCCAAGGCCCTGGAGCGGTGGGCCGCGCTGGCTCCCACCGGCATGGAGAGGGCGGAGACCCTTCTTTCCGCGGCGAGGGTCTGCAACGACGCCCTGCACGACGTCCCCCGGGCGGTGGCGCTCCTCGAAAAGGCCGAGAAGGCCGATCCCTCCAACGCGGAGGTGCTCCAGCTTCTCGGCAACCTCCTCTTCGCGCGAGGCGATCACCAGGGCGTGGTCGACCGGCTGGAGAGGGAGATCGAACTCGCCTCGGACCGCGAGACCAAGAGCCGCCTGCTGCTTCGCGCCGCGCGCCTCTACGAGGACCCCCTGAAGGACCCCTACAAGTCCGCCGAGTGCCTGCAGGAAGCCGTGCGTCTGAATCCGGAAGGGGGCAAGGGTTTCAAGGCGCTCAAGGATCTGCAGAAACGCCTGGGACCCGAGGTCGGTCCCGAGCCCCCGGAAAGAAGCCGCGTCACGAAGACCCTGGACGAAGCGAGGAAGGTCGTGGAGGACGACCCCGCCCGGGCCGCCGCCCTCTACATGAACGTCCTCGACCTCGATCCCCTCAACCAGGAAGCCCTGGACGGCATGATCCGCGTCTCCACGGAGGAGAAGAAGTTCCGCCGCGCCGCCATCTGGCTCTCCATGCAGGTCGGAGGCCTGGAGGACGAGGGGCAAGCCCGCGACATGAAGCCCTCCGTCTTCTACCGGCTGGGCCGGATCTTCGAGGAGCACCTCGATGATCCCGGGCGCGCCTGCCGGGCCTATGCCCGGGCATGGCGGCTCGCCCCGGGGCTCGCGGACGCGCCCGAGGGCGTCCTCCGGCTCGCCCCCGGCGCTTCCCTCTGGGAGGAATACGTGGAGGTCGAGGGAGCCCGCGCGCGCGAAGACGAGCCCGCTGAACGGGCCCCGGCCTACGTAGAGCTGGCGCGGATCGAGGAGCAGGAACTGGGACGGATCCATCGCGCCGCTTCCTGGATCCGGGCGGCTCTGGAGGAGGCCCCCCTGTCGCCGGAGGTGCTCGAGGCGGCGGTCCGCGTCTTCGAGAAGGCCGGCGACGTGTCCGCCCTGGCCCAGGCCAGGGGGAAGGCGTTCGAGGTCGCGGCCATCCAGGGGAACGCGGACCCGGCCGACGCCGCCGACGTGGCCCGGCTCTACTTGTTCGAGATCCACGACCCGGAAAAGGCGATCGCCTGGTTCGCCAAGGCCCTGGAAGGATCGTCGGGGGATGTCGGCCTGATCCGCCATGCCCGGGAGGCCTGCCTCCAGGCCGGCATGATCCGGGACGCCGAGAGGCTCTTCCTCCGCGAGATCGAACAGACCGAAGACGCGGAGAAAAGCGCAGCCCTCCACCTGGAGAGGGCCCGGGTCCTGTCCCGCGAGTTCGGCGACGAGGGCGAGGCCCTCCGCTCCCTGAAGGAAGCCCACGCCCTCAGGCCCGAGGACTACGAGATCCTTTCCGAGACGGAAGCGCTCGCGCGGCGTTGCGGGCGATGGCCGGACGTGGCCGAGGCGCTCGTCCACATGGCGCGCCTTTCCGGGGTCGACGCGGAGAAGGCGGACCTCTTCGCCAAGGCGGGCGACGTCTTCTGGGAGCGCCTCTCCGATTTCCAGGCGGCCCGCCGCATGTACGAGGAGGCCCTCCGTCGCAATCCCGAACACGCGCGGGCGAAGGAACGGGCGGCGGCCCTGGAACTCCGCTGAGAGGCTGTGAAAAAATCCAGGTCGTTTTGGGCAAGGGGATTTTTCCGCATCCTCTCAGTTCGTCATGGGGCGTCGTATTCCGATCGCGAAGCGATCGTTAGAGCCGGTGGAAGAATTCGCCCTTGCCGTTGA
>CAZDSO010000020.1:3107-38752 GCA_964508045.1 uncultured Planctomycetia bacterium | reverse complement strand
GTCGAACGCCAGGCGTCCTGCCTCGCCTGCGTCCGGGAGCATCTCGATGAGGGCGGCGTCTTCGTGGTCACCCTTTTCAACCCCGACATCGGCCTTTTGGCGGGAAAGGAGAACCTGTCCCGGGTGTTCGAGATGCAGCGCGCCGAGCCGGAAACCAACTACACGATCCTCCGGTACACGCGGAACACGCACGATTACGCCGGGCAGATCATCCGGGGGACCTTCATCTACGAGCGGATCGATCCGGACGGAACGCTGGAATCCACGGAGTACGAGCCCTATCGCCTCCGGTGGACGTGGCGGTGGGAGATGGAGTACCTTCTGCGCCTGTCCGGGTTCGAGATCGACGCCCTGTACGGAAACTATCATTGCCTGCCTTTTCCCGAAGCCTCCGCGGAGATGATCTTCGTCTGCTCGCACGCATCCTGATCGGCGCCAGGGCCGATCGTGCAGGGAGGGATGCCGTTTCCGCGATCTCCGGCGCCCGCGTCCAAACTCAGGCACGGGAACGTCGTTCAACAGACAGACGGGCCCGGCCCCCGAAAGCGAGGCCTCGCGAATGAAGGGGAGATCGGACATTGAATTGATGCTTTCCCTGAAAAGGGGAGACCGGCGGGTTCTATCCACGCTCCTCGAGCGGTACGAGAAACCGCTGGTGAATTTCCTGTACAGGATGGTGGGAAACGTGGACGAGGCCGAGGACCTCTTCCAGGAAACCTTCCTGCGGGTGCTCAGGGCCGCGAAGACCTACGAGCCGAAGGCCGCGTTTTCCACCTGGCTGTATACGATCGCCCGGAACCTCTGCCTGGACCGTCTGAAGAAGATCAAGGGCCTCTCGACGGTGCCCCTCGAGGGCGCGAGCGAAGAGGACCGGGCGTTGCGGGATACGCTTCCGGGACCGTCGAAGGACCCGGGCCTCGACGCCTCGGAGAGGGAGATGGGAAGAATCGTGCGGGGGGCATTGAAGGAATTGCCTCCCAAGAAACGGGAAGTGCTGGTCTTGCGGGTCTTCCAGAACCTGCCCTACGAGGAGATCGCCCGCGTGGTGAATGCTCCCCTGGGGACCGTGAAGTACCGGATCCACGACGCGATGAAATCGCTGGCGGAGATCGTGAAGGAAGCCGTTCCGGAAACGTGACCGGCTGGATCGGACGCAAAGAAGGGCCGGCTCCCCCCGCCGGCCGGAATCGGGGTGTCGCCATGGAATGCAAGGACGTACGGGAGAAACTGACCCTCTGGATCCTCGACGACCTTTCCCCAGAGGAGGCGGCGAGGGTGCGAGAGCATCTCGAGGGATGCTCCTCCTGCCGCCTCGAGGAGGAACAGCTGCGCCAGGGCCTTCGCGTGCTGCGCCGGGCTCCCGCCCTGCCCGCCTCGGCGTCGCGCCGGAAGCGGCTCCTTCGCCAGGCCGCTTCCCAGGGGCTCGTGGCCGGGCCCTTCCGGTTTCGACGGATCGCGCCGGCGGGCGCGGCGGCGGCCGCCGCCGTGCTCCTCGCGGTGGCCGTTTTCGGGGGGTGGCGGCCCGGGGCCGGAAACGGCGGCCCGGGGGGCGTCACCGATGTCTCGCCCCCCGTCGTGGAGACCGAGCAGCCTGCGACCGAGCCCGTGGCGTGGGTGGTCCAGTGCGACGGCCATGCGCTTCTGGATCCCGCCGGACCGGCCGGCCCGCGGGCTCCGGAGCCGAAGGACTCGCTTTTCCGGGGGGACCGTCTCGTCGTCGACGGCGCGGAAAGCCGCCTGCGGATCTGCTTTTTCGAGGACGCCCTGGTTCTCCGTCTCACGGGAGACGAGGACGGGGGCCGGGGAACGGAGGTGACGCTCGGCGGAAAGACCGACAAGGACTATGTGATCCATCTGGACCGCGGCCGGATCCAGGGGGGGTTCCAGTCCGCGCCGATCGAACAAACCTCCTCCCGGAAGAGGGGGGGGGAGGTCCGGCCCCTCGTCATCACCTCGCCCACCGCGCAGGCCGCGCTTCTGGAGGGGCAGGAATTCGAGGCGACCCAGCAGAAGGCCGGCATGATGAAGAACATGCTGATCCAGAACCCCGGCCAGGGGACGTTCTCGATGCACTTCGAGAACTACGACCTTCACCGGTTCCTCAACCTCCACCTTTCCCGGCTCCTCGACCTCTCGATGGACGCCCCGCCCGGCGCCCTCGAGGGAAAGCGAATCACGATCCTCTGCAATTCCCTGACGCGGGAGGAATTCCCCGACCTCCTGGATCAGGCCCTGGGACCCATGGGCCTGACGGTGAATTGGGCGAAAGGAAGCCATCGTATCCGCGTGCGGAAGGACGGCCCGCGTTCCGGGCGGCGGCTCGGGGTGCATCCCGCCTACGGCGAGTTCACGCTCCGGCTGCCCTCCGGCAAGGCGAAGATTTCCAGCCGCAATCCCGAGATCAAGGGAGCGGTGTTCGTCTACGGGGGGCAGATCGGACGCGTCCGCCCCGGCTTGAACCCGGACCGTCCGCTGGGGGCGCCGCCGCTTCTGGTGGAGGAGAAGGGGATGAAGCTCAAGGGGACGTTCGCCGAGAAGCAGTGGGGGCGGGCGGCGGTGGTGAGTTTCGCGGCGGGCGGCGGGGAGCGATCCAGGCCGCTTCGCGCCGGGGAGACGGTGAACGGCTACCGGGTGGAGTGGGTGGGGTGGGACCGCGTGGCCATGAGCAAGGAAGGCCGGGAGTACGAGCTGAGAATCGGAGAGTAGAGCCATGCCGAAACGACCGGTCGCCGTTCTCCTGGCCGTGGTTTTTTCCATGGCGATCGCCGGCGTCGCGAGAGCCCAGGACGAGAAGGAGCCGAAACGGAAGCGGGAGGAGACCCTCATCCCCGTGGATTTCCACGGCATGAGGCTGATGCACCTGATGGACCTCGTCCAGGATCACGCCGGGAGTTTCCTCCTCCCGCCCCAGAACCTGAACCTCAACGCTCCCGTGCCCGTCAGCGGCGCGAAGGAGCTGACCCTGAAGCAGCTGGTTTCCATCTTCCAGGCGGTGCTGGAAGTCCACGCCCACACGATGGTGACCGTCCCCGTATGGCCCGGCGTCTTCGTCACCAAGATCGTCCCCACGCAGCAGGGGCGCGCCTACCCGGGCCCCACCTTCAGCAAGGAGCAGGTGCTGGAGAATCCGGCGCTGCTCGAGGGGCGCCGGGACATGGTCACCGTGATCTTTCCCCTCCGCTACGCCCAGGCCATGACGGTCCAGTCGGCGCTGAGGCCGCTGATCGATCCCCGGAACGGGACCATCTTCGGCATCCCCAACGTAGAGGTGCTGGTGGTCACCGCCTTCGCGCCGGAAGTGAGGCGCATGGTGGACATCATGCGGATGATGGACGTGCCGGGCCCTCCGCTCGCCCTGGAGGTCGTGTTCCTGAAGTACGCCGCCGCGGAGGACCTTTTGCCCATCCTTCGCGCCTTTTCGGAAACGACGCGCCAGTACCGGCAGCAGCGCGCGGGGGGCCAGGGGCCGCAGGAGACCGCGGTGAACTTCATCCCGGACGAGAGGACGAACAGCATCATCCTGCAGGGCCCGCCCCAGGTGATCGAGGGGCTCAAGAGCCTGGTGGAGACCGTGGACGTGAAGCTGGACTACGAGCCCAGCCGCATCCACATCTACCACCTGAAGCACTCCAACGCGGAGGACGCCAGCGCCACGATCAACGACCTCCTCCAGTCGGTCTCCCTGACCCAGCTGGAGGCGCTCTACGGCGAGGGCGGGGACGAGGGCGACGCCGCCCTGCCCGGGCCGCAGGGGCAGAGCCGGCAAGCGGCGGCGGGTCGCCCGGGCCGCCTGTCGCGCGACGACAAGGAGGAACGCGCCGCCGCCATTCCGGACAAGACCACGAATTCGGTGATCGTGGTGGCCGGGGAGGCCGAGTACGGCGTGATCGAGAAGATCCTGGCGTCGCTGGACGTCCGCAGGCCGCAGGTGCTGATCGAGGTGGTCGTCCTGGAGGTGAGCGAGGGGGAGGGATACAAGTTCGGGGTGGAGCTGACCACGCTGGACGGGGCGCGGGACGATTCCGTCCGCGGATTCGGCGCGACGCGCTTCGGGTTCTCGAACCTGGTGGGCGAGGAGGGCATCCCGATCCAGGGCGGGGGCATCCCGCGGGGCCAGCTGCCGTCGCCGACCCAGGGGGCGGTGTTCGGCCTGCACCGGGGCAAGGAGTGGCGGGTTCCGGCCATCGTGAACCTGATCGGGTCGGACTCGGCGGTGAACGTCATGTCCCTGCCCCGGATCGTGACGAACGACAACAAGGAGGCGATCCTCAAGGTGACGGACAATGTTCCGATCGCCACGTCCTCCTCCACGGCGGCGGTGTCCAACCAGCTTTCCTTCGGAGGCTTCCAGGAGGCGGGCATCGAGATCACGATCACGCCGCACATCAGCGAGGGGGACTACCTGCGGCTGGAGATGGAACAGTCCATCAGCCAGTTCACCGGCACCTCGCAGGTGATCTCCACGGGGGGCACGGTCGTGGGGCTCCTGCCCCCGAGCAAGACGCGGCGCGAGCTCAAGAACGTCATCACGGTCCCCGACGGCAAGACGGTGATCATCGGGGGGCTGACGAGCCGCTCCCAGCAGCGGACGGTGACCAAGGTGCCGCTTCTGGGCGACATCCCGCTTCTGGGCGAGCTGTTCAAGAGCACGAACCTGGAGTGGAAGCGGACGAACCTCTACATCTTCATCACCCCGCACATCATCCGCGAGAAGGGGTTCAAGAACCTGGAGAAGATGAGCGGGGCGCAGGCCGCCGAGGCCAAGGCCCTGGGGGGCGATTTTTCCGAGACGGACCGCTACTACCGCGCGGCCTTCCGGGAGGAGCGCAGGATGCAATCCTTCCCGCGGGGCCGGCTCCACGCGCGGATGGACTACTGGACGCCGGGGGACGCCGGAGGAGAGGAATGAAAGCGACGATCCTCACCATCGGAGGGAAGCTCGTCGAAGCGGGCGTCCTGAGCGAGGAGAAGCTGCGGGAGTGCGTCGAGAACGCAGCCGCGACCTCGCAGACGCTCGACCAGGTGCTCGTCTCCCGCGGGCTGGTTTCGGAGGGCCGGGTCCTGCCGCTGCTGGGCGAGGCGCTGGACATCCCCTACTACGAGGAGCTCGCCTCCTTCGAGGTGCCGGCCGCCTTCGTGAACCGCGTCCCCGTCCACTTCGCCCGGTCCGCCAACCTCGTCGGGGTGGCGCAGGAGAACGGCGCGATCCGCGTGGCCACCGCCTCGCCGCTGCACGTCCATCCGATGGACGAGGTGGCCGAGATGCTCGGCGCGGAGATCGAACCGGTCCTGGCCACCCGCGTGGAGATCTCCGCGCTCATCAGCCGCGGCTACCAGCAGAAGGCCGACATCGTGGACGAGGCGCTGGAGAATCTGGACGAGGAGGAACTCCTGGGAAGCGCCAAGGAGATCGAGGTGACGGAAGACGTCCTCGACGTCCACAACAAGGCCCCCATCATCAAACTGGTCAGCATGCTCCTGTTCCAGGCGCTGAAGATGCGCGCCAGCGACATCCACATCCAGCCCTACGAGGAGCAGCTGAAGGTCCGCTACCGCATCGACGGCGTCCTCCACGACATCCTCTCGCCCCCCAAGCAGGTCCAGGAGGCCATCATCTCCCGGGTCAAGGTCATGGGAAAAATGGACATCGCCGAGCGCCGCATGCCCCAGGACGGCCGCGCCACCATCCGCATGGGCAACGCCGAGGTGGACCTGCGCATCTCCTCCGTCCCCACGAACTTCGGCGAGCGCATCGTGATGCGCCTTCTCGACAAGAGCGCGAGGCTCTACGAGCTCGAGGAGCTCGGCCTGGACCGGACGGGCAAGGAGGTGATGAACCGGCTCATCCGCTACTCCCACGGCATCATCTTCGTCACCGGCCCCACGGGCTCCGGCAAGACCACGACGCTGTACGCCGTGCTCAACCGCCTCAACTCCAAGGAGAAGAACGTCATCACCATCGAGGACCCCATCGAGTACCACCTGCAGGGCATCAGCCAGATCCAGGTGGCCACGAAGAAGGGCCTCACCTTCGCCCAGGGGCTGCGGTCGCTGCTCAGGCAGGACCCCGACGTGATGATGGTCGGTGAGGTCCGCGACAAGGAGACCGCCACCATCGCCATCCAGTCCGCCCTCACCGGACACCTCGTCTTCTCCACCCTCCACACCAACGACGCCGCCGGCGCCGTCACCCGCATGCTGGACCTCGGCGTCGAGCCCTACCTCGTCTCCTCCACCGTCCAGGCGGCCCTCGCCCAGCGGCTCGTCCGGCTCATCTGCCCCCACTGCAAGACCGCCTACGAACCCACGGCCGAGGAACTCATGGAAGTGGGACTCTCCTTCGACGACATCCCCGAAGGCCTCCTCTACCGGGGCGCGGGATGCGAGAAGTGCATGGAGACCGGATACCTCGGGCGGACGGGCATCTTCGAGCTCCTCACCGTCAACGACACCGTCCGCACCCAGATCATGCGCCGCGAAGGGGCCAGCTTCATCAAGAAGACCGCCGTCGACGACGGCCTGATCACCCTGCGCATGGACGGCGCCAAGAAGGTCGCCCGCGGACTCACCACCACCGAGGAAGTCATCAAGGTCACCCAGATGGACGTGTTCTGATGCCCGTGTTCGAGTACAAGGCGCTGGACAAGGACGGAAAACCCGTCTCCGGCGTCCTCGACGCCGACAGCCCCCGCGACGCCCGCGAAAGGCTGAGAAACCGGAAGGTCTACGTCTCCTCCATCAACGCCGCGGCCAGCGTCAAGGACGCGGGAAAGGAGGCCCGGGGCCTCCGACGCCACCTCCCCCGCTTCCGCGGGAAAGCCCGGGGAGAGATCGCCACCGTCACCCGGCAGCTCTCCACCCTCCTGGGCGCCGGACTCCCCATCACCGAAGCCCTGAACGCCGTGATCGAGCAGACCCAGAGCCGCGGCGTCGAGACCGTCTTGCGCGACCTCCGCGAGCGGATCGCCGGCGGCCTCTCCTTCGCCGACGCCCTCGAAGCCCACCCCCGCTACTTCACCGACCTCTACATCAACATGGTCCGGGCCGGCGAAGCCTCGGGAAACCTCGACATCGTCCTCAACCGCGTGGCGGAGTACCTCCAGCGGCAGAACCGGCTCGCCAACAAGGTCACCGCCTCCCTCACCTACCCCCTCGTCCTGGTCCTGGTGGGCGTGCTCGTGGTGTTCGTCCTGCTCAAGTTCGCCGTCCCCAAGATCCTCAAGGTCCTCGAAGCCGGCGACCAGGTGCTCCCCTGGCCCACCCAGGTCCTCGTCTCCGTGAGCGGCTTCGTCCAGGCCTACTGGCTGCTCATCCTCCTCGCCGTCGCCGGCATCGTGGCCGCCTACGTCGCGCTGGCCCGGACCGAACGCGCGGGCTTCCTGCTCGACCGCTTCAAACTGAAGATCCCCGTCTTCGGCGACCTCTTCCGAAAGACCGCCGTCGCCCGCTTCGGCATCACCCTCTCCACGCTCCTCAAAAGCGGCGTGCCCGTGCTCGAGGGGCTGATGATCGTGGCACGCGTGGTGAACAACCGCGTGCTCGCCCGCACGCTCAAGACGGTCCGCAAGCGCGTCACCGAGGGCGCGGACATCTCCACGCCCATCAAGCAGAGCGGCGTCTTCCCCCCCGTGGTGGGGTACATGATCGCCATCGGCGAGGAGTCCGGACAGCTGGAGAACATCCTGGACCGCGTCTCCGAGGCGTACGAGGAGGAGGTGGAAGTCTCCACCCAGAAACTGATGGCCCTGCTCGAGCCCATCATCATCGTCGTACTGGCCGTGGTGGTGGGCTTCATCGTCGCGGCCATCATCTGGCCCATCCTCAAGATGAGCTCGATCCGCTAGCCATGGAGGCATGCAGGGAGTGAGGAATTCGGGTTTCGATGAGAAAAGGGGGATCGTCGGAAGTCCAACGTCGAAGGTAGAAAGTCGAAGGTCCGCGGCCGGGAGCGCCGCTGAAAGCGAGGTTCGTCATGAAAACCAGGACCAGGAGAGGATTCACGCTCATCGAGATGATGGTGGTCATCACCATCATCGCCGTCCTCGCCGGCGGCGTCGCCCTGTTCCTCTTCGGCCACGTGGGCGAGGCGCGGACCGCCAAGGCCAAGGCCGATCTCGTCCAGCTGGACGAGGCCCTCTCCTACTACCGGATCAAGAAGGGCTCGTACCCCGACTCCCTGGAGGAACTGGCCAAGCCCATCGAGGGACAGGAGGAACCCCTCGTCAAGGGCGGGAAGATCCCCAAGGACCCCTGGGGCAACGAGTACGTCTACCAGAAGCTCGACAAGGGCTTCGAGCTCAAGTGCCTCGGGGCCGACGGCGCCGAGGGCGGCGAGGGGGAAAACGCGGACATCCTGCCCTACGAGGAGGGCGAAGAGGAGTAGGGATACCGATTGCGGATTGTGGATTTCGGATTGCGGACCATGGGATTTCAGATCGGAGAGTGGAGATTTCAGCAGGTGGAGCGGCCGGGAGCGCGGGCTGTTCCCCGCCATCGCCTTGGCGGCGGCGGGTCCCGCCCGCAGCACCTCGGCCGCGGGTTCACGCTGATCGAGCTCCTGCTCGCCATGACCCTGCTGGTCCTGTTGACCTCGGTCATCGTCCTCAACGTGGAGGGCATGCTCCCCTCCTTCCGCATCGAGGGCTCCGCGCGGGAGCTGGGCGCGGCCGCCTCCCAGGCCCGGGACGAGGCGGCCCTCACCGGCAAGCCCCACGGGATCGTCTACGACCTCGACCGCGATTGCTTCCGGCTGCTCGCCCCCCGCGAGGAGGAGGCCGAGGGCGCGGACCTCGACGACGGGGAGGCCGGCCCCCCGGAGATGGAAGCGCTTCCCCCCCGGGCCCTGCATGACGGCGTCTTCTTCAAGGACGTCTCCCTCGGGGCCCGCCGGAAGAAAATGCGCGGGAAGGTCAAGGTCCTCTTCGACCCCGACGGTCCGGGCATGCCCCATTCCATCCATCTCGCGGACCGCGACGGCAACGAGTACACCGTCGAGGTCAACCCGTTCACGGGCGCCGTCTCTTTCTTCGAGGGCTACCGGGAATTCGACCTCTTCTGGGACGAGGACCGATGAAGCCGAACGGGCGGAGTGCGGAGACCCGGGCAGGGATTTCAGATTGGAGATTTCAGATTTCCGCGGCGCGGCCGGAACGACGGCGGACGACGGCTGTGCGGCGGATGACGAGGTCACATCGCCGAGGGTCCAATCTCCAATCTGGAATCTCCAATCCGACACGTTCCCTCGATCACAATCCATCAAGGTTTGGGGGGCCGGTCCGCCATCGACAGGGCTTCGCCCTGATGGACCTCCTGGTCTCGGTCCTCATCCTGGGGCTCTTCCTGGTGCCGCTGGCCATGACCCGCAACAACGTCATCGACATGGCCGGGAAGACCTCCATCCTCCGCGAGGCGCGCTTCCTCGCCCTGCAGAAGGCCGGCGAGCTGGAACGGGTCCCCGACGACGACCTGGGCGACGGCGCCGGCGATTTCGGCGAGGGGCACCCCGGCTTCTCCTGGGCCGTCCGCGTGGAAACCCTGAAACTGGAGGACGTGGCCGGGGTGAAGGAGGAAGAAGAGGACCCCTACGGCACCGTGCCGGATCCCCTCCTCGGGACCGGCGGGGAGGAGGAGCCCGCGTACGAGGTGCTGAAGGTCACCCTCGTGGTCCGCTACACCGCGGAGGAGGCTTTCCTGGAAGCCGCGGAGGAGGGCCTCCCGGACGAGGAGAAGAAGTCGAGGCCGCTGGACAGGATCGTGATCGTGCGCTACCGGCTCAAGGAACTGGAAGAGGAAGACGCAGGCAGCACGCCGTGAGAGGGGGGGATATCGGACCCCGATGCCCTGAAATGTCGTTATCACGTTCCCTGATTGTGGGAGGCGTGTGTCCCGGACCACGCAGGCTTTCGGCCCGGGACCACGGCGATGCCGCGGACGCGGATCGCCGAACCTCCGGTTTCACCGGAGGATTCGCCTCCCACAAAGGGTTTCCGTTCCTCGTGCCTTCGTGTCTTGGCGCCTTCGTGTTGAAAGCGCTTTGGCGGCGGTTCTGCTGCCTGGGGATTCGGGATTTCCGCCTGGCGGCGATCCGCCATCGAAAGGCCGGCTTCACCTTCGTCGAGATCATCCTGGCCGTCCTCATCACCGGCCTCGTCATGACCTCCCTCTACGCGCTTCTGGTCGGCACGGTGCGGGTCAAGGAACTGGTGGAAACGGAGATGGACGAGGTGAAGGCCGGCTCGCTGGCCTTCGATCTGGTGCGCCGGGACCTCCAGGCGGCGTGCGCCCTTCGCGACGGGACCTTCTTCTTCCAGAGCGCGGCCGGGGAGGGCGGCACGTTCGGCTCCGGCGCCGGGCGCGTGGACTTCGTCGCGGCCGTGAAGAACCGCTTTCCGGACGATTCCGCCCTGGACGCCCCCGGGGGCGAGGACGAGGAGGCGATCTCCGCGACCTGCGATCTCTGCGAGATCGGCTACCGCGTCGTCACCGACGGCGAGGAAAGGGTGCTGATCCGCCGGGAGGATTTCTACGTGGACGACGATCTCGGGAAGGGGGGCGTGTCCATGAAGCTCCTCCGCGGCGTGAAGGTCTTCGCGCTGCGATTCTACCGGGGCGACGAGGAGGCATCCGGGGAGGATCCGGCCGAGGAATGGGACGGCGAGAAGGAGAAGGCCCTGCCCTTCGCCGTCCACGTGAAACTCGTCCTCTCGCGCGGCAAGGAGGGCATGGACGACGAGGAGAAGGAGAAGGTCTTCGAGGCCGTGATCCCGCTGCTCTGCGGCACGCGTCCCCCGGCCGGGGAGGAGGAGACGGGACGGTGAGGCGGGCGGGGGTCACTGTCACTGGTCACTGTCACTGGTCACTGGAAGATTGTCGTCAGCCATGAGCCTTCGGCTCTCCCGGAAACCATGAAGACTTGGAGGGCGAGCCTCTCCTCCTTCGCTTGCAGGTGGTTGCGAGAGCTACGGAGGACCCTACGTAGCCCTTGCAAGAGCCGATCGGCGTCGTACGGGCTGGCGAGCCGGCAACCTTCGAGCCATTCGCGCTGCGGCTGTTTTGATTGGCCGCGGGCTGACGTTCGTAGTGAACCACGGAGCCGGAGGCGGAGTGGCGGAGCAGCGTTGCCGAGGTGCAGAAATCTTTGCAGCACTCCCTGCCTGCGCCGCCAGCGCGGCAAGCAGGCCCCTTCGGCTTCGTCTTGCCCTGCTAATAGGGAATGATGTCTTCGAGCAGCGAGAGGGAGACCACCTGCCCGAGGCGGACCTTCACGACGCTCCGGTTCTTGCGGATGCCGAACTTCTTCGCCTCGAGGAGGTAGATCTCCTTGGTGGAGGTGCTGTCGCGGCAGTCGTGCACGTCGACGTCGGTCAGGGTGACGAAGTACTCGCCCAGCTCCTTCAGGACGCCGAGGTACATGTAGGACGTTCCCGTGTCCAGGACGACTTCCTTGTCCAGGTAGGCTTTGAGTTCGTCCAGATCCATGCCATGATCCGCTGATTCTCGGCAGACCCGAAGCGTCCGTTGTTTCCTGGCAGACCCTTACTGGAGAAGCCTGCCGATGTCGTTCCAGGTCACGTAGACCATCAGGAACAGGAGGATCAGAAGCCCCGCGTACTGCGCGATGGCCTGGCCCGTCTCGCTCACGGGCGAGCCCTTCACCTTCTCGATGAAGAGGAACGCGAGGTGGCCGCCGTCGAGGATCGGAATGGGGAACATGTTGATGATGGCCAGGTTGATGCTGATGATCCCCAGGAAGAACAGGAGCTTCCCGAACCCGTACTCGGCAAAGTGGTAGCTCGCCACCACGATCATCACCGGGCCCCCCAGGCTCTCCCCCCCGATGCTCCGCGTGATGAAGATCCCCTTGAGCGTGCGGAACACGTCGTAGGCGAACTTGATCGACTTCTTGACGCCGACGCCGATGCTGGCGAAGAAGGGAAGGCGCAGGTACTCGCGATCCTCGCGGAATCTCTCCACCCCCATCTTGTGGAGCGACAGCTTCCAGCCGGGAACCAGCGACACCTCCGTCTTTCGCCTCTCGCCTTCCTCGGATACCCAGGTGATCTCCACCGGATCCTCTCCGGCCTCGTCGAGCCGCGAGAACACCTCCTTCTGCGACGAGAAGGGTTCTCCCGCGATTTCCACGATCGACGCCCCCGCCGGGACCCCCGCCTCGTCCAGCCGGCTGCGCGGCCGGATCTCGGACACCCGGATGAAGGCCCGGGTCTCGATGCCGTCCGCGAACGCCCTCAGATCCTCCGCCGTCTCCGCCTCCAGCACCACGCGCTCCTGACGATCCCCCCGGTCCACCCGGAAGGGAAGCTCGGCGGGGAAGTCCATCTCGTCGGCCAGGAGCGACAGGGTCTTCGAGAGCCCCTCTTCCATGAAAAAGGCCCCCGTTCCCCGGATCGCGTCGCCTGCCTCCAGGATCCCGCCGAAACGGCCGCCTGAGGGCGCCTTCTCCACCTCGAACGTCCACTGCACGAGCACGCCGAGACGCCAGGCCTTTTCGGTGTCCGGAGGCACGGCAACGTCCTTCTCCGGCAAGCGTCGATCGTCCCGCTCCACCACCACCGAAAGCGTCTCCTTCTCCGAGGTGAGGAAGCGCTGGAAGGCCGCAACCACCTCGTCCCTGTCCTCCGTCGGCGTACCGGCGAGCTCCACGATCCGGTCCTTCGGCCGGATCCCCGCCTCGTACAGGGGACTCTCCATCGCCATGCTCTCGATGCGGTTGGTCCGCCGGGGACGGATGCCGGCCATCTGGCGCTTCTGCTCCGGGTCGTAGTGGTTCGGCACCGGATCCTCGTCCGGGGGCGGGAGGATGAGCGTCTCGCCGTCCCGTTCCACCTCGAACCGGAGACCGTTCTTCGGATCGGCGTAGGCGACTTCCTGGGGGATGTCGAAGTACTCCCGGACGGGATTCCCGTTGATGCCCGTGACGCGGTCGCCCGGTTGCAACCCGGCCTCGTCCGCGGGAAACCCGGGAACCACATCGCCGACGAGCGGGGAAACGGACTGCACGCCGACCTGGTAGGCCAGGATGAAGAAGACGCAGGCGAAGATCGCGTTCATGACGGACCCCGCGGCGAAGACCATGCCGCGGGCGCCCACGCTCTTGCCGAGGAACTCGTCGGAGGCGCCGGACGTCTCCCCCGGAATGTCCCCGGCCATCTTCACGTAGCCCCCGATGGGCAACAGGGAGAGGCGGTACTCGGTCTCGCCGGGAACGCCCTTGAACACGGGCAGGGTCACGGCGAGCCGAGGAACCGTTTCCCGGGGCCTGACGCCCAGGGCGATCCGGCGGCTCCCCTCGTCCTCCCGTTCGGGTTCCACCTCCATCCGGACGATGCCCGCGCCGCGGGACACCGCCTCCGCGACGAAGGCCTGGAACGCCTCCCGGTTCTCGAAATCCTGCCCCGCCGCGGCCTTCACCCGCTCCCCCTCCCGGAGTCCGAACGCCCACGCCGGCCCGTCCCCCTTGACGAGATCGGCCTGTTCGGAAAGGTGGGGAAACAGCCCCAGGTCCGCAAGGGAGGAGACGGGGCCGGGGGGCTCGAGTGTGACCTCGAAAACCCGTTTTCCCCGGAGGAGCTTCAAGGCCACCGTCCCCTCGCGGCTCCCGAGAACCCCCTGAAGCGCCTCGTAGTCCAGGCGGTCCACGGCGCGGCCGTCCATCTCGAGGATCCGGTCGCCGATCCGGATCCCCGCCCGGTCGGCGGGCGATCCCTCCTCCACGCCGCCCACTTCCGCGCCCGGGGATTGGAAGCGCCCCGGCAGAAGCCCGACCACCAGACCCTGGAGGCTCCGCCTGGCGCCGATCAGGGTGGGGTAGAATCCGAGGGAGAAGGCCTCCACCCGCACCCCGGCCAGCTTGGCCGTGAGGAAATGCCCCAGCTCGTGCACGAAGATGATCGCGCCGATGCCGACGATGATGTAGAAGACCAGAAGGATGGATTCCAAGTTCGGTGATCTCCAGATCGACGCCTCGGGAAGCGGGAAACCTGCGGTACTATACTATGCACCCCGCCGCCCCGCAAGCCGGCCGGCGGCAAGGAACCGGAGAGAACGTGGAACCGACAGAAGACAGCCTGGACGAGCGCGATGGATGCCTCGGTCTCGCGGGGCCGGGTGGGAAGGATGTGAAAGCGGTCCTCATCTTCCTCGCCTGCCTGCCCGCCTATTTCGTCGCGAGCCTGGGCGCGCGCGCCCCCCTCGGTCTTCTGGGCGCCAATACGGCTTCCCAGATCGTCTTCTTCGTCCTGGTTCCCCTCGTCCTGATGCGATACCTCCGTTTCGGTTCCCTCCCCTTCGGCCTGCGGCCCCCCCGAAAAGGCACGCGGATCCTCGTCCTCGTCTGGGTGCCCCTGGCCGTCCTCTTCTTCCTCCAGTACGAGGGGTTCCAGGAGCGGTACCTCTTCGAGAGCCAGAAACGGCTCGAGGATCTCTACCGGGAGATGTTCGTGCGAGAAGGACGTTCCGACCTCCTGATCCTGGTCTCCCTGGCCGTCGTCCCCCCTTTCTGCGAGGAGTTCCTCTTTCGCGGCGTCCTCCTCTCGGGCCTCGCTTCGCGGTGGAAAGCGCCGGTCGCCGTCCTCGCGTCCGCTTTCCTCTTCGCCCTCATCCACCCCCCGCTGGCCATGCCGCCCATCTTCCTTCTCGCCCTCCTCCTCGGAGGCCTCACGGCCTGGACGCGATCCCTCTGGCCCGCCGTGGCGATCCACGTCCTGAACAACGGCCTCGTCGCCTCCGTGCTCCTGTGGCCTTCCTTCTCCGCGACGTGGCAGCCCGCGCTCGTCTTCCGGCCGTCCGTGGCCGCGCTTTCCCTCGCAGGCGTCGCGGCGCTCGGCTTCGTCTCCTTCTTCGTCGCGAAACCGGAAAAGGACGACGACCCCCGGAAGGAAGCGGCGGGGTGACCCTCGGGCCCTTCATCCTCGGCGTCGCCCGGCGTTTTCCTAAAGGCCGTCGTCCCGGGCCGCCGGTCGAAGCGCCGATCCGATGCGCGAATGCACGATCCCCCCTTTCCCCTTTCCCCGTTCCCCATTACCATGGTCCGCCAAGGGGGACCCGCCGTGAACGAGCTGCGGACGCGAACGATCCGGATGGCGCCTTCCATCCTGCCCGACCTTTGCACGGGCTGCGAGGCCTGCGTGATCGCCTGCGCCCTGGCCCGGGAAGGAAGCACCGCCCCCGGGCTCGCGCGCCTGTGGGTGGCTCGCCGCGGCGAAGGCTCGGCCTTCCGTCCCGTCGCCTGCGCCCAGTGCGCGGATCCCCCCTGCCTCGAGGCCTGTCCCTCCGGCGCACGGATCGCGGACCCGAAGACGGGCCTCGTCCGCGTCCTCGAACACCGGTGCATCGGCTGCGCCGCCTGCGTGCGGGCCTGTCCGACGGGCGCGGTCCGGATGCGCCCCGGGGGCGCGACCTCCCTCTCCTGCGACGCCTGCGGCGGCGAGCCCGCCTGCGTCGAGGCGTGCGCGACGGGAGCGCTGCGGTTTCGCCCGCCTTCTTCCGCGGCCCGCCGGAAACTCCACCACGGAGAGAAGTGATGCAGCGAACGAGGGATTCACGTCATGGCTGAATCCGGCGACATCGGCGGAGCGGGCCCGGCCTGGACCGCGCGACGCGGCCTGGTGAACCTCACCACGTGGGAGGCCGGCGTCGAGGAAGTGCTGCCCGACGAGCAACGCCTCTGGTGCGGGGGCCGCGGACTCAACGCCGCCGTGATGCGCAACGAGCTGCCGGAAGGCCTGAAACCCTTCAATCCCGACGTCCCCCTCGTCTTTTCCGCCGGGCTGCTGGCCGGAAGCGGCGTCCCCTGCGCCGGCGCCCTGTACGCCGCCACGCTCGTCCCCGGACCCGTGCCTCCGAATTACGGGACGCTGGTCCTGCAGGGGAGCCTCGGGACGGCGCTCAAGCGCGCCGGCCTCGCCCAGATCGTGATCCGCGGCGCCGCGGAACACCCCGTCTTTCTGGAAGTGGGCGAGGACGGCGTCCGGTTCCACGACGCCGCGGACCTCTGGGGGCTCGATCCCGTCTCGGCCTCGGTGGCCATGCAGGAGCGCATCCGGAATCCGCAGGCTGCCCCTCTCGCCATCGGGCCCGCGGGGGAGAACCGGTCCCGGATCGCCTCCCTGCTCGCCGATTTCGCCTGGCCGGCGGACGGCCTCGGTTTCGGCGCGGCGCTGGGCGGCAAGAACCTGAAGGGCATCGTCTTCCACGGGGGAAACGGCGTGCGGCCGTGGGACCGCCGACGCTTCGAGAAAGGCTGCCGTGCGCTTCGCTCGGCCGTGGCCGGCGACGCCGGGATGAGGATGGTCGCCGACCGGGGGCCCGCCCTTCCCCTGCAGGATCGTGCCGGCGCGCCGGGGAGGGCTTCCTTTGCGAACTTCGCGTCTCTCCGGCGCCTGGCGACCCTCGACGGCCTGGCTCGCCGGGCGGGGGATCCCCGGCTGGCCTGCACCGGATGCCCGTGCGCCTGCAACACGGACGGTCTCCGGCGCGGGCGGGAAGGCCGCCGGCGTCGGATCGCGGGACTCGGCACGGAGGCTCTTCTGGATCTGGGGCCGAGGATCGAGGTGCGATCGTGGGATCGGACCGTGGACTTGACGGGCGAGGCGCTTCAGCGGGGGCTGGATCCGGCGGGGGTGGGGGCGCTGGCGTCCTGGCTGTCCGCCTGCCGCGCGCAGGGGCTGCTCTCCTCGCGGGAGGCGGGGGACGGGGTGTCCTTCCGGGACGCCGATGCGGTCTCGTCCCTGATGCGCGCGCTCGCCTCGCGAGAGGGCGCCGGGCGGTACCTGGGGGAGGGGGCGCTCAGGGCGGGAAAGCGGATCGGGGGCGAAGCGCAGGGCCTTCTGGTGAGCTGGTGCGGGGTCGACTGGCCGGGAGCGGACCCGCGGGTCTTCCCCGGGGCGGCCCTGGCCTTCGCTTCCGCGCCGTTCGATCCGGACGTCTTTCTCTACGTCAACCTTCTGGACTGCGGAGACCTGGCGGTCCATTACCTCGAGGACGTTTCCGATCCGGAAACGGAGGTCCGGAAGCGCCAGGAACGACGGGCGCTGGCCGATTCGCTTGGCGTGTGCAGCCTGCCCCTGGCGGCGCTTCCCGTGTGGAATCCCGAGGATCTGCTCGAGGTGACGCACGCGTTGACGGGTCTGGAGCCTTCGTCGACGGGGAGTCTCGGGAAACGGGTGCTCGCGCTCGAGCGGATGCTGAGGACGCGAAAGGGGTCGGAGGTCCCGGGCCGGCTTCCCGGGGTTTTCGAGGACGGCTCGACGTGGGCGGAGACGATCGGCCCGGAAGATTTTCTGGCCTCCGCCCTGCGCCTTCTGGGAGGGGAAGGGTAGAGGCTGTGGAAGAATCCGCTCGCGCAGGGATACAGGGATTTTTCACAGCCTCTCAGTTCGTGTTTCCCGATTCCCGGAGCATCTTCTCGAGGTGATCCAGGCGGTCCTTGAGGCCGGAGAGGCCGTCGCCGAGCCGGTCGCGCAGCGCGGCGATTTCCTTTTCGAGTTTTCCGATCTTCTCGGCGTCCTGTTCCCGCGCGGTGTTCATGGTTTCGAGTTCGGCGCGGAGGCTTTCCAGTTTCCGTTCCATGTCGCGCGTGCGGTTTCCGGCGTCCTCCGCCTTGCGGTCGGTTTCCGAGATTTTCTTCTCGTTGTCGTCGATCCGCCCGGCGTTGCGGCCGATGTCCTTCTCGGCCGAGGCGATGCGTCCCCGGTTGGCCTCGATGGCGTTCCGGTTGGCGTCGATGTCGCTGACGTTGGTCCGGATCTTCTCCGCGTTCCCGTGGATGTCCTCGGTGTTCTGCTCCATGGCGCCCTGCATCACATCCAGGGTTCTCGAGTCCCCGCTGCGCATGATGAGCAGGTAGACGCCCACGATGATCGCCGCGGGCACGGCGATGAGGATCAGGCTCTGGAAGAGGGTCTGCGTGAACCGGTTGAACGTTTCGCTCATGGGTCCTCCGGGTTGGGTGGCGCGTCGCGAACCGTGGAAACCGCGCGTCGAG
The DNA here is from genome assembly GCA_964508045.1 of uncultured Planctomycetia bacterium. Classification (GTDB taxonomy): domain Bacteria; phylum Planctomycetota; class JAKEIC01; order JAKEIC01; family CAZDSO01; genus CAZDSO01. The sequence goes on along the minus strand of CAZDSO010000020.1, from coordinate 20,751 downwards.
TGTACCCCCGACGGGGGAAAACGTGAAATGTTTCTGCGCGTTGAGGGGAACTCCCTCTTGAACTTCCCGCGTCCTGCCCGGTAGCTTGACGCCGTTCGATCCACGAAAGGGCACGTCATGGCGGACGCCGTCGAGAACGTTTCCGGAAAGGACCTGGCGGGCAAGGATTTTTCCGGCAGGGATCTTGCGGGCGCGAACCTGAGCCGCGCGTCGTTGCGCGGCGCGATCTTCCAGGGGGCCGATCTGACCGGCGCGGATCTCTCCTACGCCGTGCTCGCCGGGGGCCTCTTCGACGGCGCCCGCTTCCACGGCGCCCGGTTCTACGCGTCCGTGTTTTCCGGACACGCGGAGCCGGCACGGGAAGGCCCGCGGACGCCCGGCGCGCTTCACGAAACGCGCGCCCGCTTCCGGGGGGCCGACCTGCAGGGGGCGGACTTCACCTCGGCCCTGTTCGACGGCACGGCGAACGAGGGGCTGGATTTCACGGGCGCGGCCCTGCAGGGCGCGAAGCTGGCGCGACTCGACCTGAGGCACGTGATCCTGCGCGGCGCGAACCTGACCGGGGCGGATTTGCAGGCCGCCCGGCTGGACCGGGCGGACCTCTCCCGGGCCGTGCTCGCGGACACGATCCTGAAGGAAGGCTCGATGGCCGGCGCCCGTCTCTGGGGCGCGGAGTTCGCCGGAACCGACCTCGCCGGCGCCCGGCTCGAGACCGACATGCCCGGGGCGGATCTCTCCCGCGTCGACCTTTCGGGCGCCGTTCTCGCCGGCACCTTCGCCGGCGCCGATTTCCGCGAGGCGGACCTGTCGGGCGCGGAACTGGACGGCGACTTCTCGGGGGCGGATTTCACGGGCGCGACCGCGCGCGGAGCGGACTTCACCCGCGCCCGGATCCGGGGCGCCGATGCCTCGGGCGCCGATCTGGGGCGGGCGGATCTCCGGGGCGTCGACCTGAGCGGCGTCATCCTCTTCGGCGCCAATCTGGACGGCGCGCGGGTCGACGGCGCGGACCTGACGGACGCCCTCTTGCCCGATTCCCTCAGCGGTTGAGGATTTCCAGGGACTTTTGGAGATCCTCCCGCGCGTCCTCGATGGTCCGCCGCAGGGTGTCCAGGCGACGGCGGGACTCCCCGATGGACGCCTCCAGCTCCTGGGCGCGGGCCGGGGGCGCCGACGCCGCCTCCCCCTCCAGCCGGCCGAGCCGCTTGGACTCCCTCGTCCATTCCGCCTCCAGGGAAGCCATGTCCGCCTGCATGTCGAGAATCTCGTCCGCCAGCCTCCGCTTCATCTTCTCGATCTCCCGAAGGGCCAGAGCCAGCTGATAGGTCGGTTTCAACGCCTCCTTCCGCGCCACCTTCTTCTCATACCGACCATCGAAGGCGTCCATGAGCACCTTGAACTTCTCCTCCTCCTCCGCGCGCTCCGACATCTTCCGCTCCGTCTCCCTGAGGATCGCCTCCGCGCGGCGCCGCTTCCGCCGGACGTCCGCGACGTCCGGCGGCGTCGCGAACCAGAGGACCCCGGCCGCGAAGACCGCCCCCGCCGCCCCGGCCGCGAGAATGATCCACCGACGTCTCAAGGACGACGCCATTTGAGATACTCCACGCGCTTCAGCTCGAAGTAGAGAAGCCAGTATCGCTCGAAGGCCTCTTCCGGCGATCCGAAAGGATTGGGCTTGCCCTTGCGCGCCTCCACCACCGCCTCCCATTCCTCGATCTCCGCGTCCAGATCGCGGATGTACCGGTCGATCCCTTCGATGTACATCTCCGAGGTCTCGTGAAGGTCCCGGATCGTGCCTCCCCCCTCGACGTACGCCATGCTCTGCGGAGGCAGAAGCTCGGGAGGAATCTTCCGCGTCACGATCTTCAGATGCTCGGCGTGGATCCGCTCCACCGTCTCCTCGAGCCGCGCGCGCTCCCGCCGGTGGGCCTCGACATCCTCGCCCCGCCCGCAGGAAGGCAGGATGGACGCCGCGAGAACCGCCAGAAGGAGGATCCCCGCACGGAAGACGACGCTCGGGACTGGAGGAGAATGGCGCATGACAAGCACTCGGGCACGACGCGTGCGAAACCATGATGCAACACCGCCGCAGGGATCTGCAAGGAAACAGCGCTCGTGACGGAAATCCGTTGTCCATGGAGGCGTGTCGTGTCCCAGCCAACATGAGACGGTTGTCCCACCCATGTTGAGACGGATGTAACCTGTCTCGTTTTCCTTCCATGCCAAAGCAATCCTTAAGAAAAGAGCAAGAGTCTCGGAACGAAATTGCTTGTAGCGCCCTGGGAGGGGGGATACCCCCCCCATCGCGCTCCCCACCCTATGGAAGGTGGGAAAGACTCACGACGTGCCGACAGCGCGAAACGCTCTCTCCCCGTTGACCTGTCCTTCCGGCGCGGTATAATTTCTTTCTGGTCTTTTTTTCGGAAACCGTCGGGAGGGGGCTGTACAATCCACCAGGCGCCGGCTGGACGCCGGAGGGCGTCTCCGGCGCTTCGATCCGGTCCGTCGTGGGCCGGGAAGAGCCGAAGGTCCATGCCAGGATGATAGGAGGTGCACATGAAAGGGAAGAAAGCGGTTCTCGCCGTCGGGTTCGCGGCCGTCCTCCTCGGGGCGTTCGTCGCGGCGCATCTGTTCGCCGAAGGGGACGAGGCCGAGTTCATCGGCTCGAAGAAGTGCCGGAAGTGCCACTTCAAGGTGTACCGGGACTGGGCCAAGCGCGGGCACGCCAAGGCGTTCGAGCCGCTCAAGCCCGAGGACATGGACAAGGTGTGCGACAAGACGAAGAAGAAGTGCGTCGCCTGCCACGTCACCGGCTACGGCAAACCCGGCGGATTCTCGGATCCCGAGAAGGACAAGCACCTCGCCGAGGTGGGATGCGAGGCCTGCCACGGACCGGGCAGCCTCCACGCGGACATGAGCCCGCGGGACCTCAGGGAGATCAAGAAGAAGGGGGGCGACCTCAAGATCAAGATGGCCGACCCCGAGGCCTGCGTGTACTGCCACAATCCCCACATCAACTTCAAGGAACTCTACGGAGAGTGATCCGACATCCCAAGGCAGGATCGATTCCACCCCGGAGGGACGCTTCACGATCGCGCCCCTCCGGGGTTTTTCTTTGACATCCCCGGGAGATCTGCAGTAGGGTGCCTCGATTCGTATCCCCGGGCATCCGGCCGAATCGGGCTCAAAGGGCAAGGAGTCGTCGATCATGAAACGCCGCGCGTTCCGGTCCCGGACTGCTTCCCGTTTGTTCAAGCCACTGGGGGTCTTCGGCGCGATCACCGTCGCGCTGGTCTGCTTCCTGCCGATCCTCTGGGGGGAAGACGGGGAAGCCCCCTGGAAGAAGATCAAGAAGAACCCCCCTTCCGGGCAAGAGATCAAGAAGGAGGCGGACACCTGCCTCGAGTGCCACGGCGAAGGATTCGAGAAGGAATTCCCGAACGGCGACACCGTCTCCACGGGCGTCGACCGCGAGACGCTCTCGAAATCGGTCCACGGGGCGTACCTGAAGTGCACGTCGTGCCACACGGGGTACGAACTGGACGAGAACTTCCAGCACGTCTTCACCGAGGCGACGTCGCAGGCCGCCTTCCGGCAATCCGTGGAGCAGGCCTGCCGGCAGTGCCACGCCGACGTGGAGAAGACCTACGCCGGGGGCGCCCACGACAAGCCGGGCAAGGGAGTCTCCTGCGTCGACTGCCACGGATTCCACGGGATCGGGCCCGCCGGCCTCGCGTCCGAGGACGCCGCGGACTACTGCGGGAAGTGCCACGAGCCGTCCGTGAAGGCGTACGAGGGATCCGTCCACGCCGGCGTGGGGCTCGCGTGCACGGACTGCCACGGGGCGCATGCGCCCTCCGGCCAGGATCCCGCGGACACGTGCGGGACGTGCCATGCGGACGCGACGGAGGCCTTCGGGGGATCGGTTCACGGCAAGGGCGGCCTGGGGTGCGCCGACTGCCACGGAAGCCACGAGATCGAGGGGACCGGCCTCGACGCGAAGGGGATGAAGGACCTGTGCGGCCGCTGTCATGACGAGGCGTCCTCGGGGCTCGCGGCGTCGCCCCACCTCGAGATGGACATCGGCTGCAAGGAATGCCACGGGGTCCACGAGATCACGGGCACGGACCTCGAGAGCCGGGAGATGTCCGCGCTGTGCGGCCAGTGCCACGAGGACGCGTCCAAGGGCCTTGCCGGGTCCCCCCACATGGCGCTGGACATGTCGTGCAAGGACTGCCACGGCGTCCACGAGATCCGCCTCCGCGCGGGCGAGAAGAAGGCCACGATGGAATCCTGCGCCGCCTGCCACGAGGAGGCGGCGGAGTCCCTCCGCGCGAGCGCGCACGGGAAGGGCGCGAAGGGGCCGGGATGCGCGGAATGCCACGACGTGCACCGGGCCGAGGGCTCCTTCGCGGTCCCGGCGCTGACGAAGATGTGCGGCGCCTGCCACGAGGAGGCCGGGAAGGACTTCCGCGGCTCCGCGCACGAGAAGGCCGGCGCGGGGTGCGCGGCGTGCCACGGCGCCCACGAGACGAAGGGTGCGTCGGGAGACCGGGCCGGGACGACGGCGCTCTGCAAGACCTGCCACGGGGAGGCGGCCGAGGCCTGGGCCCGGGGGGCCCACGGCGTGGAGCACGGGCCGTCGTGCGCGTCCTGCCACAACGCCCACCGGACGCAGGCGGGGTGGCCAGCGGAGAGGATCCGGGAGACGTGCAGCCGGTGCCACGAGAAGCCGGCGAAGTCCCTCGCGGGAAACGTTCACGATTCCCCGAAGGTGGAGAACGACTGCGCGGCCTGCCACGGGGCGCACGAGACGCAGGGGGGGGCGATCGAGGCCAGGGAGGTCTCGGCGTTCTGCCTCCGCTGCCACCGCGACGGGATCGGGGACTACGACGAGAACAACGTCCACGAGGCCGCGGTCCAGGAGGGAAAGGACAAGGCCCCCGACTGCATCGCGTGCCACGGGGGCCACGGGGCCGTGGCGGTGGAGTCGGCGAAGCCGGACGGCTGGGGCGCGCGGTTCCTCGGCAAGGAATGCGAGGCGTGCCACGAGGCGGTGGGCGACGTGGCCGGCAAGCACGACTGGCTCTTCCAGAAGGACCTCCACTTCCGGGGGAACCTGGACTGCGCGATCTGCCACGCCCGATCTCCAGAAGAGCGCGGCGGCACGCACATCCTCGCAACGGGCGTCGAGCCCGTGAGGGACTGCGAGGCCTGCCACACGCCGGGGGGCGCGCTCGCGAAGCGCCTCGCCGGAAAGGAGAAGGAGGGCGCCCTCTTCACGGACCAGGCGGTGCTCGACGAGGTGGGATACGTGATGGGGGCGACGAGGCTGAAGATCCTGGACATCATCGGCGGGCTGATCGTGCTCGTCACGTTCGCGGGCATGTTCCTCGGCCACGGGGGGCTTCGTTTCCTGGCGTCGTTGATGGGGAAGAAGAAATGACGGTGAGACGGCTCTACCTGCACCCGCCCTTCGAGCGCCTCTGGCACGCGGTCCACACGCTGGGCATTTTGCTCCTTTGCTTCACGGGGGCCCACATCCACTGGCCGGAGAGCTTCCCGCTCTTCGGGTCGCTGAAGACCGCCATCACCGTGCACAACGTCACGGGCGCGGTCGTCGCCGTGGACTTCGCGCTCTGGATCCCCTACATCCTGATCTTCAAGCGGTTCAAGCACTACCTGCCGCGCTCGAGGGACTTCGTCGGCGGGCTCATCAAGCAGGCGAAGTTCTACGGGCTGGACGTGTTCCGCGGGGGAGAGCACCCGTTCGAGGTCACCGAGGAACAGAAGTTCAACCCCCTGCAGAAGTGGGCCTACATCGGCGTCATGTTCGGCCTGGTGCCGCTGCTCATCCTCTCGGGGCTTCTGCTCCTGTTCCCCCTCCCGCTCCAGGACGTCCTGGCGGCGGTGGGCGGCATGAAGATCGTGGCGCTGGTCCACACGGCCCTGGCGTTCGCCGCGGCCGCCTTCGTGGCCTCCCACATCTACATGGCGTCCATGGGCTACACGGTCCTCGACGCCTTCAAGTCCATGGTCACGGGATGGGCGCTGGAAGCCTCCCACGAGGATCACGGGGAAGCGGGGCCGGACGCGCCGGAAAGCGGGGAGCAACCCGCCGGCGAGCCCCTGCCGTAGAGCGGACTTCCCTGCAGGATCAGTTCGAGAACCCCTCCTCCTCCGCGCCCAGGTCCAGATGAAGCGTCGTGATCTCCTCGGCGACGAGGTTCACCTCCGTCCCCTCGGCCAGGGCGCGCTCGTCGACTTCCTTGACGTAGCGCCGGCATTCCAGGCAGGCCGACACCCGCCGCGGAGCGTGAGGGTCGGTGAAGAGGATCTTCATCCTGGCGTGTTCGTCGTTTCCGCAAAAGGGGCAGGAGATCCGCTTGTACCGCCATTCCATCCCGCAGGCGGGGCAGTGCAGAACCCGGGCCCCCTTGGGTTCGGCGAGCAGGCGGGCCGCATCGGGCTCCAGGCCGCAAACGGGACACCATCCCCGCATCCACAACGCCTGGCGGATGCGGTCCGCAAGGGCCTTGCGGGCGGGCGCGAGAAGCGGGTGGAGCGCATGCGTCACGGCGAACCGGAGCAGGGAGGGCGACAGGCCGAGTTTCTCGGCGGCCGCCTGGGGGGTATCCGCATCCCGGGCGCGAAGCGCCGCGGCCAGGGCGGGCAGGTCGGGAGGCGTATTCTTCGCCTCCAGGGCATCGAGGAAGGATCCGCTTCCCGGGACGCCGGCCTCCTTCATGAGCCGGGCGATCTTGGCCATCCGGTTCGCGAACGCCTCGTCCAGGACGGGCTCCGACGGCGTAAGGAGGCTTTCTCCCGCCCGCAGTTTGTTCTCGATCTCCTCGTCCGTGGCGGCGCCACGGAGGGGGCGCGGGTCGGCGGAAGCCGTGGGGGTTCGTGACAGCCGGAGGACGTCCAGGCGGAAGGCGAGGTAGGGAGGGGGCACGCTCCACGCGTGGGGGACGTTCTCGACGGCCCGTTCGGCGGCCTGCACGTCGGGATCGGGATGTTCTGCGACGGTCTCGTCCTTTTGAGACATGGTTTCATCCTTCAAGAGCGCGGGGCGACCCGGCGGGGCCGCCCCTCGGTGTCCGTGGATTCATGTGTCTTGTCCTATGACTCGTCTTTTCCGGTTTTCCGGACCTTTTCCGCCCGTTCAACGAATTTCGCGGCGGCCGCGAGAGCGAGGCTCCCGAGGGCGCCGGCGGAGGCCAGCCTGGGGGCGATGTCCATGCCGTCGGCGGGACGGAGCGGCTTGGTGGCCGGGGATGCGGGGCGTTCCACCACCTGGTAGCGCTCCGGCTTGTCGACCAGGATCCAGATGACGTTGGTCTCGTAGCCGGCCGGGGGCCAGATGCTGGCGTTGGGAAAGCCGTTGGCCTTGAGGTGGTTCAACCGCTCCAGGGCCACGGCCATCAGGCCCGTCTTGTTGAGGGTGCGGGTGGCGCCGGTGGGGCAGGTCTGGGAACAGGCGGTGGGGCGCCCCTCGGAGATGCGGTCGCGGCACATCCAGCACTTCCAGGCCTCGTGCATCCAGTTGGCCCGGTTCTTGTCCGGGGCGTCGTGGTCGTAGCCGACGAAGCGCGGGATGGCCCAGGGGCAACCGTCGTAGCATTCGGTGTCGCAGTCGCCGCAGAGGTTCTGGTTGACGATCACGGCGCCGGAGCCGTCCTTGACGATGGCGTTGGGGACGGGGCATGCGTTCATGCAGCCCGGGTCCACGCAGTGGCGGCACTGTTCCTTGCGGAAGACCCAGTGGACCTTGCCGGCCACGTCGCGGTACTCCTGGAAGTCGACCAGGGTCCAGGTGTGGTAGGTGAGGTCGGGCGGGTTCTTGTAGTTCCCCGTGTTCTGGGTGATCTCGGCGGGCATCTGGTTCCATTGCTTGCAGGCGACCTGGCAGCCGCGGCAGGCGATGCACAGCGAGGTGTCGATCAGCATTCCGTACTCGACCATCGTGTCCTCCTCAAATTCGGTCCAGGACCGTCGTTTGTTTCATTCCGCCGGGTCTAGGCGGGCTCCACCTTGCAGAGGAACGCCTTGTACTCGGGGATCCGGGTGTTGGGGTCCCCGATGTGGGGCGTGAGCAGGTTGGCGCTGTTCCCCTGGCCGAGACCCCGGTAGCCGAAGTGCCAGGGCAGGCCGACCTGGTGAACGATGCTCCCCATGACGTCGAAGGGCTTGAAACGCTTCGTCACCAGGGCCACGCAGGTCACGGGATTGGCGGTGTTCCTCGCCGTGGTCACCTTCACCGTATCCCCGTTCTGGATGGCCGGGTTGAAACTGGCCGCGAACTCCTCGCTCATCTCGCAGAACATGTCGGGCTGGAGCTCGACCAGCCAGGGCAGGTTGCGCGTCATGGCGCCCGCCTGCCAGTGCTCCACGAGGCGGTAGGTGGTTCCCACGACGGGGTAGGTGCTCCTGTCCCCGAAGGTGGATTCGTTGTCGTACTGGTAGAAGTCGCTTCCCGTGCCCTTGTAGTCGTCGTAGATCACAGTCGGGTTCCACAGGCAGTGTCCCGTGCCGAAGGGGTGCTGCGCGAGAGGGGTCTCGGCCGGTTCGTAGTGTTCCGGCAGGGGCCCGTCGACCCGTCCCGGCCCCCAGATATGGGAGGCGCCCTCTTCCTTCATGATGAAGGCCATGTAGTCCTCGGGCTTCCACCCGCCGTCGGGGACGTCGCCGCCCGGGGCCCAGCCGCCGGCGGTGTAGTCGTACTTGATGACCCACTTGTCGGACCAGGGCTCGTAGATGTCGGGCGAGCCCCCCGTGGGGTTCAAGGAGGCCCGGTTGTAGATGATCCTCCGGTTGATGGGCCAGCACCACGACCAGTTGGAGAAGAGCCCGATGCCCGAGGCGGAGTTGTCCACGGGCACCCGCTTGGTCATGCGGTTGCCGGCGTAGTCGCCGCTCTGGGGCGCGAGCAGATCGGCGCCCGGTTCCACGTAGGAGCCGCAGTAGAGCCAGTTGCCCGAGACGGTCATCTCGTCCGGCGCGGCGCTGGTGTCGATGTTGGCCAGGAGCTGGCCGAAGCTGCTCTTCTGCGAGTTCGCCTTGCGGGCGACCGTGTTCGAGTCGCCGGGGTTCTGGATGACGAACCCGTTGACCTCGCGGGCCACCTTCCTGGGGTCGGCGACCGAGCCCTGTACACCGTAGCCGTCGGTCTCGAAGCCCCAGGTCATCTCGGCGATGCCCAGGCCGTTCGCGACCGTCGTCGCGCCCGCGTACAGGCTCTTCAGCTCGAGCATCAGGTCGTTGATGATGTCGAGGTCGGCCTTGGTGCCGTAGCCCTGGGCGGCGAGGTGGCCGCCCTTGTGGAATTCCACGCTTCCGTCCCGGGCGGGATAGCGCCATTGCAGCCAGCGCCCGGAATTCGAGATGCTTCCCTCCTTCTCCATGGAGGCCTTGGCGGGAAGCAGGTAGACGGTGGTGTCGATGTTCGCGGTGGGCGTTCCCGTGCCGAACGAGTTGCCCGAAGCGTCCGGTTTCCAGAAGGCGGAGGTCTCGGTTTCCCACAGGTCCACGCAGACCAGGGTGTCGAGCTTCTCCAGCTGCTGGCGCTCGAAGACCGACTGGGGGCCCCCCACCGCGGGGTTCTGGCCCCAGCACATCATCATCTGGGGGACCGTCGCGCCGAGCGCGTTGATGTGCTCGAAGATGTTGATGTGCGAGTAGTTGGTGTCGGGGTCGACCTTCGGCAGGAACTGGTAGCCGAAATCGCCCCCGTGGGGATCGGCGGCGGTGAAACGGTCCGAGCCCCCCCACCACGCGGCCAGGAGGCTCATCATGTACTTGGGATAATACTGCCACCAGTCGGCGCTGAGCCGTTCATTCCCAAGGACGTCCTTCACGCCGGCGAGGGCCTTCTTGGTGCATTGCCCGAGGTAGGAGTCCGTCGCCACCGTGTGGTCGACGGCGGATTCGCTCGTGATGGAATAGCCGTTCCCATTGGTCCAGTTGTTGAGGATGCCGCCCTTCACGTCCACTTCCTTGGTGCCGTTCCACCGACTCCGGACGCGGACCGAGGTCGCGTTGATGACGGCCTCGATCACGTAGACGTTCCCGTAGTCGGGCGCGCCGACCGTGGTGATCCGGATCCGGTCGCCCGCGCGCACCTCGTCGCGGTCGATGCCGGTCAGCCCGTCGATGATCAGGGAGGGGGGCGTGGTGGTCCCGGTCAGGTTGCCCGAGTTCTTCACCGTCGCCGGACTCGTCTGGAGGCCCAGGGTGAGCATGTCCGCCTCGACCACGCCCAGGTAGCCGGGAAGGATGTGGTGCAGAAGGCACATGTCGGTCGAGCCCTGGACGTTGGACTCGCCGCGCAGGGCGTTGATGCCGCCGCCGGCCACGCCCATGTTGCCCAGCAGCAGCTGCAGGATCGCGTAGGACCGGATGTTCTGCGTCCCGTACGTGTGCTGGGTGGTGCCCATGGCGTACATGATCGTGCCGGACTGGCCCGGATTCCCCGTGTTGCAGTAGGCCTCGGCGATCTGCAGGAAGGTGTTCTTGTCGATCCCCGTGATGCTCGAGACCATGTCCGGCGTGTACCGGCTGTAGTGGGTCCGAAGGATGTCGAAGACCGACTCCGCGTCCGTGGGCGTGTTCGGATAGTTGCCGTCGATCACGGGCCCGGAGTCGTCGGTCTGGTAGGCCCAGGACGACTTGTCGTACTTGGGGACCGGATTGTTCGTCGGATGGTAGGCGGTCATGCCCGTGAAGATGCCCTTGTTCGCCACGTCGTTCCCGTCGTAGGCGCCGTCGATCAGGTAGGCCAGGTTCGTGTAGTTCAGCGCGTAGTTCGCGTTGTATTTCCCGTAGGTCAGCGCGTAGTTGATCAGCCCCCCGATGAAGGCGATGTCCGTTCCCGAACGGATCCGGCCGTAGAGGTCGGCCTTCGCGGCGCTTCGCGTGATCCGGGGGTCCACCACGATCAGCTTGGCCCCGTTGTTCCTGCGCGCCTCCTCGATCCACTTGAAGGAGACCGGGTGGTTTTCCGCGGCGTTCGACCCGATCATGAGCACGCAGTCCGTGTTCTTGATGTCGATCCAGTGGTTCGTCATGGCCCCGCGTCCGAACGACTCTGCCAGAGCCGCCACGGTGGAGCTGTGTCATATCCTCGCCTGGTGTTCGATGTACACGAGCCCCAGCGCCCGCAACATCTTCACCAGCAGGTAGCACTCCTCGTTGTCCAGGGACGCGCCCCCCAGCGAATAGACCCTCTCGGTGCGATTCACCGTCCGAGCCGATCCGTCGGTCGTGACGAAGCCCGTGTCCCGGACCGACTGGATCTTGGCGGCGATCTCGCTGATCGCCGTGGACCAGGTGATCGGCTGCCATTCCGTGCCGCCGGGCGCCCGCTTCAGGGGCTGCACCAGCCTCGCCCCGTCGTTGCCGTCGGGCTCCCTGGCCAGGTCGAAGTCCGGGGCGTTGGGAATCTGCGACAGGGCCGATCCCTTCGAGCACAGCGCGCCCTGGTTGATCGGATGGTCCGGGTCCCCCTCGAGATTGACGACCTGGACCTCGCCGTCCACCGTGGCCGAGGTGACGATCGCCCCGCAGCCCACGCCGCAAAAGCAGCAGATCGTGGTCGTCTCGGTCCCCGACTTGAGCCGGAAGGGCCGCTCCCAGTGGCCCGTCCCCTCCACCGGGGGCCGGTCCTTCGAGGCGCATCCGAATGCCGCGGCGAACGCCGCCGCGGCGGATCCCTTGAGGAACGTGCGTCTTGTGACATTCATCTGGATGGTTCCTCCCAATCCAACGGTTGCGTAATTCAGAGGGTCTTCGTCATGGAGCCCTACTTGTGGCACGTCTTGCACCCCGTCCCCGGGTCCGGGTGCTGCCGCGTGTGGCACGCCATCGTGCAGTTGCCCGTGTGGTTCGCGTCCCGCGGATACAGGGGCGCGATCTCGTGGTCCGCGCGCTTGTGGCACACCGTGCACCGCGTCATGCTCAACGGAAGATGGCACGACGAGCAGTGCCGGTACGGCGCGCCCGCCCAGCTGCCCCCGTGACCCTGCGGGCGCGTCGATTCGTGGCAGCGCTCGCACACGTCCTCGCGGTGGCAGGTGAGGCAGCGCTCCCGGTGCAGCGAGGCGTCGATCCCGTGGCCCCGCAGGCGGAAGAACTGGGTGTGCGACTTCGGTTTCTCCACCTGATGGCACGACGTGCAGAAGTCCTCCCGGTGACAGTACGCGCAACGCTTCGACGCCTCCTCGTCGAACCCGAAACGGAGACGCTCGCCGTGCGCCGTCTTCCACAACCCCCGGTGATCCGCGGGCCGCACGTCCGCGCGATACGTCTCGTGGCACGTCGCGCACGCCATCAGCGCCGCCGCGGCGCGCGTCGGCTTTCCCTTCTCGTCCGCGACGCCGCCCCGCTCGTGACAGTCCGTGCAAAGGTCCATCGGAGGACGCGTCGCCGACGGAAGCGACGCCGTCGTCCCCACCTCGCCGTGGCAGTCCCTGCACGCCAGCTCCTTCTGCTGCCCGCTCGCCAGGCGGTACGTCACGCCCTTCAGGTGGGCCTGGTGCGAGAACGTCAGGTCCGAGACCGCCTCGGGACCCCACAGCGGCGCGCCCGCCTTCTGCCGGTCCTGCAACGTCCCGATCGCCTTCGCGATCGCGCTTCCCGCCTCCGGCTCCTCGTGGCAGGCCAAGCAGAGGTCCAGCGCCGGCAGGCCCGCCTCCGCGGCCTTCGACGCCCCCGCGTGGCATTCCGAACAGCCCATGCCCATGTCTACGTGGTGGATCTTGTGGTTGAACACCGCCGGCCCCGTGTCCGTCTCCCCCCCGCCGCCAAGACCCTCGAACAGGGAGCACGACATCAGGGCCGCCGCGCCCAGCACGACGGTGAAACCCACCAGCAGCGCGTTGCGTCTCGCCATCTGTCGAAAACCTCGATTGGAACGTCTCTAGAACTGGAAACTCGCCCGGACTTCCAGCGTGTCGCTCGTCTCGTCCACCCACGCCCCCTCGTCGCTCTCCATCTCGTAGCGAACCCCGACACGGAGCGTCGGCAACGGCCTCACCTCGATCCCCACCCGCATCACGCGAACGTTGTAGCGCTCCGTCAGGCGCGTGTCTCGATCCGGCTCCCGCACGATCCGGTACTTCAAGAAGTGCGATCCCGCCGTCACCCGCACCGCTTCCGACGGACGCCACGTCATGTCGAAACCCCACGTCACGTTCGTCTGGTCCTCCACCGGACCGTCCGAACCGTACAACTCCGCCGTCAACGACACGTCCAGGTCCGCATCCATCACGTCGTACACGTACGCCGTCCCCGCGTACCGGTCGAAATCGTGGTTGAACGACGTCTCGTACCGGTCCCGAACCGGATCCCGCCCCGTGTAGGCCAGCGACGCACCGAAGTACGGGCAGAACTGCTTGTACGCCGACACGTCGAACTGCCGGAACGGATAGTACGCCCCCGTCAGCGCCGTGAACGGAGCCATGTCCACCGTCAGATCCTCGCGCTCTCCGGCCTCAATCTCCCCCCACGTCGTCGGCGACGCCATGTACCGCATCCGCAGCTCCACCCCCGTGAACGGACAGCGGCAATGCAGCGACGCCGTCACGTCCCGCGTCTGGCCGTTCAGGAAACCCCCCTTCAGGTACACCGTCGACGCCCCCCCGAAGAAACGCTGCCATACCTGGAACGACATGTAGTCGTCCGACAGCTCGGGATCCCCCTCCTGCACGTGCACGTACTCCAGCGTCAACTTCGTCGCCCGGTCCGGGTAGCCCTTCAGACCGTACCCCGGAAAGAACTCCACGTATCCCGCCGCCTCGAAGTTCGACACCCACTGCGTCTCCCCGTAGTACACCGGCAACCCGCCCGCCAGCGTCACCTCGAACACCGGCGACGGAGAGTAGGAAAGACGCAATCCGTCGAAGTGAAGAGGCTCCCCCTTGTGCAGCTGCTGCCGCCCGAAGGAGACGTCCAGCCCCTCCACCACCTCCTCCCACGACAACTCCAGCCCGTACACCCGCCCCTGGATCTTCGTCTCGTACGAATCGAAGAAGTCCTCGAAATAGAAAACCTCCCCCCCGTACCGGCTGTCCTGGCGACCCCAGAGATCCCAGAAGAAACCCACGTCCAGCGAAAGATCCAGCTGGTCCTTGTACAGGTTCTTCACCTCCAGGTTCAGAACACTCCGGAGGTCCTGGTCCGACTCCTCCGACGTCGTGCGGATGCGGTAGCGTTCCGTGATCCGCCCGTGAAACTCCGGCGTGGGCTTCTTCGCCCACGGCCACGAAGCCACCTCTTCCGCTTCTTCCGCCTCTTCCTCCCCCGCGGGTTCGGCTTCCTCCTCCGCCGGAGGCGCCGATTCCTCCTCTCCCTTCGCCTCCTCCTCCCCTTCCGCTTCCGCGGGCTCCTCCGCCGCGAACGACGGCAGGGGCGAGAAGACCCAACCCAAAAGGACCAGAACCGCCAGGCCGAACAAGACTCGTTTCATCGGCACACTCTCGAAATCAGTCGGACCTCGGGACGGAGCGACGGCGCAAAAATACGCCCTGAAACCTGTCACGCGAGCGGGGAAACGGAGGGAGGAGGAGGAAGTTCCTCGAAGCTGTTTCACCAGGACGGCAATCGATGCGTTCGATCAAAGCATCCTCTTCTCTGCTGATCGCCCCGGAGCTGTTCCCCTGACTCCGATCCAAAAGGGAAAATACAGAAAAAAACCTCCGGGATCAAAATAAATAATAGTTTTCATATGGTTTTCGTCGGATTTGTAACCCCTTGACCTCCAATGGAATATGCACGTGCAAATATATTCCCGTTCTGGAATACAGGATGGAACGCCTTTGGAATGGGGATTTCCCGACGGATCCCGCAACGCATTGGCCCGAAATTTGCGTTATGTCGCTTCGGGAATAACGAAAAAAATTTTCCGGCTGGATTGAAAAAAGGCGTGGATGACGGTCTGCATGGCCCGCCGGTCCGGGACCGTCTGGGTCCCGAACCGGTCGGCGAGCCGAGGGGATCAGTCGTAATGGAACCCGTCGACCAGGGTGTCCTCGGGGGCGGTGGGTTCGGTGGGATAGTTGTCGACGACGACGTCCACGTCGGTATCCGAGGTGCCCGAGGGCACCTCGCAGGTGATCTTCCAGGAGTTGACGACGACGACGTTGGTCGCATCCGTTCCGCCGATCGTCACCTCCGATTTCGACCAGAAACCCCGGCCCAGGATGGTGAGGGTGTATCCGCCGGCGGGGTCTCCGTGCTTCGGCCAGATCCGCGTGATGGAGGGATCGGGGAACTTGGGCGCCGTGAGGCAGGCGAGCTGGGCGTCGGTGAGGTGGGAGCCGTAGATGTGCTGGACGGCGGTGTCGCCGGTGGTGACCAGCTCGGACCAGGAGTCCCCATCCGGATCGTATTCCAGGTAGTCGAAGATCATCCGCTCGTCACCGGAGGCGTCGGGTCCGATGACGGGGATGACGCCGTCGAGCTTCCACAAATCGTGTGGCGTAGTGGTGGTATCCCATTCGGTGACCTTGATGGAGCCGTTGGTGTTGAAATCGTCGATGGCGGCGTTGGTGTTGCCGTGGCAGGCGTCGCACTCCCTCCCCCTGGGCATGGTGGTGTGGGCCTCGAAGGGGGCGAAGCCGATGAACTTGTCGACGGAGGTCAGGGAGTTGTGGGTCGAGACGGACTGGAAGGTCGCGGCGCGGACGCGGCCCGTCCGGTCGTCGTTCATGAGGAAGAGCCAGTCCTTCTTCATGCCCTGGTGGACGGAGCCGTGGTCGAGGTGGCAGTTGTAGCAGGCCATGACGGTGCGGGAATGGCAGGCGGAGCAGTCCAGCTTGCGGTTGCCCTCCGCATCGAGGTGGGCGTCGTGGGAGGCGGTGGACCGGATCTTGGTGTGGCAGTCCTGGCAGGTGACGCGGGTCTCGTCGCTCACCTCGAACTGGGACTTGTAGGGGGTCCCGTCGCCGTGGAGTTCCTCGAGCTTGTGGCACTCCACGCAGGTCATGCCCATGCTGCGGTGCACGTCGGACTCGGCGAGTTTGGAGGGATCGTTCATGAGGAACTGGCGCTTGTGGCAGGCGTAGCAGGTGTGGTCCTCGGTCTCCCGGTTGTCGAGATGGCAGGCGTCGCAGGTGTCGCGGGGCGGCCGTGGGACGAAGGAGCCCCATTCGTGGCACATCTTGCATCCCATGGTCTCGTAATCCTTGCCGGTGTGGGTGCCGAAGCCGTCGTCGTAGGGCCCCTCGCCGTCCATGTTGAAGACGGTGCGCATGCCCTCCGCCGTGGCGTGGAGCGACGTCGGAAAGGTCTCGTAGGCCTCGAACCGCGCCTGCTCCGGCTCGCCCGGCCTGTCGATTTCGTCGCAGCCGGCGCCGGCCAGGAGCACGGCAACGAACCCTGCCGCGAGAATCACCGGGAAACACGCCGATGCTCGTTTCGCTCGCATCGAGAGGACCTCCTTTGTTCGGTCGTTCAGTCGGAGACCGTCTGGACCTGCTTCATCTTCTGGATCTGCCAGGGCGTCAGGGGCTTTCCGTAGTGGTACTGGGTCTTCCATGTCGTGGTGGTCAGGGGCGACCACTTTTCGTCCGCGGGCTTCGAGTCGTCGTAGGCCAGGTGCTGGAACTCGAGTTTCCCGTCGATGACGGGCACGACGCCCGTCACGTGCTTGATCGAGTTCGTCGCCGCATCCCACTCCGTGACCGTGATCTTGTCGTCGTTCACGAGCTCCTCGAGGGCGTCGTTCATGGCGGTGCCGTGACACGCCGTGCACGGACGGCCCACGGGCATCACCGTGTGCGCCTCGTAGGGCGCGAACACCACGAAGCTGTTCGCCCCCGCGCCCCCCGCCTCGTAGGCGACGCTCTGGAAGTTCGCGGCCTTCACCCGGCCCGCCTGGTCGTTCATCAGGAACACCCAGTCGGTCATCTTCGCGGCCGCGATCGAGCCCCCGCCGCCGACCATCGTGTCCAGGTGGCAGTTGTAGCAGGAGAAGACCGTTCGCGTGTGGCAGGCGGAGCAGTGGAGGCGTTCGCCGTGGACCGTGTGCGCCCGCGTGGGCGAGATCTCCGCGTGGCAGCTCTCGCAGCTCGCGTCGATGGCGCCCTCCTCGAGCATCGAGGCGTAGACTTCCGGGTCCCCGTGCAGGTCGCCGTCCTTGTGGCAGTCCACGCAGGCCATGTTCGCGGCGCGGTGCACATCGGGCTCGTCCAGCTCGCCGGGCTTGTTGGTGAAGTACTGCCGCTTGTGGCAGCTGTAGCAGGTCTCGTTGTCCTTCTCCTTGCCGTCCAGGTGGCAGGCCGCGCAGGTGTCCCGGTCCGGCCGGGGAATGTACGATCCCCACTCGTGGCAGTTCTTGCATCCGACCGAGTCGTAGCTGATGCCGGTGAACGCGCCGATGCCGTCCGGCGCCTCCCACGCCGTGCGCATCCCCTGGGCCGTGGCATGCAGGCTCTTGGCGTACACGAGCTCGGGTTCCGTGCCCGCCGCGAACCGCGGCGCATCGTCGGAATCCGCGCATCCCCCGAGGACCAGGCTTCCCAGAATCACGGAAGCGACCGTCGCTTCGATCCAGAAGGAACAAACACGCATCGTCATCCTCCCTCAGCGGGTTACTTGTGGCACGTCTTGCACCCCGTCCCCGGGTCCGGGTGCTGCCGCGTGTGGC
>CAZDSO010000020.1:0-3007 GCA_964508045.1 uncultured Planctomycetia bacterium | reverse complement strand
AAGACTCGTTTCATCGGCACACTCTCGAAATCAGTCGGACCTCGGGACGGAGCGAAGGCGCAAAAACACGCCCTGAAACCTGTCACGCGAGCGGGGAAACAGAGGGAGGAAGGGAACGAATCCGGTAGCCTTGAAGGGTCCGGAACCAGACCGTCTGTAGAAAAAGCCGACCAAGGTACTCCTCCCCAATGCCCCCGTTTGCATGTGCATGTGTCGAGAGGAAAAGTCTACGCGTGGAAGCGGAATCTTGTCAAAAAAAAATTCAATTTTTTTCGTAGGGTTTCTCCGGGTAACCCGCCGGGGAGGAAGAATCCCAACTTAATTGGTAGGAATAATATGGACCGTCCGGGCCGCGATCCTTCAAGAGAAGAAACCGGGAATCCGCGCCGGGAACCCTACTATATTAGTAGGATTGGTTTGGGATTTGCATGGGGCGCGAGCGGTCGCTCTTCCTTCGCGTCGGGAGGGGTTTGCGGCCCGTTCATGCGTAGGCGTGGAGGCCGCCGAAGATGCCGGAGAGGTTGACGGCCAGGAGGGTCACGATCACGGTGCCAAAGCCGATGAGGTTCATCGTCTCGCTCCAGGCGCCGGGTCGCGGATGGCCGGCCCGGAGGTGGAAATAGACGAGGTAGACGAGCCAGGTGATCAGCGACCAGACTTCCTTGGGGTCCCAGGACCAGTAGTCGCCCCAGGCCTGCTTGGCCCACACGGCGCCGAGCAGGAGGCCGGCGGTGAGGAGGGGGAAGCCGATGCCGGTGATGCGGTAGGCCGATTTTTCGAGGGGGACCCAGGGGGTCTTTCCGGTGCGTTTCCGTTTCTCGATGGCGCGTTGGGCCAGGGAGAGGACCGAGAGGATCATGGCCTTGGAGAGCGCGGCGTAGGCGAAGAGATAGGTCATGACGTGGGGGAAGAACAGGTTGCTTCGCAGGGCGGGGGGGAGTTTCTTGATGGCGGGCGTGAAGGTGGACGAGATCTCGAAGGCGCTCGGAAAGAGGATGATCGCGGCGAGCAGGCCGTCGATCCATCCCGTCCGGCTCTTCAAGCCGAATTCCGAGAAGAGGAGGAAGGGGAACATGCACGCGGCCAGCGTGATCATGGTCTCGTACATGTTGGAGAAGGGGAGATGGCCGGCTTCGATGCCGCGGTAGAACACGGCGACGGCGTTGACTCCGAAGGCGAGGGCCGCCACGCCGATGCCCGCGCGCCGCAGGCGGGCCAGGTAGAGCCCGGCGCTCACCAGGTAGAGCCCGAAGGCGGGAAGGATGAGGGCGCGAATGAGCTGTTCCGGATCCACGATCAGATCTCCTCCTTCCCCGTCATGCCGGTCCCGTCTTCCGCCCCCCCCTTGCCGATGGGCGGGAAGTCGTTCTCATCCTCGCTGGCCGCCGTCTTCCCGTCTTCCTGTCCGGCCGTTCCCGTTTCGCTCCTCCGGGAGGCGGCCCGGCGCCGGGCCGCGCGAAGCGGCCGGACGTAGAACGCGCCGACGGCCCCGAGCATCAGGAGGATGAACCCCGCATAGGCCACTTCGCAGGCGGGGTCCTTCACCACCTGGAAGACCGACCGGGGGGGCCCGGAACCCATCTCGTAGTCGGACTGGTAGAAGAGGTAGCCTCCGTACCGGAGGGGGTCGTTGACCTCGATGCGGCCGGACTGGACGGGCACGCCTTCC
The DNA here is from genome assembly GCA_964508045.1 of uncultured Planctomycetia bacterium. Taxonomy (GTDB): domain Bacteria; phylum Planctomycetota; class JAKEIC01; order JAKEIC01; family CAZDSO01; genus CAZDSO01. The sequence continues at coordinate 1,338 of CAZDSO010000020.1, read as the reverse complement.
TCGAGGATCTCGACCTCGCTGATGTAGGCCTTGGGCATGCCCCCCCCGCTCATGAAGAACACCTTGACGCCGGATTTCTTCTTCGAGCCGTGGAACTCGGGAAACCGGGAGAAGGCGACGCGGGTCTCCTTGCCGCCCTTCCAGGCGATCTCCACTTCGACGGCGGGGTTCTCGGGCTGGTCGGACCGGTTGTGGAGCCGGCCCTCGTCGTCCACCCAGGCGTCGGGCAGGACGCGGAGGATGCGCGCGCGGAATCCCTTTCCCAGGTCCAGAAGGCCTTCCTGGTCGGCGTCGGCCTTGAGCCGCGTCCCGTCGGGCCGCTCGAACACGACGAGCTGCTTCACGGTGTCTTCGTAGCGCTCGATCCGGAAATCCTCGAGGCGCAGGGTGAAGCCGAGCGGGCGGAGGTCCGGGGCCCCCATGCGGAGGAAGACGAGCTGGTCGCGGGGGAATTCCTTCACGTCTTCCTCGACGCGTACGCGGACCGTTTCGGGGCCGATCGCTTCGACGAACCCCTCGAGGCGGGTCCCGTCCCCCCCGTGGACGAGATCCTTCTCGAAGGCGCGGCCGGGCCTCTCGGGGTCCACGCCGACGTTTCGCACCGCCTCGAGCGGAACGACGAGGGGTTTCCCGCCCCGGGGGAAGAAGATCACGCGGCCCTCGCGGACGCCGCGCAATTCCCCGTGGAAGGTCTTCTTGTCCGCAAGGACCATCTCGTCCTCGCCGTCCCATTGCCCGTCGAACGTGCTGGTTTCACGGCCCACGCCGAGGCTCACGTGTCCCTTTTCCCCCGCCAGGTAGCCCCAGGATCCTCCCGCGAGGATGACGAGGGTGCCGAGGTGGAGGAGGAGGAAGCTCAGGGGGACGGTTTTCTTCAACAGCTCGGACGCCGTGCAGGCGAGCGTGTTGACGGCCAGCGCGCCCAACAGGAAGAAGAACCAGGGGGCGTGGTAGACGAGGCGGAAGGCGTCTTCCAGGCGGAAGAAGGTGCCCACGGCGCAGGCGAGCGCGATCGCGACGAGCAGCACGATCGTGGCCGCCTTGGCTCCCAGGATGTCGAGTATCGATTTCACGGACGCGTCTCCGCGGAAAGGGGGAATGGTACAACACCAGGGGGAAATGGGAAATGGGGAATTGTGGATGAGCGTTTCGCGCTGCAAATAAGTCGTGGTCCTCCCTTCCTTTTCGTAAACTTGCGTCACTCGCAGGAAAAAAGGTTCTCGCGAAAACAACATTTCAAGGCATAGGGGTCCAGGGTGACCCTCGAATTTCAAGTCCTCAGAGGGGTGCACGGGTTTTTTCGGGAAATTTCACCCCCGATCCATGGCAGGAGTGCAA